>DAIDHC010000050.1 GCA_027452065.1 Bryobacterales bacterium
TGCCGGCAGGCGCGCTCCACCAGTTCCGCCCGCAGACGGTAGCTTAACGACGGCCCCTCGCCCGTCGTTCCCAGCAGGAAAATTCCCGAAACCCCTCCCGACACCGTGTGCTCGAGAAGGCGCTCGAGCCCCGCGTGATCGAGGGAATCGATGCCGTCGAGCGGCGTGATCAGCGGAGGAATGATTCCGGTGAGAGGGCGCATCCAGCGGGCGCTTGTGCCGGCATCCGGCCGCGCCGGCGCGCCGGGCGAGTTCGCATCCTTCATCGACCCCATTGTACCGATCTTTCCCGAACAATGCTTATAATGTGAAACCATGCGACGGAAAACGAAACACGGCTCGCCTTCTCTCCCCTCCGCGCTGCCCTGCTTCACGACGCCGGCGGCGCGGCAGAAAATCGGCACGCTCGCCCGGACTCTCCTCATCGCACTTATGGCCGCCGTGAAGCTGCCGGCCGGTACTCCGCCCTCCGTCATCCGGCAGCTGACGATCTTCCAGGAACCCGGGCGCTTCGCGGGCTGGCCCGCAAATCATGGCATCTGGCAATGGGGCAACGAGCTTCTGGTCGGCTTCAGCGACGCCTCCTTCCAGCCGCAACCGCCCGATCGCCATCAGTACGACCGCTCTCGCCCGGAACAACCCCGGCTCGCACGAAGCCTCGACGGCGGCGAGACGTGGACCGTCGAAGCTCCCCCCTCGCTTCTGCCGCCGGAACAAGGCGGCGCCGCCGTGTCGGATCTGCCCGCACCGATGAATTTCCGCGCACCCGGTTTCGCGATGACGATCCGCTACACCGACACGAATCGCGGGCCCTCGCGGCTGTGGTATTCGATAGACCGCGGCCGCGCCTGGAGCGGCCCATACCGTTTCCCGATGCTCGGCGAGACGGGCATCCTCGCCCGAACCGACTATCTCATCAACGGCAGCCGCGACGCATTCGTCTTCCTCACGGCGTCGAAGAGCAACGGCAAGGAGGGGCGCGTCTTCGTCGCCCGCACCCGCGACGGCGGCCTTCACTGGAACTTCCTCGCCTGGATCGGAGCGGAACCTGCCGGTTTTTCCATCATGCCGTCCAGTATCAGGCTCAGCCGGCGCGTCATCCTCACCGCCACGCGCGTCAAGCAGGACGACCATCGCAACTGGATCGATCTCTACCGCAGCGGCGACGACGGCGCCCATTGGCGTCTGCTCGCCCGGCCGGTCTCTTCCACCGGCGAGCACAGCGGCAATCCTCCTCAACTCCTGAGGCTCACCGGCGGACGCCTCTGCATCACCTATGGCTATCGCAGCCCGCCTTATGGCATCCGCGCCGTTTTGAGCGCCGACCTCGGACGAAGCTGGAGCCCCCCCTTCACGCTGCGCTCCGGAGCCGCCGCCTGGGACCTCGGCTACACCCGCTCGGCTCAGCGCCCCGACGGCAACATCGTCACCGTGTACTATTTCAACAATGCGCCGCATACGGAACGCTTCCTGGCGGCGACAATCTGGAACCCGGGAGAAAAGTGATATGGATCTCATCTCATACCTGAAAACGGTCGACACCCCGACTCTGTCGAACGCCATCGAACTCTTAAACCTGCGGCCGCGCTCGGCGGGCTTCACCCCGCTCTCGGTGCGAAGCCTTTTTCCCGAATTCGGCCGGATGTGCGGCTACGCCGTCACCGCGCACGTGGAGAGCGTCACTCGTTCCTCGGGCATCGACCGCGGAGCCTTCGGCGAGCTCTTCGCCGCCGTCCACGCCGCCCCCAAGCCGGCCGTCGTCGTCATGCAGGAGGTCGGCGGCTACCGCGACTCCGCCGTCCATTGCGGTGAAATCCTCGCCAGCATTTTTCTCCGCCTCGGCGCCGTCGGGCTGGTCAGCGACTGCGCCGTCCGCGACCTGCCCGAGGTCCGCGCCCTCAAGATGCACTACTTCGCTCGCGGCGCCTGCGCCAGCCACGCCTATTTCCGCATCGTCCGCGCCGGCGAACCGGTGCAGGTCGAAGGCCTCGAGATCCGGCCCGGTGAACTCCTGCACGGCGACGAGAACGGACTCATCTCCGTGCCCGGCTGCCCGCTCGAAGACATCGTCGGCGCGGTCGACAACATCCGCTCCCGCGAAGGGCGTCTGCTCGAGTTCGTTCGCGGCGAAAACTTTACGCTCGAAGGCCTGCAAAGCCGCTTCCTCGAGTAGCGCCGGCATGCGGCGGCGTCGAAAGACGTCAGGTATCAGAAATCTCATTCGCATTGTTGAATTCTGAAACTGCTTTCATTATAGTAATCTGGAGGCTGTTGCTGCACTGGATCCACGATGATCGAATTCACTCCGTCCTTGAAACTCGCCGCCCACAGGAGCGCCACCATGAAGTCTTTCCCTCGCCACGCCGTCCTACTCGCCTTCGCGGCCTTTCTGGCCGCACTTCCCACTCCAGCCCAGGTGAATGCCACCGGAACCATCTCCGGTCAGATCACCGACGCCAGTGGAAGCGCCGCCTCCAACGCCGAGGTGACCATCACCGAGCAGGGGACCGGAATCGCCGCCACCCTCCGGCCGTCCGCCAGCGGCTTCTACTCCGCGCCCTTGCTCAAGCCCGGTGTGTACACCGTCAAAGTCAGTGCGCCCGGCTTTAGCACCGCCATCCGGCGGGACCTCACGCTGCAGATCCAGCAGGTACTCCAGCAGGATTTTCAACTCCAGGTCGGCCAGGTTCAGCAGGAGGTGACCGTCGCCGGCGGCGCCCCGCTGCTCAACACCGAGACCACTGAGCTGGGCAACGTCATTTCGGAAAACGAAACGCAGCAGTTGCCTCTCAACGGTAGAAACTTTTCGCAGCTCGGCCTGCTCGTGCCGGGCACCAATCCCGGCCCGGTCGGCGGCATCCGCCAGCAGGGGCAGGGCAACGAGACGCAGCGCGCCGGAGCGGAGGTGGTCGCCGACGGCGCCCGCGGAAGCTTCAACCTCTTCATGATCGACGGTATCGACGACCGCGATCAGTCCGTCGGAACGGTGAAGGTCTTCCCCAACCTGGAGAGCATCGGCGAGTTCAAAGTACAGATCGGCAACTACGACGCCGAGTTCGCCAGCGGCGGCGCCGTCGTGAACGTCATCACGCGCTCGGGATCGAACGCCATTCACGGATCGGCCTTCGAGTTCCTCCGCAACAATTCACTCGATGCCCGCCAGTTCTTCGATGCCGGCATCCCGCCGTTCCAGCAGAATCAGTTCGGCGCCGCCGTGGGCGGACCGATCATCAAAAACAAGACCTTCTTTTTCGCCGACTACCAGGGCCTGCGGGTCCATGAATCGGGCACCTCTATTCTGTCCGAGCCCACCCTGGCCATGCGCGGCGGGAACTTCAGCGCCTACCCGGCCACCATCTTCGATCCCTCGACGTACAATCCGGCCAACAGAACGCGGCAGCCCTTCCCCGGGAACGTGATCCCCACCAACCGCCTGGACCCGGTGGCGCAGAATCTGCTCACCATCATGCCGCAGCCCAACCTGCCGGGAGTGGCGAACAACTTTCGCGTGAACTCCCTCGCCGTGCAGAACCAGGATCAATTTGACGGCCGCGTCGACCAGACATTCTCCAGCTCCGATAGCGTGTTCGGCCGCTACACCTACGGCACCGCGGACATCACTTTCCCGAACACACCCGTCGAGACCGCCGGCGGCTTCAATCCCCTCGCCTTCGCGCAGGGCAGCGCGCTCGCCGGCTCGCTCCGACTCAATCATGCGCCCAGCCAGCAGGCCACCGTGCAGGAGATCCACACGTTCTCTCCCTCGCTGGTCAACCAGTTGGCGCTCGGCTACACGCGCTTCGATCTGCGCGTAACGCCTCTCGACACCGGCTTCGACACCTCGGCCAAGCTGGGGCTGCAAGGCGCCAACACCAGCAGCCAGGGCTCCGGCCTCTCCAGCCTGGGCATCTCCGGCTTCTCCGGCTACAGCGCCGGCTACGTTCCCGAAGTGGTGCCGCAGAACACCTGGCAGGTGAGCGACACCGCCTCCTGGGTCCACGGCGCCCACACCGTCACCTTCGGCGGGAGCGTGGTGCACAACGGTTTCGGCTTCTTCCAGCTCTCCGCGCCCTCCGGCGCCCTTAGCTTCAGCGGCGCCTACACCAACGACCCTGCGGCCACCCCGCACACCGGAAGCGGCATGGCCGACTTCCTGCTCGGCGACGCCATCAGTTCCTCCAAGTCCGCCTTGCCCGATGGAACCCCGTACGCGAGCTACACCGAATTCGGCGGCTTCATTCAGGATCAGTGGCGCGCCACCAACCGTTTGACCGTCACCGCGGGCCTCCGCTACGACCTGTTCACCCCGCCCACCGAGCGATACAACCGCCAATCCGACTTCGTGCCCGGCCCGGGAAGCGTCGCCATCGCCGGCCAGGGCGGAATCTCCTCCGGCATTCTGAGCACCCAAACGCATGACTTCAGTCCCCGCCTCGGACTCGCCTATCGCGTCGGCGACAAGACCGTCATCCGCGCCGCCTATGGCTTGTTCTATTTCAACGAGCAGGGAACCGGCGGCTCGGCGCGGCTCTTCGTCAACTATCCGTTCGCCCAGCAGTACAGCGTCAACTGCAGCGCCACAACCCCGTGTCTGAGCACCTCCACTGGAATTCCGACAACGAGTTCCGTCAACAATCTGCCGAGCGTCGTCTACCAGCCGACGGCGAACCAGACTTCGAACGTCCAGCAGTGGAACATGACCGTCGAGCGGCAGGTGACCTCCTCGCTGGTCGTTCGCGGATCCTATGTCGGCTCGCGCGGGAATCATCTCGCCATCGCGCTCAATGAAGACGTCGCCGTCCCGGGCCCGGGCCCTGTCGCCCCGCGCGAGCCCTACCCCGCCTACAGCTCCATTTCGGCCTGGGAACCCCGCGGCGTTTCCAGCTACAACGCTCTTCAGCTCTCGGCCGAAAAGCGTATGTCGGGCGGCTTATCTTTCCTCGCCGCCTACACCTACAGCAAGAGCCTCGACGAAGGCGCCGGCGGCAATTCGTCGAGCGGAGACGGCCGCATCAACATCCAGAATCCGCGCAATCTGGCCGCCGATTACGGGCTCTCGAATTTCGACTACGCCCACCGCTTCACCCTCAGCACCTTGTACGAGCTTCCCTTCGGCCATGGACGGCGATACCTTGCCAACGCCGGGCGCCTGCTCGACTGGATGGCCGGCGGCTGGCAGTTGTCCAGCATCGTCACCCTGCAGTCCGGCGCCCCGTTCTCGGTTTCGCTCGCCAATCCCACCGCCAACACCGGCACCTTCACCCGTCCGAATCGAGTCTGCAACGGAAACCTCTCCGCCTCCCAACAAACGATTCATCATTTTTACGACACCTCCTGCTTCGTCGATCCCGCGCTCTACACCTTCGGCAACGCCGGACGCAACATCCTGTTCGGCCCCGGAATGGCCACCTGGGATCTGGGCGCCGACAAGGATTTTTCGCTGACCGAGCGCTTCGGTCTTCAGTTGCGCGGCGAGTTTTTCAATGCGTTGAACCACCCGAATTTCGGCCTCCCGAACGGCAGCATCGGCTCGCCCGCGGCTGGCACCATCACCAGCGTCATCACCAACGCGCGCGAGATCCAGGCCGCCGTTCGCCTGCACTGGTAGGCTCCACAGGAAGGACAACCGTCGCCCATGAACCGCCGAACGTTTCTCAGCCGGGCCGGCGCCGCGCTCACAGCCGGGCGCTGGATCGATGCCGCCGGCCCCGCCCGATGGGACCTGAGTCAGGCCACTGTCGTCACCGCGCCTCATCCGGGCGCGCGCGAAGCCAAGGCCGTCTCCATGCTTGTCGAGGAGGCCGAGCGGCGCTCCGGCATTCGCTGGCGCGTCGAGTCGGGCGCCATGCGTCCCTCCCCGCTCACCATCTACGCCGGCACGCGCGCCTCCTGGCCCTCCCTGGGCTCGCGCCCGGCTTCCTCCCGCTCGGGCACCGAACAACTCGCCGCCGATGGCTATGCGATTCGCACCGGCTCCGATGCGGCAGGCCGCTGGATCGCCATCGCCGGCGCCGACGAACGGGGAATGCTGTTCGGCATCGGCAAGCTTCTGCGCTCGATCGATTATTTTCCCCAGCGCATGAGCCTCGACGCGGCGCGCATCGAAGGCGCCTCCTCGCCCCGTTACCGCCTCCGCGGCCATCAGCTCGGCTACCGCCCCAAGACCAACGCCTACGACGCCTGGGACACGGCCCAGTGGGAGCAGTATTACCGCGACATGATCGCCTTCGGCACCAACGCCGTCGAACTGGTCCCCCCGCGCTCCGACGACGGCGACGACAGCCCGCACTTCCCTCTTCCCAAGGGCCGCATGATGACGGAAATGTCGCGTCTGGCCGGCGAATATGGCCTGGAAACCTGGATCTGGTATCCGGCCATGGACAAGGATTACAGCAAACCGGAGACCGTCGATTCCGCCCTCCGGGAGTGGGCCGCCATTTTCCAGACGCTGCCCCGCGTCGACGCCGTATTTGTTCCGGGCGGCGACCCCGGTCACACCCAGCCCCAATATCTGCTCGCTCTTCTCGAAAAACAGAAGCAGAGCCTCCGCCGCTTCCATCCGAACGCACAGATGTGGATGTCGCCGCAGTCGTTCCGCGCCGCCTGGATGGAGGAATTCTTCGATATCGTCTCGCGGCCCGATACCCAGCGCTGGCTCGACGGCGTCGTGTACGGACCGCAGTCCCGGCTCCCGTTGACCGAACTCCGCCGGAAACTGCCCGAGCGCTATCCTATCCGCCTCTATCCCGACATCACCCACAGCGTGCAATGCCAGTATCCTGTGCCCGACTGGGACCTCGCCTTCGCGCTGACCGAGGGCCGCGAGGTGATCAATCCAAGGCCCGAAGGAGAAGCCAACATCCTGCGCCGCACCATCCCCGGCACCATCGGATTCATCTCCTATTCGGAGGGCTGCAACGACGACGTCAATAAATTCGTCTGGAGCGCTCTCGGCTGGAACCCGGACCTGCCCGTCATCGAAGCTCTCCGCGATTTCGCACGCTACTTCGTCGGGGCACGCGAAACCGAGGGGTTAGCCCAGGGCCTGCTCGGGCTCGAAGCCAACTGGCGCGGCCCTCTGGCCACCAACGACGGCGTTCGCGGATCGCTCGCCCGCTTCCAGGACCTCGAACGTTCCGCTTCACCCTCGGCTCTCGAAAGCTGGCGATTCCAACAGGCGCTTTATCGCGCCTATTACGACGCCTATGTCCAGGCGCGCCTGCTCGATGAAACCGCCGCCCTCAACCGGGCCACCGGCATTCTCGCGCGTGTCGCCGAAATCGGCTGGACCGCCCAGCCTCTCGATATCGGCGGCCCGCCCAGCGCCTCGCCGCCCAATGGGCTCGACCCCGCCCTGTTGCTCGACGAAGCCGACCGCGTTCTCGCCCAGCCGTTGCTCAATCCGGCAAACACCGAACAGCGGCGGCGCGTGGCCGAACTCGGCGAGGCGCTTCTGCAAAGCATTCGAATGCAACTCGCTGTCCAGCGCTATCAGGGCGAGGCCGTTTCGCGCGCCGCCAACCTGGAAACTCTCGACCATCCGGTCACCGACGTTCCTTATCTGCGCCGCCAGATCGCCTCCATCCGCAAGCTGGCTGGCCCGAACCAGCAGGTCGAGGCCATCCGCGCCCTTCTCTCCCGGACCGATCCCGGTCCCGGCGGATTCTATGACGAGCTGGGCAATCCGGCCAATCATCCGCACCTGCTGCCCGGACCCGGCAGCATCGAGGACCCCGAGTTTCGCGCCAGCCCGCTCATGGGCTGCGACTATCCCGATGAGCTGGGCGACACCGCGCCGATTGCCTGGAAACACTGGGCCGGGTCGCTGTTCGACGCCCCGCTGCGCATGCAGTACACCAACCTTGATTCGCAGGCCCGTTACCGGCTGCGCGTCGTGTATTCGGGAGATCAGCGCCGCATCAAGATCCGTCTGGAGGCCAACGGCAAATTCGAGATTCATCCGTTCCTGCTCCGCGCCCAGCCTCCCGCGCCCCAGGAATTCGACATCCCCGCGGAGGCCACCGCCGCCGGCCGGCTCGATCTCGCCTGGACCCGCGAGCCGGGCCTCGGCGGAAACGGCCGCGGCTGCACGGTAGCCGAGGTCTGGCTCATCCGCGCAGCCGCAGATTAACGCGACCGCCGGACGCCTGCCCGGCGGCCTCATAATCGTATCTGTGTCCGATCTGCCCGTCATCACACTCTCCCCGCTCGACGCCGACGGAATCCTGCTGTTTCCCCACGCCTCCGTCGAGTTCCAGCAGGCTCTCCACCCGGCTCGCACGCCGGATGCCGACCCTCTGCTTCCCTTTGCCGTCCTCATCGCCAACTCGACCAATCGCGACGCCATCGCTTATTCCCTCCGCTGGATCTGCACCCGCGGCGACAAGATCATCCATCACGAGACCAACGTTTTCAACTTCCGGAGCGAGAATCCCGGCGAAACGCTGGGCTCGCAGCGCGCCCGTATCGCTTCCATCATTCAGGGCGTTGGAGGCGCGCGCCTGGCCTCGAGCCCGATGCTGCGCCAGCAGGTGGCCGCCCTCTCCGGCTTCTACCTGAATCAGGAAACCATCGACATCGCCGTCGAGGCGGTGATCTTCGCCGACGGCGCGGCCCGCGGCCCCGATCGCAACAACTGGATCCCCCGCTGGCAGGCCTACATGGACGCCGACCGCGATCTTTCCACTCACATCGTCGGGTCCCCAGCCGGCGGTCTGCGCGGCTTTCTTGAGGAGTCCGCCAACCAAGCCGCCGCTCTGCTGCCGGAAGGCGCCTCCGAGCGCCCCGACAGCTTCGCCGTCTTCGCCAACCAGGCGCCGGCGTATGAGCACTGCTACACCCTCATCCGCGGCCACTTCGCCCGCCTCTTCCTGCGAACTCTGGAGCAGGAGGGCAGCGAGGCGCTCATCGCGCGCCTGCAAGCCGCCAACCACTGGCGCCGCTATCCCGAGATCCGCCGCTAGCCCGGCCGATCCCGCCCGTTCCGGACCACTACAACGCCGGTCCCTCCTTGCCGCTTCCGCCGTTTTAGTAAAATTGGCCGCATGTTTGTCCCGCTCACACCCATCCGGTGTCTCCACCGCGCCGTGGATCTTTTCGGGAACAAGGTGGGAGTGGTCAGCGGCTCCCGCGAGTTCACATACGCCCAGTTCGGCGAGCGCGCCGAGAAACTCGCCTCCGCTCTCGTCAAGGAAGGCGTGCAGCCCGGCGATCGCGTCGCCTATCTCAGCTTCAACAACAACCAGCTCCTCGAAGGCTACTTCGGCGTCGTCCAGGCCCGCGCCATCGTCATGCCGCTCAACGTCCGGCTCTCGCCGCAAGAGCTGGTCGCCATCCTGTGCCACTCCGGTGCGCGCATGCTGATCTTCGAGAACGATTTCCTGCCGCTCATCGAGCGCCTCAAGCCGGTCTGCCCCGAGCTCAAGCGCTACGTCGCCATCGACGAGGCAAGCTCTTCTTCCGACATCACCTACGAAGAGCTCATCGACCGCGGCACCGCCGAGCGGGCCGACGTCTTCAGCTTCGATGAAATGGCCCCCGCCGAGCTGTTCTATACCAGCGGCAGCACCGGCACGCCCAAAGGCGTGGTTCTGGCCCACCGCACGCTCTACCTGCATGCGCTTTCCGTGCTCGGCCTTTTTCAGGACGTCGAGTCGATGGTCGACCTCCACACCATCCCCCTGTTCCACGCCAACGGCTGGGGCCGCCCGCAGGCCTCCACCATGGCCGGTACCCGCCAGGTGATGGTCCGGCGCTTCGAGCCTTCTCTCGTCTTTCAACTGATCGAGCAGCACCGCGCCACCGACATGAGCGTCGTGCCCACCATGGCCAATGCCCTGCTCAATTCCCCCGACCTCGGCAAGCACGACCTCTCCAGCCTCCGCTACATCAACATCGGCGGCGCCGCCGCTTCTCCCGAACTTGTCGAGCGCGTCGAGGCGGCCTTCCACTGCGAGTGCCTCTCCGGCTACGGCCTCACCGAGACCTGTCCGGTGCTGACCACCGGCCGCGACAAAGTCGCCGGCTATCCCAGCCCCGCCGAGCGCCTCCGTCACCACGCCATGGCCGGCTGGCCCGTCCCCAATGTCTCCCTCCGCGTCGTCGATCCCCACATGAACGACGTGCCCCGCGACATGCAGGCCATCGGCGAAATCGTGGCCATGGGCGACCACATCATGGAAGGCTACTATCGCGAGCGCGAGGCTACTGCCGCCGTCATGTCCGGCCCCTGGTTCCACACCGGCGACATGGCCGTCTGGGACGAGGACGGCTACGTCCACATCGTAGACCGCAAGAAGGAGATCATCATCAGCGGCGGCGAAAACATCTCCTCGCTCGAGGTGGAGAAACACATCTTCGCCCATCCCGACGTCTTCGAGTGCGCCGTCGTCGCCGCGCCCGACGAAAAATGGGGCGAGGTTCCCGCCGCCGTCGTCGTTCGCAAGCCCGGCTCCAATCTCTCCGCCAATGAGCTGCTGGAATTCCTCGGCGGCCGCCTGGGCCGTTACAAGCTTCCCCGCATCATCGAATTCACCGAAGAGCCGCTGCCGAAAACCGGCACCGGCAAGATCCGCAAGATGGTGCTGAAGGAACGCTTCTGGACCGGCAAAGAGAAACGCGTCCAGGGCTAGTGTTCTCGCTTCTCCTGCTCTGCCCGCCCGACGCCGCGGACGCGCTCGATGCCGAGCTTTGGGAGGCCGGCGCGGCCGGCATCATCGAGGAACCGGGCGCCCGCTGCGCTTTCTTCGACGAACCCTCCGAACCCGCCGCGCTCCTGGCTCGCTTCGCCGCCTATCAACCCGAGCTCCGCGTCGAGCCGGACATCGATTGGGAGGAGCGCACCCGAAGCTCCTTCCCGCCCCTCGAAATCGGACGCCGCTTCTTCCTCGCGCCTCCCTGGAACACTCAGCCCACGCCTCCCGGCCGTCTCCGCCTTGTCATCGAGCCCGGCATGGGCTGCGGCACCGGCTGGCACCCTTGCACCCAGCTTTGCCTCGAAGCGATGGAAGAATATCTCGCGCCGGCGACGCCGTTCGTCGATGTCGGCTGCGGCTCCGCCATCCTCGCCGTGGCCGCCGGTCTTCTCGGCGCCGCCTGCGTTGCCGCTTGCGATATCGACCACGAGGCAGTCTCTCTGGCCCGCGCCCGCTTCAATCTGCCGCTGTTCACCGGCTCGGCCGACGCTCTCGCCCCGCGCATCGCCGGTCTCGTCGCCGCCAATATCAGCAGCGCCGCTGCCGAAGAGTTAGCTCCCGAGCTCAACCGCCTCCGCCGCCCCGGCGGCATCATCGTCGTCTCCGGCTTTCCCCTCGACGATGAGCCGGCACTTCCCTTCCCCGTGCGCCACCGCCTCAGCCGCCTCGGCTGGTCGTGCCTGGTCTGTTGAGCGGCGTCTGACGCCGGTCTCGCCCGTGCCCGTTCAGGCGCCCGGCGGAGCCTTGGGCACAAAGCCGCGCTCTTTCATCCAGTCCAGGAGACGGTCGTTCCAGTTCGATACCGGCGCGTGCTTGTCCCGCATGCCAAACCCGTGTCCGCCCGTCGCGTAGATGTGCATCTCGGCGGGAACGCCCTCATTTTCCAGCGCCAGGTAGAACTCCGCCGTCACTCTCACGTGCGAGCGGTCGTTATCGGCGCACACCAGAAAGGCCGGAGGCGCGTCCTTGGGCACGGTCACCGATTCGATCTTGAAGCCGGGGTAAACCAGCACCGCGAAATCGGGCCGCGAGCTCAGTTGGTCGAGCGGGTCGCTCGCGCCGGACTTTCCGGCGTCGAAGCGTGTCTCGGCCAGCGCCGCCAATTCCCCTCCGGCCGAAAATCCCATCACCCCCACCCGCAACGGATCTACGCCCCATTCGAGCGCCCGGGACCGCACCATCCGGACCGCCCTTTGCGTGTCGGCCAGCGCATCGCCGGCTACTGTGTAATGCGAACCCGGCTCGCGCGCCAGCCGGTATTTCAGAATGAAAGCTGCGATTCCGTGCCGGTTCAGCCAATCCGCCACTTCGTAGCCTTCGACGTCGATCGCCAGAAACCGGTGCGCTCCGCCCGGGCAAATCACAACGCCCGTTCCCGTCGCGCGCTCCTTCGGCGGCAGATACACCAGAATCGACGGCCGGTGAATGTTCGAAACGCTGACGTACTGGTGGTCGTTGTCCCGAGGGCGAATCACCTCGTCCCCGGCTGCGCCTTCCGCCCCCGGCGCCCCGTTGGGCCACAACAGAACCGCGTCGCGGGTCCCGCCCCACAGCGCCGTCGCCAACAGCACCAGGGCGGGCGCGAGCGCGCACCGCTGCCCGGCAGCCTTCATATCTCGGTCAGATGTGCGAGCTTCCCTGTGCTGTCGCCGATCGATTCCGGCTCCACGCCGACGCGGTCGAGCAGCGTCATGTAGAGATTCGTCATCGGCGTGTCTTTGTCATACACGATGTGGCGGCCGGGCTTCAGGCTTCCGCTTCCCCGGCCCGCCAGCAGCACCGGCAGATCGTAGTGCAAGTGGCGGTTTCCATCGCTGATCGCGCTGCCGTAAACGATCATCGAGTGATCCAGCAGTGTTCCGTCCCCGTCCGGCGTCGCCTTCAGCCGGCCCAGGAAATAGGCGAAAAGATCGACGTGGAACTTGTTAATCTTCGTCAGCTTCTCGATCCACTCCGGGTTTCCCCGGTGATGGGACAGCGGATGGTGCGGGTCCGGCACGCCGATCTCGCCGTACGTCCGGACGCTGCCTTCCCGGCCCACCACCATCGTCGAAACCCGCGTCGTGTCCGACTGAAACGCCACCACCTGCAGATCGTACATCAGCTTCACGTAGTCGGAGAAATTCACCGGCACGCCGGCCGGCTCGTCCATCGACGGGCGCGCCGCCCGTCCGTCCTTCTCCGCCATTTCAATGCGCCGCTCAATCTCGCGGATGGCGTACAGATACTCGTCGATCTTGCGCCGGTCCGAGGCCCCCAGCGATCCCATCAGCGATTGGGTCCGGTCGCTGACCACGTCCAGAATGCTCATCCGGTAACGTTGGCGCCGCGCCCACGCCGCCGCGTCGAGCGTCGCGTCCTCGCCGAACAGGCGCTCGAACGCCGCCCGCGGCTCGGTCTCCGGCGGCAGCGGCGAGGTCGGCGTTCTCCACGAAATGCTGTTTGTATAAGCGCAGCTATACCCCGAGTCGCAGTTGCCCACCGTGCGCGAATCCTCGCACCCGAGTTCAATCGACGCCAGTCTCGTCTCCGCGCCCATCTTCGCCGCCGCGACCTGATCCACCGATATCCCCACGTGGATGTCGGCGCCCGCCGTCTTCTTCGGATGCACCCCGGTGAGGAAACATGCCGCCGCCCGCGCATGATCGCCTGCCCCGTCCTCCAACGCGTCGGCGTTGTGATGGCGAAGTCCGCTCAGAATCATCATGTCCTGGCGGAACGGCTCGAGCGATGCCAGCGTCGGCGTCAGAGCGTAGTCGGCTCCCACCGTGGCCGGCGTCCAGTCCTTCATGATCACGCCGTTCGGAACGTAGGCGAACGCCAGCCTCGTCGGCGCCTTCGTCTTCAGGCCCGCCGTGGCCGCCATCGCCGGCGTCATCGCATCCAGAACCGGTAGTGCGATTGTCACCCCCAGGCCGCGCAGAAACGTCCGTCTGGGTACGTGCTTATGAGTGATGAACATCGGCTTTCGCTCGCTCCCGTCTCTCTTCCTGCATCTGAAATGGCATGCTGTTCACGATTCCCAGCACCAGGCTCGCGAATCGATAATCGCCGGCCGCCAACTGCCGGACGATGACGTTCACTACCGGCCTATCATATGACTCTACACCCCGGCCCAGCGCATAGGTCAACAGCTTCTCCGTCATGCAGCGGGCAAACGCGTCCCGGTTTGCCGTCAGGATCGCCTTCAATCCCGCCGGCCCGTTAAACTGCCTCCCGTCCGGCAGCACGCCGGAGGCGTCGATGGCGAACTTGCCGTCCTTGTCCCTCCATTCGCCGATCGCGTTGTAGTTCTCCAGTCCGAACCCCAGCGGGTCCATCCTCTGGTGGCACGAAGCGCAAACCGGATTGGCGCGGTGTTTCTCCAACTGCTGGCGCAGCGACACCGACGTGCCGACCTCGGCCACGTCCAGGTTCGGGACCCCGGGCGGTGGCGGCGGCACCGGATCGTTCAAAATGTTTTCGAGAATCCATTTGCCCCGGATCACCGGCGAGGTCCGCGTAGCGTAAGAGGAAACCGTCAGCACGCTCGCCTGCCCCAGCACTCCCCCGCGCTCCGCGTTCCCGCTCAGATCCACCTTCCGGAACTCCGGACCCTTCACACCGGCGATGCCGTACAACTGCGCCAGCCGCTCGTTGAGGAACGTGTACTTGCCGTCCAGAATATCGAGAATGCTCCTGTCGTTCCGCACCACGTCGGTCAGGAACAGCTCCGTCTCGCGCCGCATCGACATCCGCAGATACTCGCCGAACTCGGGGAATCGATCGTGGTCCGGCTCGGCCGACTCCAGCGCCCGGAACTGCAGCCATTGCCCGCCAAAGTTCTCCACCAGCGCTTCCGATTTCGGATCCAGCAGCATCCGCTTCACCTGCGCCGCCAGTTGCTCCGGCCGCCGCAAGTCTCCGCGCCCGGCGCTGCTCAGCAGTTCCTCGTCCGGCATGCTGCTCCACAAAAAATAAGACAGCCGGGAAGCGAGCTCGAACGGGCTGATCGGATACGCCTGCCCATCCGGCGACGTCCCCGGGTCCCGCTCGATGCGGAACAGAAAGTCCGGCGAAACCAGGATCGCCTGCAGCGCCAGCCCGATGCCGCCTTCAAATCCGTCCCCCTGCTTCCGCGCCATGCTCGCCAGCTTCAGGTAAGGGCTCAGCTCTTCCTGCGTCACCGGCCTCCGGAACGCCCGCCGCGCAAAGTCGCCGACAATCTTGCGCGTGCAGGATGCATGGTGATGTCCGTCCAGATGCCCGCAGGTGTAAATCAGTTTGCGGCTCTCGTTCGACGAGCCCTGCGCTTCGTCGTACGGGCCCAGCACCTCGATGTAGTTGACCTTCGCCTGGTTGATCGGCTGCTTCTTATGCAGAAAGTCGTCCAGCCGCTTGCGGTAGGCCGCCATCCTCTCCGGGGTTGCGTCCACGGGTGGCTTGAAGAACGAAGATGCGTCCAACACCGGTATCGGCCGGCGCGACGGACTCGGCCCGCCGTAGCTCGGCGGCAACCCGTCGTAAAGGTGCAGAATCGACGCCGCCAGCCAGTGGTCCCCTCCCGGAATCCTCAGCCGGTACTCCCGCGGCTTCCCCGCCAGATCCTGCTGGCCCGGCAGCGACGACGGCCCCTGATCGCCGGGGTCGAGCTCCATCGCCTGGATCTGCTTGCCGTCGAGCCATAGCCCGATCTGAAGCGGCTCCGATCCCGACGGCCGGAAGCCCCCGCACACAACACGGATCGTGTATTGGGCATCCACCGGAAACCGGTACGTCGTATGCACCGCGTTCGGCATCGTGAGTCCTGTTTCGTCGTACTCCCCCGGGGGTACCGTCATCTCCTTGATCTTGCCCGGCCCTCCCCGCAGCTTCACCAGCGTCGCCTTCATCGCCGGCGGGCCGAACAACGCCTGGTGTACCACCTTGTCGGCCGCGCCGAGATAGTTCTCCATCAGCGCCGGCGACAGCGAAAGCACGTCGCCGATGTCGTCAAAGCCGTAGCCGGAATCGTCCTGCGGAAACTTATCGGCAGGGTGCGTATCGACGCCCAGAAGGTCCCGGATCGTGTTGTTGTACTCGGCCCGGTTCAGCCGCCGCGCCGTCACTCGTCCGGCCTCCGGCTGCGCCCGCGCGTCCTCCCGCGCAAACTCCGCCCGTACCCACTGGGTCACCGCCTTCACCGCCGCCGGATCCGGCCTCGGCATACCCTTCGGCGGCATCTCGCCCGCCTCCAGTTTCTTCAGCAGGTGCTCCCACTTCTCGCGGTCCCGCGCCACCGCATCCGTACTCGTGTAGGCCTCTAAATCCAGGTCCGCCGTCTTCATCCGGTCGCTATGACAGAGAAAACAGTTCTTGGCCAGAAACGGCTGTACGGTAGTCTCAAAGCTATCGGCGGACGCCTCGGAAACCTTTGCCGGACCCGGCTCGCCCGCCAGCAGCAGCAGCGGAAAGACCGGCAACAGCCAGCGCAACCATGAGATTCGTCGCAAGGCGCAGATTTCCCTTCACAAATGGCGCAACGCTTCCTGCTAAAGTTACCACTTTCAGACGCTTCCGTGAGTTCACCCGGGCATCGCACCGCCGCCGGCCCGTCGCCGTGGTTACACTCCACCCCAGGAGAGTGAGCAATACCGCACTCAACAACTCATCGGCTCGTCTCTGGATCGGGATGAATGACCGGCCCGAGACATAGGTAACAGAACGTACCGGAGACATGGGTTACACTTTTTCCCCGGGAAGGGGGGCGGGTGGCATGCCATGGAAGGAAAGTTCTGCGATGGACGAACGCATACGTTTCGTGATTCGGCACAAAGACGGCGAGAGCATGGCCGCATTGTGCCGCGAGTTTCAGATCTCGCGCAAAACCGGCTACAAGATCTTCGAGCGCTATGAGGAATGCGGACTGGAGGGGCTCACCGATCGGGCCAGGCGTCCCCACCGCTATGCCAATCAACTGCCCGAGCAGATCGAGGCGGCCATCGTCGCCGCCAAGCGCGAGAAGCCGAACTGGGGCGCCCGCAAGATCCGGGAGCGCCTCCTCAGACGACTGCCGAGCGAAGTGAAGGTCCCGGCTCGCAGCACCATTCACGCGATCCTCGATCGCCATGGACTGGTCACGCGCGCCACCCGATCCCGCACCCGCACCGAAGGCACTCCGCTGTCCGAGGGCGGCAGCCCGAACTCGCTGTGGTGTGCCGACTACAAGGGAGAGTTCATGCTCGGCGATCGGCGTTACTGCTATCCGCTCACCGTCACCGACCATGCCTCGCGCTATCTGCTGCTGTGCGAAGCCATGGAATCCAACGCCGAAAAGACTGCTTTTACTGCCTTTGAGCGCCTTTTCAAAGAGCGCGGCCTGCCGCAAGCCATCCGCTCCGATAACGGCGTTCCCTTCGCCTCGCCCAACGGGCTTTTCAATCTCTCCCGGCTCTCGGTCTGGTGGCTGCGCCTGGGAATTCGCATCGAACGCATCCGCCCCGGTCATCCCCAGCAGAACGGCCGGCATGAACGCATGCATCTGACCCTCAAGAAGGAAGCCACACGCCCCGCCGGCGCCAATCTGCTACAACAGCAAGCCAGGTTTGACGCCTTCATTGAGGAGTTCAACAACGAACGGCCGCACGAAGCCCTGAACATGAAATGTCCGGTCGAGGTCTACTCTCCTTCCGGCCGCCCCTACCAGGGCATTCAGGAACTCAACTACCCGTTCCACGACAAGACGGTCGTCGTCACCAACTGCGGCCGCCTCTGTCTGTATCGCAAGAAAATTAACTTGAGCACCTGCCTGGCCGGCCAGGCCGTCGGCATCAAGGAAGTCGACGACGGCATCTGGCTCGTCAGCTTCATGGATTACGATCTTGGATATATCGATCTGGAGGAGAAAACTCTGCAGCCCCTGCCCAATCCGTTCGGGCCAAAAGTGTTACCTATGTCTTAGGAACGATCTGTCACCCATGTGTCCGGGCCGGACAGAAAGGGATTGGTGGGCGCGCAGGGACTCGAACCCCGGACCTCTTCCGTGTGAAGGAAGCGCTCTAACCAACTGAGCTACGCGCCCCGAGGGGGAAATTTCAGTCTACTACGCGCCTCGTGCCAGCGTCACCCGCGATGGCGGTCTTGAATCTGTTCCTTCCAGAACGCCGGCAGAAACTCGAGCCCGAGTGCGCGGGTAATCATGCTCCGGTCCCCGGAAACGCCGCTCGCCAGGCTCACAATGTCCTTCACCGTGAGGCTGCCCTCCGGATGCGTCACCCGCCGGATCGGCTCTCCCGCCGCAATGAAACCCTCCTCCAGAACCGACAGGTAAAACCCCGATCTGCCGCTCTCCAGAAACTTCACGATCATGTCCGGCCGCCGCATCTTCAGCGCCAGCTTGTAACACGGGTATCGCGGCTGAACCACCCGGAATCGCGCGCTCCCGATCGCCAGTTCGTCGCCGATCACGATCTCGTCCTCGCTCAGTCCGCGCACCGTAAGGTTCTCGCCAAAGGCTCCCCAACTCAGATCCGGACGCTCCATCTCCTCCCGCCACACCGGATAATGCTCCGCCGGGTAAGCATAAACCGCCTTGAACTCGCCGCCATGCGAGCGCAAGTCAGCCTGTTGATCCCCCTCCAGGCTCAACCGCCCTACGCGAACCGGACCGGCCACGGGCATTTTGTAAATCGAGGTCTCTACGACCCTCCCTTGCCAGACCCACTTCGCCTCCGGCCTCGCCACATTGCACGATATGAGTTCCCCTTCGAGCATCGCCACATTTCAGAATACCCACTCCGCCCCCGCGCATTCTATGATCAAAACAGCCAGGAATTCGCGCCCATGAAACTCCGCCTCCATTCCGACACCCTGCGCCTCCGTTTGAATCAAGCCGAGGTCGCATCGCTGGCCGCCGGCGGCGCCATCGAGGAATCCGTGCTCTTCGCGCCCGGCCAAAGCCTGACCTGGGCCGTTTCTGTCACCGCCGCCGCCTCCGTCGCCGCTTCCTTCCGCAACGGCCGCATCGACATCCAACTCCCCCAATCCCTGGCCTCCGCCTGGGCGTCGAGCGATCAGGTCGGCATCGAGGCCCGCCCGCAAGATGGCCCGGCAATCGCAATCGAGAAGGACTTCCAGTGCCTGCACGGCGACCAGGCGGCGGACTCCCAAGCCTTCCCGAACCCCCGCAAAACCCCGGCCTGATCGAACGCGGAAACCGGCAACCCCAAACACGCCGCAACCCACTGACTGGTAATGGCTTGCCACCAAAAAACCCAACCGACAAAACAATTTGTCTTGACATTTTTAACTCTGAGAGTTACAAACAAAGCGTATGCCGCATCCGGTCGAGGTCGTCCGATCCGCCAAACGAGCCTCGGCACTCCTCCACCCGGATCGCCTGAAGCTCCTGGAACTGCTCTCCGAGCCCGATTCCTCCGCCGGTCTGGCTCGAAAACTCGACCTGCCCCGGCAGCAGGTCAACTATCACCTGCGTGAACTCGAAACCCTGGGACTGGTTGAGTTTGTCGAGGAGCGGCGAAAGGGTAACTGCGTCGAGCGAATCGTCCGGGCGACCGCCCGCAGCTACCTCATCAGCCCCGAGGCTATCGGGCGCCTGGGCTGCGGATGCGATCCCTGCGGCTGCGGCTCAGGCGGCCTGGTTCCGCTTCAATCCATTGCCGGCGCCCAGCCTCAAACCGCCTCGGATTCCGACCCGGCTGCGCGGCTGTTGACGGCGGCCGCGCGCCTGATTCATGAATGCGGCCGCGGAGCCGGCCAATCGGCGGACGAGCCCGGCTCGTTGGTCATGGAAACGGAGGTCAGCTTCGCGTCGCCGGCGGAGCAGGATGCCTTCGCCGCCGAACTTTCCGCGGAGGTAGCGCGGATCGTGGCCAAGTACCACCGGAATTGCGAAACGAACCCAAAAACCATGCATCTTCTTGTCGGAGCTTGGGCTTCGCCGTCCCCACGCATGCAAGCGGCCGGTCGCGAGCGGCCCGAGGAGACCGTTCTGTGAGCCGGCTGCGGCAAGTTCCGGCAATGACCCGCTCCCCGCGTCACCGATTCCTCACCGGCGAATCCCAGTCTACGAGAGGCAGAGTCTGAACTATGACAACGGCAGTTCAAACCGACCCCGTCTGCGGCATGAAGGTTGATCCGGCGCACGCCGCCGGCTCGGTGGAGCATCGCGGCAAGACCTATTTTTTCTGCGGAAAATCCTGCGTCACAAAGTTCCAGGCCGACCCCGAACGCTTTCTTCAGCCCCGCCCCAGCCTCACCGTTCTCGGCAACTCGCCCCACGCGGCTCCGGCGGCGGCTGCGGAGATTGACCCCGTCTGCGGCATGAAGGTCGACCCCGCCCGCGCCGCCGCCTCCCTCGAACACGAAGGCAAGTCGTACTTTTTCTGCTGCAACTCCTGCGCCTCGAAATTCCAAGCCGACCCGGCCCGCTATCTGAAACCACCCGCGCCGCAGCTCACCATCATGAGCAATGCTCCCGCGGCGGCTACGGAGATTGACCCCGTCTGCGGCATGAAGGTGGATCCGGCGCACGCCGCGGGCTCGGTCGAGCATCGCGACAAGACGTATTTCTTCTGCGGAAAATCCTGCGTCACAAAGTTCCAGGCCGATCCCGAACGCTTTCTTCAGCCGCCCGCTGCCGCGCCAAAGCCCTCGGCCAAGAATGTCATTTACACGTGCCCGATGGACCCGGAAGTCCGGCAGTTGGGTCCGGGCGCGTGTCCGAAATGCGGGATGGCGCTGGAGCCGCTCGACGCATCCGAGTCGGACGCGCCCAACCCGGAGCTCGTCGACATGACGCGGCGATTCCGCATCGGGGCGGTGTTGACCGCGCCCATTCTGGCGCTCATGGTCTCTGACTTCCTCCCCGGGCGCCCGTTGCAGTCCGCTCTCGGAGAAAGCGCGGTTGCCTGGCTC
>DAIDHC010000051.1 GCA_027452065.1 Bryobacterales bacterium
CCCGCCTGCGCCGCCTCCGGAATCGATGTCAGCGTCACTTCCTGCTCCACCTCCACCAGCGCTCCGGCCCCGTCAAACAACAAGTCTCGATGCCCTGTCGCTCCCACCGTCTCCACCTCGTAGTAGACTTTGCCGTTTTCCTCCTCCTGCGAACACCCACGAATTTTCGCGCCGTTGAGTTGTTTCGTTGCGGCATCCCGCACCGGAGCGGGAAGGCTCGCGAAGCTCACATGTTTTTCCGTGGCGCCGGCCAGTGTCAGCCCGGCGCAAATTGTTGCCATCAATTTCATACCCATGGCCACACTATGGACTGCCAGGATGAAGTTTTACTGAAAAAATCTAACAATTCGAGCCGGGAAACCGCACGTGGAACGTGGATCCCTGTTTCACCGCGCTTTCCGCATCGATCGTCGCATGGTGCCTCTCGGCGATCCATTTTGCGATCGACAAGCCGAGCCCGCTCCCACCCGCGTCCCGTTGCCGCGACGGATCGGCCCTGAAAAAGCGCTCAAACACATGCGGCAATACGTCGGCCGCGATGCCCACTCCTGTGTCACTCACCGACACCGTCACCGGACCGCTGCCCGATACCGACACCGTGATGTTCCCTCCGGGCTGCGTGTATTTCAACGCGTTGTCCAGCAGGATGAACAGCAGCCGCCGCAGAGCCGGTGCGTTCCCCTCCACCTCCACCGGCCGCCCTGGCAGATCGACATCGATCTCCAGCCCGCGGCTCGATGCCAACATCCGCCCCTGCTCGCAAACCTCGCTCACCAGCGGCACCAGGTCCAGCCTCTCGATGCTTAGCTGCGCCCGCCCCGCGTCGGCCCGCGACAGCGTCAGCAGATCGTCCACCAGCCGCGACGTCCTCTCCGCCTCGTCCATAATCTGCTGCAACGATTCCCGGTAGTCCTCCGCCGTCCTCGGCCGCCTCAGCGCGATCTCCGCGCTCGTCCGCATCAGAGCGATCGGCGTCCGAAGCTCGTGCGAGGCGTCAGCAGTGAACTGCGTCAACCGGTGCACTGCCGATTCCAGCCGCTCCAGCATCTGGTTCCAAGTGGCCGCCAGCCGCTCCAGCTCATCCCCCGTCGCCGGCACCGCCAGCCGGCTGGACAAATTTCCGATACCGATCGTCCGCGCCGCTGTCGTCAGTGCATCCACCGGCGCCAGCGCCCGCCGGCTGATCCAATACCCTCCTAACGACGCCGCCAGCAGCGTCAGCGGAGCTGTCCATAACATCAGCCACCGCAGACTCCCCATCAGGTTCTCCACTCCATCGAGCGAACCTGCCGCGTAAAACTCGTACCGCCGCCCGGCGACATAGTCCGTCTTCCGCCGGAACCGGTATCCATGCCGCGGAAGAGGCGGCACACTCTCTAACGGAAATACCCGCTGCCCGTCCGGCCCCGTCACCTTCAACAGTCGTCCCTCCGGAATCGAGTCCGCGTATTCGCCCAGTTCCTCACGGATCGTCGCCGCAGTCGAGCCCTGCCTGGTCTCTTCCTCGAATACGGTAATCGCGCCCCGAATCCGCTGGTCCAGCGTCTCGTCCAGCGACGTCATGAGGCTTTGCCTTACCGAAATCCACAGGATCAGCCCAAACAGCGCCAGGCCCGCCAGCAGTACTCCCGAGTACCACAGCGACAGCCTCAGCCGGATGGACAGCCCGCCTTTCAACTCGCCTCCCCGCGAAGGCAATACCCGACGCCCCGTACCGTGTGGATCAGTTTAGCCTCACCTGCGCATTCGATCTTCGCCCGCAGCAGCCGCACAAACGCGTCGAGCGTGTTGCTCTCCACGTCGCTTTCGAATCCCCATACCGATTGGATCAGCACGTCGCGCGGCACCACCGTCCCCACACGCCTCACCAGGATCTCCAGCAGGCAATACTCAGTCCGCGTCAACGCCACCCGCCTCTCGCCCCGCGCCACTTCCCGCCGCGCCGGGTCCAGCGTCAGGTCCTCGCACCGTAACACCGCGGGGCGGGGAATCGGTCCCCGCCTCGATACCGCCCGGATTCGCGCCAGCAGCACCTCGAAGGAAAACGGCTTGGTCAGATAATCATCGGCTCCATTGTCCAGTCCGCTCACCACATCGGCCGGAGCGTCCCGCGCCGTCAACATCAACACCGGAATCCGGCTCCCCGATTCGCGCAGCCGTCGCGCCACCGCCAGCCCGTCAAGCTGCGGCAGCATCACATCCAGCACAATCACGTCGAACTCGTGAGCCATCGCCAGCGACAGCCCCTCCCGCCCGTCGCCCGACACCATCACCGAGTGGCCCTCCTCCTCCAGGCCCCGCTTCAACAGCGCCGCCAGCCGCGTTTCGTCTTCAACCACCAGTATCTGCATCGATCTCTTCCAAACCAATCCGATCGTAGCTCGCCAATCTGAAGATTTGCTGCAAACCCGCTCAGCCGCACTTCAGGGGATTTTCAGGTTAGGCTGTTGTACTGATGTACAAGCCGTTTCCATGACACCACGACCCCGTACTCGTTCCATCCCGCTCGACGCGCGGAACCCGGCTCGGAACACCCGCCGATCGGCTCCGGCCCGGCTCGCCACCCTCGCTCTTCTGGCCGCCACTGCCGGCCCGGCCGCCGCACAGGCGCCCGCCGCGCCTGTCTCGCTCGACCTCAAGGCCGCCATCGAGCTTGCCAAGAAGAATGACGGCGACTACCAGGCCTTCGTCACCGCAGCCGCGCTCGCTCACCAGGATCGCCGCCAGGCTCGCGCCGCCCTCCTGCCCAGCCTCAGTTATCTGAACGAATATCTCTACACCCAATCCAATGGCATCGGCGGCGTCATCTTCATCGCCAACAACGCCGTCCATGAATACACAAGCCAGGGCGACGTCCACGAGGCGATTTCCTTCGCCAGCCACGGCGCATACAATCAACAGGTTGCTAATGAAGCCGCTGCCCGCGCCCGGCAGGAGATCGCAACACGCGGCCTCGTCGCCACAGTCACCCAGGATTACTACGCCGCCGTCACCGCAGAACGCAAGGTGGCCAACGCCGCCATGAGCCTCCAGGAGTCCCGTCAATTCGTCTCCATCACCACGAACCAGGAGAAAGGCGGCGAGGCCGCCCACGCCGACGTCGTCAAAGCCCAGCTCACCGAACAGCAGCGCGAGCGCGACCTCCAGGACATGACCCTTACGGCCGAAAAGGCCAAAATTGCCCTCGCCGTCATTCTCTTCCCCAATTTCAACCAGGATTTCAAACTCGTTGACGACCTCGATCAGGCGCCCGCTCTCGCCTCCTTCGACGATGTCCGCATCCAGGCCTCCCGCAACAACCCCACCATCGGCGCCGCCGAGGCTTCGCTCAACGCTGAAACCTACGGACTCTCCTCGGCCCGCGGCGCCTATCTCCCTTCCTTCAGCATTGACTATTTTTACGGCATCGACGCGTCCAACTTCGCCATCAACGGCCCGTTCGGCGAGAACAACGTCGGCTCGTCCGTCCTTGCCGCCATCAACATCCCTGTCTGGAACTGGAAGGCCACGGCAAGCCGCGTCGAGCAGGCCAGGCTTCGCCAGTCGCAGGCCAAGCGCGACCTCAATATGGCCCAACGCCAGCTCGTCGCCAGCCTGCAAGCCTACTACCGCGAGGCCGAAACCGCCCACGCCCAAATCGATTCTCTCCGCCACTCCGCCGATCTCGCCGCCGAGAGCGTCCGGCTCACCGTCCTCCGCTATCAGGCCGGCGAGGCAACAGCCCTCGAGGTCACCGACGCTCAAAGCACACTCGCCCTGGCCCGCGACGCCTTCGACGACGGCCTGAACCGCTATCGCGTGGCTCTCGCCGCGCTCCAGACTCTGACCGGAATGTGAGAATGACTCCGACCGTGCATCTACGACCCCTGCATTTCCCGACCACCGCCTTCGCCGCCGCCCTGATCACCCTGTTGCTGGCCGGCTGCTCCAAGCCCGACGCCAAGGAAGGGGGTGACGCCGCCGCCCCTGTCCACGCTGCAAAGGCCGTCATTGGTCCGATTGAGAGAATCGTCCACGCCGAGGGCCTTCTCTATCCCATCCGCCAGTCCAGCGTTACGTCCAAAATCAGCGCCCCGGTCCGCGAATTTCGCGTCAACCGCGGCGACCATGTGAAGGAAGGCGAAATCATCGCCGTCCTTGAAAACCGCGACCTAGCCGCTGCCCTCGGTGAAAGCAAGAGTCTCTACGACCAGGCGCAGTCCGCCTACCGCAACACCACCGCCGGCTCCCTCCCCGTTGACATCAACAAGGCCGAGGCCGACGAACGGGCCGCAAAGGAGGTCCTCGACGCTGCCCATAATCTCCGCGAGAGCCGCCTCGAACTCTTCAAAGAAGGTGCTCTCGCACGCCGTCTCGTCGACGAGGCTAACGTCGCCTACGCCCAGGCCAAGAGCCAGTACGACGTCGCCCAAAAACAGCTCCAGACCATCCAGGCCATCGGCAAGCCCGAGCAGACCCAGGCCGCCAAAGACCAGCTCGACGCCGCCAAGGCCCGCTACGAAGCCGCCCAGGCTCAGATGAGCTATTCCGAAATCCGCTCTCCCATCTCCGGTGTCGTCGCCGAACGGCCGCTTTACCCCGGCGAAATGGCCTCCGCCGGCACTCCTCTCATGACCATCATGGACATCTCCAGCGTCATAGCCAAGGTCAACGTCCCCCAAAGCTCCGCCGCCTCCCTCAAAATCGGCATGAACGCCACCATCGAAACCGCCGAAGGCCAGGCCCAGGGTAAGATCACCGTCATCAGCCCCGCGGTCAATCCAAGCAGCACCACGGTCGAAGTCTGGGTTATCGCAACCAATTCCACCGAAAAGCTCAAGCCCGGCGGCGCCGCCCGCGTTGCCATCTCCGCCGGCCTCGTCCCCGACGCCATCGTGGTCCCCAGCACCGCGCTCCTGTCCAGCCATGAAGGCGACCTCACCGTCCTCGTCGCCGGCTCCGACGGCGCTGCCCACGAGCATCAGGTCACCGCCGGCATACGGAATCCCGACCTCACTCAGATCCTCGAAGGCGTCAAGCCCGGTGATCAGGTCATCGTCTCCGGCGGCGTGGGTCTCGATGACGGCGCCAAAATCAGAATTGCGGAGGACAAGCCGGCGGAGGACAAGCCGGAGGCCGCCGATCATGAATGAGCCCACACCCATCGCCGCGCCCCCGGCTCCCGCCGCCGCCTCCGACGATCACTGGTCCGGACGCCACGCCAAGCCCATCATCTTCGTCATCATCACCCTCATCGCCGTGGGCGTCTTCCTCGCACTCTCCATCCCCGTCGAAGTCTTTCCCCAAACCGATTTCCCCCGCATCGTCGTCGGCGCCGACAACGGTGTCATGCCCATCAACCAGATGGAAGTCGTTATCACCCGCAAAATCGAGGACGCCCTCCGCTCCGTCCAGGGTCTCCGCCTCGTGCTCTCCACCACCAGCCGCGGTCAGGCCGAAATTGACCTCTTCTTCGACTGGAACGTCGACATGTACCGCACCCTGGAACTCGTCAACGCCGCTCTCGCCCGCGTCCAGCAGGAACTCCCTCCCACCACCCGCCTGGTCGCTAACCGCCTCACCTTCGCCGCCTTCCCTATCATCGGCTACAGCGTCACCTCCGATACCGTCCCGCAAACCCGCCTCTGGGAGCTCTCCACCTACGAAATCAAGCCTCGCCTCAACCGCCAGAAAGGCGTCGCCACCGTCATCATCCAGGGCGGCCAAGTCCCCGAATTTGCCGTCGAACCCGATCCCGCCCGTCTCCTCCGCACCACCATCACCGTCCCCGACATCCTCGACTCCCTCCGCCGCAGTAATCTCATCGACTCGCCCGGTCTGTTCGAACAAAACCACCAGCTCGTCCTCGGCCTCGTCAGCGGCCAGGCCCAAACGCCCGAGCAGATCTCCAACATCGTCGTCAAGAACACCCCCGCCGGCCTGCCCGTCCGCCTCGGCGACATCGGCCGCGTCGAGCCTTCCGTTATGCCCGTCTACACCATCGTCACCGCCAACGGAAAGCCCGCCGTCCTCCTCAACATCAACCGCCAGCCCGATGGCAACACGGTCGAGGTCGCCCAAGAAGTTCGCGCCGAAATCGAGCAAATCAGAAAGACTCTCCCCAAAGGCGTCCGCCTCCAGCCCTTCTACGACCAGAGCGAGCTCGTCGAGGACTCCATCAAAAGCGTCCGCGACGCCATCCTCATTGGCCTCCTTCTCGCCTCCCTCATCCTCGTCCTCTTCCTCCGCGACTGGGGCACCTCGCTCGTCGCCGGCCTCGTCATCCCCGCCACCATCGGCCTCACCCTCATCGCCCTCAAAGCCTTCGGCGAAAGCTTCAATCTCATGACCCTCGGCGGCCTCGCCGCAGCCGTAGGCCTCGTCATCGACGACGCCATTGTGGTCGTCGAAAACATCGTCCTCCACCGCGACTCGGGCCAGAGCCGCGCCGAAGCCATCCGCAGCGCCATTCGCGAAATCAACGTCCCTCTCATCGGTTCCACCATTACCCCTATCGTCGTCTTCCTCCCCCTCATCTCCATCACCGGCGTCACCGGCGTCTTCTTCCGCGCCCTCGCCGTCACTGTCGCCATGGCTCTTCTGTCTTCCCTCGGTCTCGCCCTTACCTGGACGCCCACCCTCAGCCATTTCTTAATCCGCTCCAAGGCCGGCCGGCATTCCCACGAAGGCGACCGCTCCGGTTTCATGGGCCGCGTCGTCTCCTTTTACGAGAAGATCCTCCGCTTCGCTCTCGAAAGGAAGTTGGTCACCACCATCGCCTGCCTCCTCCTCATTGGAGCCTCGTATTTTTGCTACCAGGCGCTCGACTCCGGCTTGCTGCCGGAAATGGACGAGGGCGGATTTATCCTCGATTACCTTTCTCCGGCCGGAACCTCCCTCGACGACACCAACGCGATGATCCTCCAGGTCGAGAACATCCTCAAGCGCATTCCCGAGGTCGAAAGCACCTCCCGCCGCACCGGCCTCCAACTCGGTCTCGCCCAGGTCACCGAAGCCAACCGTGGCGACATCTCCGTCAAGCTCAAGCGCAAGCGCGACCGCAGCGTCGAAGAAGTGATCGCCGAGGTTCGCAAGAAAGTCGCCGATCGCCTTCCCACTCTCGACGTGGAATTCGCTCAGCTCCTCCAGGACATGATCGGCGATCTCACCAGCGCTCCCGAGCCCGTTGTCATCAAGCTCTTTTGCCAGAACCAGGACGTCCTGCATGAATGGGCTCCGAAGGTCGGCGATGCGATCAAAAAGCTCCCCGGCGTTGTGGACGTCCTCAACGGTGTTGAAAACACCATCAGCGGCCCCGCCGCTCTCTATCAGGTCAACCAGGAAGTCGCCGGGCGCGCGGGTTTCTCAGTCGAAGAAATCGAGCTCGCCGCCAGCGCCATGCTCCAGGGCGAGCCCGCTCCCACGCCCATCGTCGTCGGCGACCGCCCCTATACTGTCCGCGTGCGCTTCCCCGCCTCTGCGCGCGCCTCGGTCTCCTCCATCGACAATACCCTCCTGATCAGCTCCACCGGAAAAACCGCTACCCTCGGCGCGCTCGCCCATTACTCACAGGAGCCCGGCCAAACCGAGGTCATCCGTGAAAATCTCCAGCAGGTCGCCATGGTCACCGCGCGTTTCGAGGGCATCAACCTCGGAAAAGGCATCGGCGCAGTTAAGTCCGCCATCGCCTCCGTCGGCCTCCCGCCTACTGTCCGCGTCGAGTTCGGCGGTGGTTACCAGGAGCAGCAGCAGGCCTTCGGCGATCTCATCGTCGTCCTCATCCTCGCCGTCCTCCTCGTCTTCACCGTCCTCTTGTTCGAGTTCGGCACCTTTGCCGCTCCCCTCGCCATCCTCTCCTCGGCCCTGCTGTCCACCTCCGGAGTTTTCTTCGCCCTGCTCATCACCCGTACCACCTTCAATATCGCCTCCTTTATGGGCCTTATCATGGTCATCGGCATCGTCGCCAAAAACGGCATCCTCCTCCTCGACGCCGACGGGAGATTCCGCAGCCAGGGCGTCTCCGCCGAAGAAGCGATGATGCTCGCCGGCGAACGCCGCCTCCGGCCCATACTCATGACTGCCCTGGCCACCGTCGCCGGCATGATCCCTCTCGCACTCGGCTGGGGGGCGGGCTCCCAGATGCTCCAACCCCTCGCCATCGCGGTCATCGGCGGCGTCACCGCCTCCATGCTGCTCTCCCTGATCGTCACCCCCGCCGTGCATTACGCCATCGCCGGCGATCGCAGCGAATAAATCCGCACCCGCCGCTTAACGCCCGCTCGCCCCGGTCGCCGCGTAAATCTCCGCCCACTGTCCCCGCCGTTGCCATCGCGCCACCGGCTTCAGATGGAATTTAGCCTCCACGTCCGCCGCGCTCATTTCCGCCTCGTAGTCGTAATAGCGTCCTAGAAATCGCGCCACCCACCCCCACCGCGTCACGCCCCACGGCGGATCCCAAGTCCGGGAATACAAGACCAGCACCCGCACTCCCGCCGGGTCCAGGGCTTCGAGTGTCGACCTCCTTAAGTCCGACGTCTCCCGGCTCCGCATCCCCGTCTTCACATATCCGTACTCCGGCCTTCGCAGAGCCGCCGTCAACGGCCACGCCGTATAAACCGTCTCGCTGGAATAGTTCCGCTCCAGAAACGCCCCCACCGCCTGATGCAGCCTCACAAAGTCCACCACCGCCAGATTGTTCTCATAAGGAAACGGATACGGGGGATTGACGAACAACGATACCGTCAGCCCCGCCGCCAGCCCCACCGCGCTCGCCGCGCGCCACCGCGGCCGGAGCCTCCAGATCGCCGCTCCCATCGCCGCGTAAAGCACAGGCAGCACCGGCATCAGATACCGCTCCAGCGCTGCCCCTCCCAGCACCGTCACCAGCACCGCCTGCGCTCCCGCTACCCGCCCCGCCGTCCGCCACTCATTCGTCTTATATGTGTCGGACCGCCGCCACGCCGCCCAAAGCGCTATCGTTCCGATCCACCGGAAGTCTCCCGCCAACAGGTAATACCCCCGCCGCAAGATCGACGTCGCCAGATGTGCCGGCTCCAATGGATACGTCAGGTTGTACTGCGTGTACCCGCTATCCCCGAACACGTGTCCCGTCGTCCGCCACAGCACCGCGAACCAGATCGCCAGCGCCGCCGCCGGTGCCGCGTAATATGCCCCCTCCCGCCGCCGCCCAACCCGCATCAACTCCCACGCCAGCAGCGCCGGTGTCACGATGCTCGTCTCCTTCACCATCACCAGCGCCGTGCAGCACACCGCGGCCCACCCCTGCCGGTCGTCCAGGTACAACACGAGCGCCAGCACTGTCAGCAGGGCCGCCGGCATGTCTAGCTGCGCCATCATCCCCTGCGTGTAAAAAAGAGGATCGGCCACCAGAAAAAGCGTCGCCATCCACGCTGCCCCGTCGTTTCCGCACAACCGCCTTGCCAGCAGAAACGTCGCCGCCGCCAGCGCCACCGCCATCCCGAGCATCGCCCCCCGCGTCGCCTCAATCGAGCATCCGAATATCCGCCAGGCCAGCGCCAGGTACGCCATCAGTCCCGGAGGATGCGAATTCGGAACCGCTGAATGCGGTACCCACCATCCATGTCGGAGAATGTCGAGTGCCGACGGGACAAACTGGCCCAGTTCGTCCCAGAAATACGGCAGCCCTATCAGCGGCGCATGGCTCGCCACCACAACACCCGCCGTCGCCATCAGCAGCGCCGTTGTTGTCCGGGCCGCCCCCGGGCCCGCGGTCACTGAATCGGGCCGCCCGGCGCCTTCGGCTCCAAACGAATCTCCCCGAACGTGGCCTCGTACTGCGAAAGATTTTGCTGCAGCACGTTAAGCAGCGCCTTGGCCTGCTGCGGGCTCACAAAAACTCCCTGGAAATTCTGTATGTTCACCGTTTCCGGCGATGTCTGATTCACCGTGCCGAACATCAGAAAAAAATCCCACAGGTTCACCCGAATCTGCACGCTGTTGGCGTAACTCTCGCGATAGTCCTGCGAGTTGCTCATGTTGATCTTAGGCGGAATTGGCGGATTCGTCATGTCTGCCATATTTGCACATCCACCCTCCGTGATCAGCCGCCGGACCAGAAATCCTTCACCGAAATCGCGATCAGCGCCAGCGTCAGGCCGATCATGATTACCACCGAGGTCCAGGCGATCAGGTTGTACAAGTGCGTGTTTGTCCATTCCTTCATCAGCCCCTTCCGGTTGATCAGCAGCACCATGTAAATCAGCACGAACGGCAGCAGCACCCCATTGATCACCTGCGAAAACAAAATCATCTTCACAAGCGGAAAGTTGGGCCACAGGATCACCGCCGCCCCCAACACCACCAGCAGCGTGTACAGCCAGTAGAACAGCGGCGCCTCTTCAAACCGCTTATCCACCCCGGACTCGAACCCCAGTCCTTCGCACACCGTATACACGGTCGAGAGCGGTAGAATGCAGGCCGCGAAAAACGACGCGTTGAAAAGCCCAGCGCTGAACAAAAGGTACGCGTACTGCCCGAACGGCTTCAGCGCGATCGCCGCGTCCGCTGCCGTCTCGATGTCCCGCGGCCCGTGCGCCCAGATCGCCCCGGCGCAGGACACAATGATGAAAAACGCCACTACGTCCGTGATAATACAGCCCAGGATCACCTCCACCCTCGACTGCACGTATTCCTTTGCCGTGATTCCCTTCTCCACCACCGCCGACTGCAGGTAAAACTGCATCCACGGCGCAATCGAAGTCCCCACCATACCGATCAGCATCACGATGTAAGGCGTATCGAACTGCAGAATCGGCTTGAAGCTCGCAATCGCCGCCACCTTCCAGTCCGGCTGCACAAGAAACCCCGAGATGATGTACGTCACATACAACCCGCACGCCACCAGAAATACCTTTTCCACGCTCCGGTAGGTGCCCCTCACCACAAGCAGCCACACCGCCGCCGCCGCCAGCGGCACCGACACATAACGCGAAATGTGAAACAGCTCCAGCGAGGTCGCCACGCCCGCGAACTCCGCGATCACGTTGGTGAAGTTCGCCACCACCAACGCCGCCATCATGAAAAATGTCGTCCGCAGCCCGAACTCTTCGCGGATCAGGTCTGACAGTCCCTTGCCCGTCACCGCCCCCATCCGCGAGCACATCTCCTGCGTCACAATCAGCAGCAGCGTGATGGGAATCAGGGTCCACAGCGGCAGATAGCCATACTTGGCCCCCGCCTGCGAATAAGTCAGAATGCCGCCCGAGTCGTTATCGACGTTCGCGGTAATCAGTCCTGGACCCAGGACCGCGAGAAACAATGCGATTTGATTCCGCAGCCGCTTCCGCATGGCCAGGGTCGTCTTTCATCTCTGCCTCAGTATGGTAATAATCTCGTCCGCCGTAATCGCCCCCGACAGGCGTCCATGCTCATCGACCACCGGCAGCGTCAGCAGATTGTATTTGTCGAACAACTCGGTAATCCGATGCTGCCGCTCCCCCTCGGGCACCGCGATCAACGGATCCGCCGCCAGTTTGACTAACTCGACTCCGGCCGGCGACGACACGATCCTCGCCATCGGCACCACCCCCGCCAGCGCTCCATCCGCCGTCGTCAGAAAAATCGAGTTCAGCGTCTCCGGCAGATCCTCCCGCTTCTGTAGCTCCGCCATTGCCTCCCCCACCGTCGCCTCCGGTCGCAGCGCCACGAACTCCCGGCTCATCAGGCCGCCCGCCGAGTCCTCATCGAACTCCAGCAACTCCTCCAACTCGGACTTCGGCTCCTGCTCCATTTCTTCCAGAATCTCCGCCGACGCTTCCTCCCCCATCTCGCTCAATACGTCGGCCGCCTCGTGCGGCGCCATCTCCTCGATGATCTCGGCCGCCTTCTCCGTCTCCAGCGACTCCAGGATGCTCGCCTGTATTCCGGGCTCGACCTCCGACAGCGCCTCGGCCGCCACCTCGCTGTCGATCGTCTCGAAAATCGCTTCGCGGTCGTCCGGACCCAGTTCTTCTACAATGTCGGCCAGGTCCGCCGGGTGCATCTCCTCCAGCAGCCTGTTGCTGATATTCAGCCGCAGCCGCCGCTGCGGGTCCGGTTCCAGGATGTTGCAGTACTCCCACCGTATCGAGTTCGGTGCGATCCCGCTCTGCGCCTTTCGGATCCACCGCGGCGGAATCACCCCCCGTACCAGCCTCCGGAACACGCTCCTCAGCCCCACGTCCACCTCGAGTACGTTCAACTCCTCATGCTCTTCCCGCCTCAGAATATCGAAGGTGACGTCGGTCACGCGCACCACCTTCCGCCCCTGCGCGTCGATAATCTGCTGGTCCAGCAGGTCCCGCACCAGCCTCAGCATGTATTCGTCGGAGTGATACGGCGTGAGTTGCTCGTCTTTGAGAAAAAGCCCGTCCAGCGATATCGACCTCACCTGGTCGTGCCGGATCGTCAGCCACGCCCAGCCCCCGCCAATCAGAAACCGGTCCACCCGCGATGGATGCACCAGCGGTACCAGTGCCGCGTCGCGCAGCGCCCCGATGCGCTTCTTCTTTAAATCGTAGACGGGAAGGCCCAGGAGTTCGGTGAGGTAGAGGAGATCCGCCATGTCGCGCCACCCGAGGCCATGTAAGTCTGGAAAGAGGCGGCCGCCAAATCCCTGTCCCGTTGCATCGCAAGCGCCCGGATCTTTCTTTCCATACTATGCCGCAAACCCGTTGTGCGAAGCAAGACGATCGCGCGATTTTCCCAGCCCCTTAGCTCTCCAGAATCACAATCGCCATTGCCTGTTTCCCGGTGTGTGTCATTGTCAGACTCACGTTTTTGACCCCCAACCTCTTGGCAAACCCCTCCGCCGCCCCGTAAAACCTCAGCGTCGGTTTCCCGCTCGGCAGGTTCGCCACTTCGATGTCCCGCCACCGTACCCCGTGCCGCCATCCCGTCCCGATCGCCTTCATCCCCGCTTCCTTGGCCGCGAACCGTGCCGCGTACCGTTCATACCGGTTCGCCTTTCGCTCCGCGTACGCCTCCTCGAGCTCCGTGTACACCCTTTTGATGAACCGCGGACCGTGCCGCGCGATCGCCGCCTCAATCCGGTCCACTTCCGCGATGTCCACCCCCGAACCGACGATCACAAGTCCTCGCCCATCGTCGTGATCGTCAGCCGTCCGTGCTTCACCCCCTTGGCGCTGATCAATGCTCCCGCGATCTTCTTCACCGACGACGCCTTGCCCTTCACCACCAGCACCTCCAAACAGTAATCGTGGCTCAAATGCAGGTGCATCGTCGAGAGAATGCAGCGGAAATGCGTGTGCTGCAGCTCCGTCAGCTTTTCGCTCAGCAAACGTACATGGTGGTCGTACACCAGCGTCACCGTTCCCACCACTTGCTTGTTCGGCGACGCCCAGGCCTTTTCCACCAGCTCGTCCCGAATCAGATCGCGAAACGCCTCGGATCGGTTCGTGTATCCCCGCTCCGCAATCAGCCGGTCGAATTTATCCAGCAGGTCGGAGTCAATCGCCACTCCGATACGGCTTAGTTCGCTCATGTGTAATGCGATTATACGAGGATCGGACCCGCCTCAATCGTGCCATCTGCTCGTACCCCTGCCGGGCAGCAAGTTCACCCGGCACATGCCGCCCGCTCACGCCTCACGCCGCCCGCCCCCGCGTGCGTGACACGAATAAAATATCCGTGTTACCGTTGAATCAAACGGAACATGCACATTCCGGATAACTTCCTCTCCCCTCCCGTTTGGCTCGCCCTCGACGCCATCAGTCTCCCTTTGGTCGGCTGGGTCGCCCGCCGTTCCTTTCGCGATTCCGATCACACCGCCACCCCGCGCCTCGGCGTCATGGGCGCTTTCGTCTTCGCCGCTCAGATGATCAATTTTCCCGTCGGAGCCGGCACCAGCGCGCACTTGCTCGGCGGCGCGCTCCTTGTCTCCATCCTGGGCCCCACAGCCACCGTCCTCGTCATGACTACCATCGTTGCCATGCAGGCTTTCGTCTTCCAGGACGGCGGCGTTCTCGCACTCGGCGCGAACGTCTTCAACATGGCACTGGCCGGTGTCGTCGCCGCCGCCCTCGCCCTCCGTGCCTTCCGCCGCTTCCCCTCCGCCGCGCTCTTCCTCGCCGGCGCCGTCTCTGTCCTTGCCAGCGCCTTCCTCGCCCTCGCCGAGCTTCTGGCCTCCGGCGTCCACATGCCGCCTGCTCTGCTCTGGGCCTCCATCGGCCTGTTCGCCGTCAGCGCCGTCGTCGAAGGCGCCATCACCCTCGCCGTTGTTCGCGCCGTCTCCCGCCTCAATTCCCGCTGGCTCAGCCTCCCCTCGCAGGCCGGCCGCGGCCCGCTCGCCGCATTCTCGCTCGCCGCTCTGCTCATGGCCGTCGCCGCTTTCTTCGTTGCCTCCTCGCAGCCCGACGGGCTCCAGACTCTCGCCGCGCGCTTCCACATCTCTTCCCAGCCCATCCTCCCCGCTCCCCTCGCCGGTTACTCCATGTCACTCGCAGGCCCGCCCTGGCTCGGCCGCGCCTCCGCCGCTCTCGCCGGACTCCTTCTTGCCGCCGCCGCCTGTCTCGCCCTCGGCCGCTTCCTCGCCCGCCGCCGGAGCGCCTGAGGTGCGCCACCACCGCATCGCCGGCTGGAGCCTCCTCGATAGCCCTCTCCACCGCCGCGATGCCCGTGCCAAGCTCCTCGCCACCCTCCTCTTCCTCCTTGCCCTCGCCTTGGCTCCCCAAAGCTCCGCCCTCGCCGCGGTCCCCTTCGCTCTTGTTCTTCTCGCCGCGCTCTTCTTCGCGCGCCTCCCGCTCTTGCCCCTGCTTCTCCGCTCGGCCTCCGTCCTTCCTTTTTCAATCGTCTTCGCGCTCATCGAGTGGGCCTCCGGACACGGCCCTCATGGCGGGGCACTCCTCGCCAAAAGTTACGTTTCCGCTCTCGCCGTCCTCCTGCTGGCCGCCTCCACTCCCATGCCCTCCTTACTCCACGCCATGGAATCGCTCGGCGTCCCGCGCGCCTTCGTCCTCATTGCCCAGTCTCTGTTTCGCTACTTGTTTGTCATCGCCGAAGTCGCCCAGCGCATGCGGCTCGCCTCTTTATGCCGCGGCGGCACGTCCCCCCTCCGCCCTTCGGCCGGTTTCCGCGCTTCGGCTGGTTCCCTCGCCGTCCTCTTCGCCCGTTCTCAGCAGCGCGCCCACGGCATCCACATGGCCATGCTCTCCCGCGGCTTTCACGGTTCGCTCCCCCTCGCCGTCCGGCCCCGCTTCCGCCCCTCTGATGCCGGCTTCCTCGCCGCCGCCTGCGCCCTCGGCGCCGCCCTCTATCTCTCGGTCACTCTCCGATGACGCCGGTGATTGAGGTCCGCGATCTTTATTACTCCTACGAGGACGGAGCTCAAGCCCTTTCCGGAATCAATCTCACCGTCGGCACCGGCGAAACCGTAGCGCTACTCGGCGCAAACGGCTCAGGGAAAACCACTCTTTTACTCCATCTCAACGGCCTGCTCACCGGCCGCGGAACCGTCCTCATCGGCGGTGTCCCTCTTACTCCCTCTTCCGCCCAGCGCCTCCGCGCCAAAGTCGGCGTCGTCTTCCAGGATTCCGACGACCAACTCTTCCTCCCCACCGTACTCGAAGACGTCGCTTTCGGTCCCCTGAACCAGGGCCATCCGCCCGCCGAGGCCCTCCGCAGAGCCCGCGCCGCGCTCCTCAGCACCGGACTTGCAGGCATCGACGACCGCGCGCCCTATCACCTCAGCGCCGGGGAAAAACGCCGCGTCGCCCTCGCCGGCGTCCTGGCTATGGAGCCTGACATACTTATCCTCGACGAGCCCACCACTTACCTGGATCCGCCGGCTCAGAGAAACCTTGCCCGTCTTCTCCTTGCCCTACCTCAACCCAAGCTCATCGCGACACACGATGTCCGCTTCGCCGCGGCTGTCGCTCACCGCGCCGTATTTCTCGCGGCCGGTAAGATTGCCGCTCAGGGAACCGTCGAGGACTTAGCCAAGCAATACGATTGGGATTGGGCTAGTTTCTCTCCGCGGCCTTGAAGCCATCAACGTAGCCCGATCCCATGAGAATTCACTGGGGATCGTTTACTCTGCCTTTGGTGCCGGATTCTCCTTCCGGTATGCCGCCCAGCGCTTCTTCTGCGCCGCCGCGATCCGCTTGCGCGCCGCCGCGCTCAACTTCCTCCGCGTCTTGTTTGGACTTGGCAGCACTGCTGCCGGAGCTTTCTCCTTCCCCCCACGGCCGAGCAGTCCCCGTACATGGGCGATCTGCTCTTCAATCCGCTGCTTCTGTAATTGAAGGCCTTCCAGTGCGGCCTGCAAAAATGATTCGGAATTTACTGGATTTCCACTTCGAGCCATACCCAAATCATACAGGATGGTTACTAATTCGACAAATTCTGAGCGCACAGCGCGGGGTGCGCTCAATTTCACCAATCAACGTCAGCGCCTCGCGGCATTGTGCGCGAAGTTGATTGGAGGGTGTCGACGATCATCGTAACGGGTCCGTCATTTGTCAGTGTAACTGTCATATCGGCCCGGAAAACTCCAGTCTCAGTCCGCACTCCCATCGCCCGCAGTACTTCCACAAACTCCAGATACAGACGCTCGGCGTCCTCCGGCGCCGCCGCTCGCTCAAATCCCGGCCGCCGTCCCCGTGTCGTGTCCGCGCACAGCGTGAACTGCGACACCACCAGCGCC
>DAIDHC010000052.1 GCA_027452065.1 Bryobacterales bacterium
ATCGCCGGCTCCGCCGCCAGTTGCATCATGCTGTTGGTGCCGTTGGTAAACGTGATGGCCGCCGCGCCCGTCACCACCAGCGCCGCCGCGAACCACCAATACCCGCTCGCCAACGCCGCCATCGTGCAGCCCAGCCCGAACACCCCCGCCCCCAGCGCCAATACCCCCATCCCCGGTCTGCTCCGCGACGCCGCAATCAACGCCCCTCCCAGCGTGCCCGCCGCCATCAGCGAGGACAGCAGCCCGAATCCCCGCGCGTCCGTATGAAATACGCCCACCGCCATCGTCGAGATGAAAATCGGAAAGTTCAGGCCGAACGTGCCCACCAGAAACAGCATCGCCAGAATCGCTCTCAGCTCCCTGCGCCTCCAGACATACCGGAAACCTTCCACAAATCCGGAGCCCGCGCCGCCCGCCCGCGCGCTTGCGCGAAGCTCGGACACACGGAAAAGCGACATCGACAAAAGTACCGCGCCGAAGGAAAGCCCATTGAGCAGAAACGCCCAGCCCGTCCCAACCCCCGTAATCAGGATTCCCGCCATCGCCGGACCGAGTATCTGCGCCGCGTTGAATGACATCGAGTTCAGCGCCACTGCGTTCGGCAGGTGGCCGTCCCCCACCATCTCCGCCACAAACGTCTGCCGCACCGGAGCGTCCAGCGCCGCGACGGCGCCCGACAATAAAGCGAATCCATACACCTGCCAGAGCCGCACCACTCCCTCGATCGTCAGCACCCCCAAAGCCAGCGCCAGCGCCCCCATCGCCGCCTGCGTGAACATCAGCAGCTTCCGTTGATTCAGCCGGTCCGCGGCCATCCCCGTCCAGGGCAGCAGCAGCAGTTGCGGAGCAAACTGCAGCCCCACCGTGATTCCCAGCGCGGAGGCATCGTGATGCGTCAATTGCGTCAACACCAGCCAGTCCTGCGCCACGCGCTGCATCCACGTGCCGGCATTCGATACCAGCGCCCCGGCCGTCCACAATCGGAAGTTGAAGCTCCTCAGGGATCGGAACGTTCCGGCCATCGGACTCCTCACGCCCCCGGCGCGCCGCCTCCATGAAGCCGGCCGAAGTGATGCGCCGCAAACAAGCTCATCACCGCCACACCCAGTCCGAACGCACCCGCATCGCCCGCCGCCCGGAAATCGAAAGCTCCCACCCGCATCACCAGCAGATACGCCATCGCCGCATTAAACAGCCCCCAAACCACGTTCACCAGCGAAGACGAGAGCCCCTTGCCCGGCGGCTTGGCAAACGGGCTTTGAAATGGACGCCCCATCATCCCGGCGGCATAATGCGGAACCGCGTTCGCGGCAAATATCCCTCCAAAAAAATACGCCGCCAGATCCATCCAGTTCATCGCTCCACGCTCCTGTTGCCCACCCTGGCGGCGATCTCCCGCGCCAAACCCGTCTCGCCCAATCGCGGAAACACGTTCCGCACGCTGTAGCTTTCCGCCTCTTCCCCAATATCGGTCATCGCATCCAGCGCCAGCGTCACATGAAAGCCCAGCTCGTATGCCTGCCGTGCCGTCGCCTCCACCCCGCCCGAAGTCACAATCCCCGCCACAACCACCTGCGTCACGCCCCGCTCCCGAAGCCGCTCCTCCAGGTCCGTCCGCGCAAACGCGCCCCAGCTTCCCTTCGTCACCACCATGTCCTCCGCCCGCCGCTCCAACTCCGGCAACAGGTCCGTCCATCCCTCCTCAAACGAGATTCCGCCCCGCGGTCCCTGTTCGGTGCGCCCAGGCGGCCTCGCCGCCACGTTCACCAGAACCACCGGCAGGCCCGCCGCGCGAAATGCCCGCAACAGCACGCCCGTCCGCTCGACAACCTCAGCCAGGGGCCGGAGAAACGCGTGGCCCGCGATGCCTTTCTGCAGATCGATCACGATCAGCGCCGTGACCGCGTCCAGTGCCGTAAGAGCCATCGGATGTTTTCCTCAATTCCCGCGCACCCGCGTCATTGCTCAACCAGCCGCGCCAGCAGCCCCAGCGCCCCGCGAAGCTTCTCCTGCTCGCGGGCCGATAGCCTCCGCGAAATCTCCGCCGCCAGCCAGTCCTGCCGCGCCGCCCTCCCCTCCCGCAGCCACTTCACGCACTTCGGCGTGAGCGACATCAGTGTCTGGCGCCCGTCGCCCGCATCCGGAGCCCCTCGCACCAGCCCCGCCTCCACCAGCGGCGCAACCACCGCGCTCATCGACTGCGGCCGCATCCCCTCGGCCCGCGCCAAAGCCGACACCCCCGCCGGACCGTCCTTCTCCAGCCGCAGCACAACCGCAACCTGCGACGGCTTCAAATCGTGCCCGCCCCCCTGCTCCCGCAGCCGCCGCTTCAGCCGCCCCGCGATCGCCCGGATCTCCGATGCCAGCTCCGATGCAACGTCGATCTGTGGCCGCGCCACCGTGTCCCTCACGGAACAAGGATACCAGATCTACAGGCTACCTGTACAGTTGTTCTGTATATCTCCCCCGCCCTGTCAAGCCACCCACCCTCGCCCGTGCCCGCGCCGCCACGCCCCGCTCCTACTCCTGGTGCAGCGCCTCCATCGGATCCACCCGCCCCGCCCGCCGCGCCGGAACGTAGTTCGCCGCCGCCGCCACCACCAGCAGCGCCCCCGCCACCGCCGCCATCACCCCAACATCCAGCGCCGCTACCCCAAACAAAACCGCCCGCAGCCCCGAAGCCAGCGCCACCCCGCCCGCCAGCCCTACCGCAACTCCCACCGCCGCCGTCCCGATCCCCTCCCGCACCACCATCCGCTCCAGCCTCCCCGGCGAACACCCCAGCGCCACCCGCAGCCCAAACTCCCGCTTCCTCTGCGCCACCCCGTACGCCACCACCCCATGCACCCCCAGCGCCGCCAGCAGCACCGAAACCCCCGCGAAGATCCCCAGCAGCACTGTCGAAATCCTCGGCCCGCTGTCGGCCAGAGAAATATAATCGTCCATGCTGCGGATCTGAAACACCGGCTGGTTCCGGTCCACGCTCCACACCGCCCGCTTCACCGCCTCCACCACCGCCCGCTCCTCCATCCCCGATCGCACCGCCACCGCCATCGCTTTGTTCGGCATCTGCTCGAATGGCGCGTAGATCGTCGGCTCCGGCCTCTTCTCCATCCCATAGTGATGCACCGGACCCACAATCCCCACAATCTCCCGGTACACGCCCCAGAGCCGCATCCGCCGCCCGATCGGATCCTCGTGCGGCCAGTACTGCCGCGCAAACGTCTGGTCGATCAGGATCACCGGCGGCGCCTCCGGCCCGTCCCGCTCGCTCAGCATCCGCCCCCGAACCAGCGCAATCCCCATCGTCTTCAGATACCCCGGACTGATGCGCCGGAAATCGGCCACCAGCGCCTCGCCCGCCGGCAGCGGCCGGTTCTCGATCGTGAAATACTCCCGGTCGTTCTGCTCGCCCAGCGGAAGAATATCGCTCAGCCCCGCCGATTCAATCCCCGGTATCGCATCCACCCGGTCGATCACCCTTCGGTAAAATGCCGCCTGCTCCCGGTCGCTCTGGTACAAATTATCGGTCGGCAACCGCATCCGGAATGTCAGCACATGGTCCGGCCGGATGCCCGGATCCACCCTCTGCAGGTTCACGAAACTCTTCATCGCCAGCCCCGCGCCCAGCAGCAGCATCGTCGCCAGCGCCGCTTCTCCCGCCACCAGAAAATCCCAAACCCGCGCCCGCCCCGCCGCATGAAACGCCGTCCTTCCGCCCGTCTTCAGCCCCTCGTTCACATCCTGCCGCGCCACATACAGCGCCGGGATCATCCCGAAAATCACCGATGCCCCCACCGATACCATCAGCGCGAAAATGAGCACACGGGCGTCCACCGCCACCGCCGGCCGCAGCACCTCCGCCCCCGCCTCCGCCATCGGCAGCGTAGCCGGCAATACCGCGTTCAATACATCAACCCCCCAAACCGCCAGGAAAACTCCCAGCGCCCCTCCCAGCAGACTCAACACCAGGCTCTCGCCCAGAATCTGCCCCACCAGCCTCGCCCGCCCCGCGCCCAGCGCCGCCCGGATCGCCATCTCGCTCCGCCGCCCCGTCACCCGCGCCAACAGCAGGCTCGCCACATTCACGCACGCCAGCAGCAGCAGCAGCCCAACCGCCCCCAACAGCAGCAGCAGCGCCGGCCGGATGTAGGAAAACAGCGCCTCCTTCATCCCAACCACCGTCACATCCCACCCCGCCAGCCGCGGCGTCTGCGCATCGATCCGCCGCGCCACCGCGCTCAAATCCGCCTGCGCCTGCGCCACCGTCACCCCGGGCTTTAACCGCGCGATCACCCCGAAATCGTGCGCCGCCCGCTCTCTCGCCCTCAGCTCCGCATACGGCCACGGCGCGTACAGATCGCACGGCAGCGCGTGCCAGAACTCCGGCGACAACACCCCGATCACCGTGTAGGGCTCGCTGTTCAGCATGAACGTCTTCCCAATCACCCCCGGGTCCCCGCCAAATCGCCGCTTCCAGAACCCGTTCGTCAACACCGCCACCGGGTACCTCGCCTGCCCCGCCCCCTCCTTCGCCGTGAAACCCCGCCCCAGAATCGTGTGTCCCCCCATCATCGAGAGAAAATTCACGGTCACCCTCAAACCCATGACCTGCTCCGGCTCGCCCTCCCCCGTCAGCGTCCCCGTCCCCACCTCGAGCAGCGCCATCTCCTCAAACGACCGGCTCTGCTCCTTCCAGTCCAGAAAATTCGGCCCCGACGGCCCTTCCCGCTGAATCCCGTCCTTCAGATCGGTCTCCCAAATCAGGACCGTCCGGTCCGCACCTGGCACCGGCAGCGGCCGCAGCACAATCGCGTTCACAATGCTGAAAATCGCCGTGTTGGCCCCAATGCCCAGCGCCAGCACCAATACCGCCACGACGGCGAATCCCGGCGCCTTCCCCAAACTCCTTACCGCCCGCCAAATGTCTTTCAAGAAGCCGAACACAGCCCTGCCCCGTGCAACCCACAGGCCGTTCCCCCGAACCCCCCAACCGGCTCAAACTCAGCACCCGCCACCCCCTCCCGCCCCGCCCCACTGTCCGCATTCGAAACCCCGCGTCCTCTTTTGGGACCGTCCCATGCCCGCCCGCTCAACACCCCCGCCGCTCCGCCCCCGCCCCCGCGCTGTTCTAACCGCAACCATCTCCGGGCCCGCGCCCCCGCCGGCTGCTATCCTCAAGGTGTCCCTCCTGCATGGAACACCTCAGCCCGCAATTCTGGCTCGATGCGCTCTCCATCGTCCTGATCGACGTCCTGCTGGCAGGCGATAACGCCGTCGTCATCGCTCTCGCCGTCCGCTCGCTCCCAACACGCCAGCGCCGCGCCGGCATCGCCCTCGGCGCCGCCGCCGCCGCCGTCATCCGCATCCTCGTCACCTTCTTCGCCGCCCAACTGCTCCAGCTCAACGCCGTCCAGTTGATCGGCGGCCTCCTCATCCTCTGGATCGCCGTCAAGCTCTTCTCCGCCCCCTCCGCCGCCGACTCCCCCGCCGCCTCCGCCCGCGGCCTCCGTCACGCCATCGGCCTCATCCTCCTCGCCGATCTCACCATGTCCACCGACAATATCCTCGCCGTCGCCGCCTCCTCCCACGGCGATATCCGCCTCCTCATTCTCGGCCTCGGCCTCTCCATCCCCTTCGTCGTTTTCGCCAGCGACCTTCTCAGCCGCGTCATGGACCGCTTCCCCGTCCTGCTCTACCTCGGCGCCGCCCTCCTCGGCCGCGTCGCCGGCGCCATGATCGTCACCGACCCCTGGCTCGCCCGCCTTCTCCCCGCCTCACTCGCCTTCAACCTCGCCGTCCAGCTCTTCTTCGCCGTCGCCGTCATCCTCGCCGGCCGCGCTCTCGCCCCCCGCCCCGCGCCCGCTCCGGTCACCGTCCCCGCCGACCTGTCCCGCTAGCGTCCTCCCGCTCCCCATCGCCCTCCCGCGTAACTCAGAAACGCCGGCCAGTTCGGCCCCACCGTGTGCCCGCCCTCGTGCTGGCGCCACGCGATGTCCCCCGTCACCAGCGCCGTCCCGATCGGCGGCATCTCCGTCGTCCCCAGGTCCTTCGCTCCCAGCAATCGATACACCGGCCCCGCCGCCACCGCCGCCATGAACTGACCCTTGTCGTCCATCCATCCCCCCTCCACCGCCGGCGATCCCACGCTGATGAACACCGGCCGGGGCGCGCACAGCGCGATCAGCTCATGTGCGTCCACCGGCAGATCCCCGGCCGTCAGCGTCGATGCGTATTTCAAAAAATTCCCCGCCATCCAGTGATACTCCCCCGCCCCCGCCAGGTTCTCCACCAGCTCCCCGTAGTTGCGCCGGCTCAGTTTCGCCCCGCCCTCGCCCGACGATCCGACCAGCGCAATCGAGAACCGCTCGTCGTACGCCATCGTCACCAGCGCCGCCTTCCCATACCGCGATAACCCCTCTATCGCCACCCGCCTGGCATCCACCAGCTTCCCCGCCCCGAAATAATCCAGCGCCCGGCTCGCTCCCCACGCCCACGCCCGCAGCGTCCCCCAGTCCTCCGGCTTCCGCGGCTGCCCGTGGTTCATCAGCCCGATAATCCCCTCCCTCAGCCCCGCCCCGCTGTCGGCCTGAAAGCTCGCCGGCACCAGCATCGCGTACGCCCACCCCTTCGCCAGTATCTGCTCCTTCGCCGTCGGCCCCGGCGCCGGCGGCATCCGGAACTTGAACCCCGGCGGAAACACAAACCCGAATTCCAGAATCGCCGGCACCGGCCGCGCCGCCCCCTCCGGCGTCGTCAGCGTCATCTCCATCGCCACCTGTATCGCCGGGTAATCGTGATTGTCCACGTGCCCCACCAGCTTCCGCGTCACCGCCGCCACCCCGCCCACCGTCTCCTTCTCCACCGACTTCTCTTCCCAGCTCACCTTCGGCCACGGCCCCGGTATCCGCCCATACACCTCCCGGTCGAACATCTCCACCAGCTCCGGCCTCCGCTCGCGCCACCACTCGGCCGCCGTCTTCACCTTCTTCCCGTTGTTCATCACCAGCGGGTCCGGCAGCTTCGGATACGGATTCGCCTTCGCCTCGTCGTAGTTCACCGCGTTCGGCGCATCCGGATGATTCGGGTCCGCCCCCGGCCTCAGCGAGTGCAGCCCCAGTGCCTCCATCATCTGCTGATGATCGGCCTCCGCCAGCTTCCTCTGCGCCTCCATCCGCGCCCGGAACGCCGCCTGCTCCTGCGTCTCGGCCGCGCTCTGCGCCCCCGTCTGGGCTCCGCTCTGCCCCAGGCACA
>DAIDHC010000053.1 GCA_027452065.1 Bryobacterales bacterium
GACCGCGGGCATCTTTGCGATATCCATATAGATCCTTTCTTCAGTTGCCATGCGGCAGCCTTGTCGCTGTTCCGATTGCAACCGCAATGCCAACCTCCAAGGCATAGATTCCACGGGCCAACCCGCCCTCCCAGGCAGTAAATCTTACGCTCACCGGCCCCGGCTCCGCGTCAGGCGGGAAACATTTTCCGTCCTCGCAGCGGTTCCGGGTTCTCCTGGCGCCTGGCATCTACACCCCTCCATCAGGAGGGTACGCGCAGGTCCCGGTTCTGCTACCAGCGCTAGTACCACCCTACCCATGCATGCCCACGGCCCCCGCCGCGCCGCTGTCGCCGGGGCGCGGTTGTTTCCCGCGGCGCCTCTTCCGGACCACCCTGCTAGAATGATGGGTTCATGTCCGGAACCACCGCGCTGAAAACCACTCCGCTGCACGCCACGCACTGCCGGATGGGGGCTCGGATGGTGGATTTCGGCGGCTGGGACATGCCCGTGCAGTACTCGGGCATCCTCGACGAACACCACGCCGTCCGCCGCGCCGCCGGCCTGTTCGACGTCAGCCACATGGGCGAGATCGTGGTCCGCGGCGCGGAGGCGCTTCGGCTGGTCAACTTTGTCTCCACCAACGACGCCTCGCGCCTGCGCACCGGGCAGGCCCACTACTCCGGGCTGCTGTACGAACACGGCGGCTTCGTCGACGACATCCTGGTGCACAAGGTCAGCGACACCGAGTATTTCCTCTGCGTGAACGCCTCCAACCAGGACAAGGATTGCGCGCACATCGTGGCGCACAACTCCTTCGACGCCGAGGTGGAGTTCGCCAGCCCCCGCTACGCACAACTGGCGGTTCAGGGCCCGCGGGCGCTGGAAATTCTGCAGAAGCTCACCGCGGTCCCGCTGTCTCCGATTCGCTACTACCACTTCACGGACGGCGAAGTCTCGGGCGCGCCGGCCCGCATCGCGCGCACCGGTTACACGGGCGAGGACGGCTTCGAAATCTACGTCGCCCCGGGGGAGGCCGCGCGCCTGTGGGACGAGCTGCTCGATGCCGGCGCGGGTCTGGGCATCAAGCCCTGCGGCCTCGGCGCGCGGAACACGCTGCGCCTGGAGGCCAAGATGGCGCTCTACGGCCACGAGATCGACTCGACCATCACGCCGTGGGAGGCCGGCCTCGGCTGGATCGTGAAAATGGACAAGGGCGACTTCGTCGGGCGCGCGGCGCTCGATGCGCAGAAAGCCCAGGGCATCCGCCGCGGCCTCGCGGCGTTTGAAATGACCGGCCGCGGCATCGCCCGCGACGGCTACGAAGTTCTGCTCGACGGCGTCCCGGCCGGCTGGGTGACCAGCGGCGGCCCCTCGCCCACGCTGAACCGCAACATCGGAATGTGTTATCTTCCCTCGGACCGGCTTCAAACCGGCCGCACCATCGAAATTCTGATCCGCAACCAGCCAGTGGAGGCGCGGATCGTGGAGGCGCCGTTTTATAAACGAGCGAAATAGCGAGCCATGTACCCAGCCGATTTTCACTACACAAAAGAACACGAATGGGTCCGCGCCGCAGGCGACGGAACCGCAACGGTCGGCATCACCTTTCACGCCCAGAAGGAACTCGGCGACATCGTCTACGTCGATCTGCCCAAAACTGGAACCGCGGTTCAGGCCGGCAAAACGATGGGCTCGGTGGAGAGCGTTAAAGCGGTGTCCGACGTCTACGCGCCGGTGTCGGGCGAAGTAGTAGAAATCAACGAAATGCTTGCCCAGGCGCCGGAAAAGCTGAACGAAGATCCGCACGGCGAGGCCTGGCTTGTTAAGATCAGATTGTCGGCCCCCGAAGAAATTCAGAAGCTTCTTTCCGCCGAAGACTATCAAAGTTATGTAGGAGCCGAGTAGCGCCGCCGGAGGTCCCGCGCGGCCAGCCCGGTCGATCAACCCCTTGCGATACTTACCGAAGTCCGACTCCGAGCGGGCCGAAATGCTCACCGCCATCGGCGCGCGCTCGCTTGAAGATCTTTACTCCCATCTGCCGGCGGAGGTGCTGCAGAGGAGCCCGCTGGCGATCGCGCCCGGAAAATCGGAATACGACATCGTCGATTATTTCCGCGCGCGCGGCGCCGAGTGCGGCGCCGACTATCCGTCGTTCCTCGGAGCCGGCGTCTACCGTCATTACCGCCCGGTGCTGGTGGACACGGTGGTCAGCCGCGGCGAGTTCCTCACCTCCTATACGCCTTATCAGGCCGAAATTGCGCAGGGGACGCTGACGACGATCTTCGAATTCCAGACGATGATCTGCCAGTTGACGGGCATGGAGGCGGCCAATGCCTCGATGTACGACGGCTCGACGGCGGTGCCGGAAGCGGCGATGATGGCGGCGCGGATCACGGGCCGCGATCACATCGCGGTGTCGGGGGCGCTGCATCCGGAGTATCGCCAGGTGCTCGAGACCTCGGTTCGGAATCAGGGCCTGCCGGTGACCGGCTTCGGATACGACGAGGCCACGGGCGGGCTCGATGTGGAGTCGCTCGAACGGGCGGTGGACGGCCGCACGGCGGCGGTGATCATCCAGTCGCCCAACTTTCTCGGCGTGGTGGAAAACATCAAGCAGGCCGCCGAGATCGCGCACCGCGCCGGGGCGCTGCTGATCGTGGCCTTCACCGAGGCGGTGTCGCTGGGGCTGTTGGAGCCGCCGCGGGAGGCGGACATCGTCTGCGGCGAGCTGCAGTCCTTCGCCATATCGCCGAGCTACGGCGGGCCGTTCGCCGGCATCATGGCGTGCAAGGAAAAATTCCTGCGCCAGATGCCGGGCCGCATCGTCGGCCAGACGAAAGACGTCGACGGCCGGCGCGCCTTCTGCCTGACTCTGGCGACGCGCGAGCAGCACATTCGCCGCGAGAAGGCGACGTCGAACATCTGCACCAACCAGGCGCTGATCGCGCTGATGGCGACGGTATTCCTGTCGCTGTACGGCAAGCAGGGGTTGCGGGAGCTGGCGGCGCAGAATCTTTCCAAAGCGCATTACCTGGCGGCGGGGCTGCCGCTGCGATTCTCGGGGCCGTTCTTCAACGAGTTCGTCGTTTCGGCCAACGGGCGGCGGCCGGAGGACATCAACCGCGAGCTGCTGGAGCGAGGCATTATCGGAGGGCTCCCGCTGGGGCGCTTCTATCCGGAGCTCGAAGGCTCGATGCTGCTGTGCGCGACGGAAATGAGCCGGCGCCAGCACATGGATGCCGTGACGGCGGTGTTCGCCGCCCAGGAGGCGTTGGCCTGAATGATCCGCAAAGTCCGCTCCCACATCACGCAGAACGAGCCGCTGCTGTTTGAAACCAGCTCGCCGGGCAAGATCGGTTACCAGTTGCCGGAGCTCGACGTTCCGGCGGTGGATCCGGCGGCGGTTCTCGGCAAAGAGAACACACGCGGCGAGATCGAGGATTTTCCCGAAATCAGCGAGGTGGAGGCGATCCGGCACTTCACGCGGCTCTCCACTTATAACTACGCGATCGACCTGGGCCTGTATCCGCTGGGCTCCTGCACGATGAAGTACAACCCGCGGGTGAACGAGGCGGTGGCGCGGATCGACGGGCTGGCGTGGGCGCATCCCTACCAGCCGGAATCGCTTTCCCAGGGCGCGCTGGAGATCATGGCCACGCTCGAAGCGGCGCTGGCAGAGATCACGGGGATGGACGCGGTGACGCTGCAGCCGGCGGCGGGCGCGCACGGCGAGTTCACCGGCATTCAGCTTGTGCGGGCGCTGCATCAAGCCCGCGGCAACGCGCGCAAAAAAGTTCTTATTCCGGACTCGGCGCACGGCACCAACCCGGCGACGGCGCGGATGGCGGGCTACGAAGTGGAGAACATTCCGTCGAACGAACGCGGGATGATCGACATCGAGGCGCTGGATCGCCTGTGCACGGAAGACACCGCGGCGCTGATGATCACCAACCCGAACACGGTGGGCGTATTCGAGGAAAACATCACCCGCATCGCGGAGATCCTGCACGCCAAGGGAGCCATGGTTTACATGGACGGGGCGAACATGAACGCGCTGGTGGGGATCGCGCGGCCGGGCGATTTCGGCGTGGACGTGATGCACCTGAACCTGCACAAGACGTTTTCGACTCCGCACGGGGGAGGCGGGCCGGGCTCGGGCGCGGTGGCGGTGAAGAGCCACCTGGAGCCGTTTCTTCCCACGCCGCGGCTGCGGCGCGCCGAAAACGCCTGGACGTGGGATTACGACCGGCCGTCGTCGATCGGCAAAGTGCGGGCCTTCTACGGCAACTTCGGCGTCCTGGTGCGGGCGCTGGCCTACATCATGGCCCACGGCGGCGCGGGGCTGCGCAACGCGACGATGGACGCGCTGCTGAACGCGAATTACATCCGCGCCAAACTGGAGCCGCACTTCGAGCATCCGCACCGCGCTCCCACGATGCACGAGTGCGTTTTCAGCGACGAGATCCAGGCGCGGCACGGCGTGCGCACGGGCGACATCGCCAAGCGGCTGATCGACTACGGCTTCCATCCCTACACGGTGAGTTTTCCGCTGATCGTTCACGGGGCGATGATGATTGAGCCCACCGAGACGGAAGGCAAGAGGGAGCTGGACCTGTTTATCGACGCGATGATCTCCATCGCCGCCGAGGCGGTGGAAAATCCGGAGCTGGTTCTCAAGGCTCCTCACAGCACGCGCACGAGCCGGGTGGACGAGGTGATGGCGGCGCGGAAGCCGATCGTCCGCTGGAAGCCCGGGGCTGAGGCGCCCGGCGCCAACGATTAGTACACTAGCGGTTTGTCCCGCCCACTTCTGCTCCTGCTGGCGGCCGTCGTACTGCTGCGGCTGCCCTTCCTGAACCAAGCGATTCAGGGGGACGACGTCTACTATCTGGCCGGGGCCGAGCACGCGCAAGTCGATCCTCTGCATCCCAATCACGCGCGGTACGCTTTTCTCGGCGACATCGTCGATATGAGGGGGCATCCGCACCCGCCGCTGGACGCCTGGGCGCTGGCGGCGCTGCTGGCGCTGCTGGGGACGGTGAGCGAGGTCCCGTACCACGCTGCTTATGTTGTCTTTTCGCTGGTGGCGGCGGCGGCGGCGTACTCGATCGCGCGGCGGCTCAGCCCGAGGCCGTTCGAGGCGGCGCTGCTGTTCGTTGTTACGCCGGCGTTCGTCGTCAACGGAAGCTCGCTCGAGGCCGACGTGCCGTTTCTGGCGTTCTGGCTGGCGTCGATCGCCTGCTTCCTGGCGGCGATGGAGGGGAGGCGTAAGCTGCTGCTGGGTCTGTCGCTGATCCCGATGGCGCTGGCGGCGCTGGCGGCCTACCAGGCGATCGTCCTCACACCGCTGCTCTGGCTGTACTGCTACCAGAGAGACCGCAAATGGAGGGCGGCGTGGCTGGCCGCGCTCGGCGCGCCGGTGACGCTGGGGCTTTGGCAGCTTTACGAGCGCGCCTCGACGGGAGGGATGCCGGCGGCGGTGCTGGCCGGGTACCTGGGCAGCTATGGGCTGGAGGCGGCGGGGCAGAAACTGAAAAACGCGGTCGCGCTGACCGGGCATCTCGGGTGGGTGGTGTTTCTCCCGCTGGGGGTGGCCGCGTTCCTGAGGCGCCGCACATGGTGGCTGGCACCGGTGGCCGCGGTGGCGGCGTTTTACGATCCCAACCCGCTGTTCTGGTGCTCGATCGCGGCGGGCGTGCTGGTGCTGCACTGGTGCGTCACGCACTGGCGCGAGTTTGCCGCGCAATGGGTGCTGCTGTTCTTCGCCGCGTCGCTGGCGATGTTCTTTGCCGGATCGGCGCGCTACCTGCTGCCGCTGGCGCTGCCGGTGGCGATCCTGGTGTCGGAGCGGCTGGAAGTCCGCTGGCTGCGCATCGGGGCGGCGGGCGGACTGGCGCTGAGCCTGGCTCTGGCGGTGGTCAACTACCAGCACTGGGACGGGTACCGGCGATTTGCGCGCACGCTGGCCCATCAGGCGGCGAGCGGACGGGTGTGGATCAACGGCGAATGGGGGCTGCGGTTCTACCTGGAACAGGAGGGCGGCTTGCCGCTGATGCGGAATCAGCCGGTATATCCGGGCGACGTGGTGGTGACGAGCGCGCTGGCCTATCCTCTTACCGTGATGACGGCCGGCGGGACACTGGTCAACACCGCCGGGAGCGTCATTCAACCGGCGATCCCGCTGCGACTGGTCTCGCTCGGCGGGCGCGCCGCATATTCGACGACGATGAACGGGCTTCGGCCGTTCGACATTTCGGCGGGGCCGATTGACCGGCTCACCGCGGCCACGGTGGTGGAGCGGAAGCCGACGCTGCCGGTGCTGCCGATGAACGCGGCCGAGGCCTCGAGCCAGATCGTCAGCGGGCTGTACGATCTCGAGGGGAACGCGTGGCGCTGGATGAGCGGCACGGCGATGGTCACTTTGAAATCGCCCGGGGCGACGGCCCGGGTGGAGATCCAACTCGTGATTCCCGACGCCTCGCCCGCGCGACGGCTGAGTGTTTCGGTGGACGGCCGGCAGGCGGCGGCGGAGCAGTACGCCGGGCCGGGCAGCTACACGCTGCTGTCCGCTCCGATGGATCTCGCCGGAGACACGGCTGTCCTTACTATTACGGCCGACCGGACGTTCTCGGCGCCGGGGGACAGGCGCGAGTTGT
>DAIDHC010000054.1 GCA_027452065.1 Bryobacterales bacterium
GGAGAGTGCGGGGGCGAGGGAGGGGTGGGCGAACTGGTAGCCGGCGTCGAGGGCGGACTGGGGGAGGACGCGCTGGCTGGCCAGGAGCAGGGAGGACATTTCGCCGAACAGGGCACGGAGAGCGAGGGCGGGGACGGGGAAGAGGGCGGGGCGGCGGAGGGCGAGGGCGAGGGCGGCGGTGAAGGCGGAGTTGGTGACGGGGTGGGGGGAAGTTGCGTTGAGGGGGCCGTGGAGGGATTCGCGGGCGAGGGCGAAGGAGACGAGGGCGGCGACGTCGTCGATGTGGATCCAGGGCATCCATTGGCGGCCGGAGCCGAGGCGGCCGCCGAGACCGGCGCGGAAGGGGGGGATCATTTTGGCGAGGGCTCCGCCGCCGGGGCCGAGGACGATGCCGATGCGGAGGAGGACGGTGCGGGCGCCGAGGGACTCGACAAACGAAGCGGCGCGCTCCCATTCGACGCAGACGCCGGCGAGGAAGCCTTGGCCGGGGGGTGAGGATTCGGTGAGGATGTCGTCGCCGCGGGATCCGTAGATGCCGACGGCGGAGGCGGAGACGAAGATGCGGGGGGGATGAGGGAGGCTAGCGAGGGCGGTGGCGAGGTGGAGGGTGCGGTCGATGCGGCTGGCGCGGATGCGGTCCTTGACGGCGGCGGTCCAGCGCTGGGCGACGGGTTCGCCGGCCAGATGGACGACGGCGTCGGCGGAGTGGAGGGCGGCGGAGGGGGGTTCGTCGGAAGAGGGGCTCCAGACGGAGAAGGCGACGCCGTTGGGCAGAGCCGGGGGCGGGCGGCGGCCGATGATGTGGAGGAGGTGACCCTCGGCGAGGAGGCGCTCGACGATGCGTTTGCCGAGGAAGCCTGTCGCGCCGGTGAGGGTGACGTTCATGGTGCGAGGGCGGGCTGGGAGGCGGGAGTGGATTCGGCGCCGGTGCGATCGAGGGCGGCGATTTCGTTGATGTAGGCGTCGATGTTGGTTTTGCGCTTCATGCCGTCGTAGGACATGTAGCGGATCTGGCCGAAGATGGGGCGCTCGATCCAGGGGCGGTCGTGGAGGCCGAAGCACCAGAGGATGTTGGTGTAGGTGTTGGGGTCGCGGCCGTCGAGGGCAAAGCGGTCGTGAATGGAGATCATGAAGCGGAGGGCTTCGGCGTGGGAAGCGGACCACTCGATGATTTTCTTGCCCCAGTACATGCGGTAATAGCCGTGGATGACGCCACGGAGCATCATCTCCTTTTGCGTGGCGTTCCACAAGGGGTCGTGGGTTTCGGCGCGCTCGAGTTGGGCGGGGGTGTAGAGCGGGGAGCGGGGATCGGGGTCGTGTTTCCGCAGCGTTTCGCGGGCCCAGGCGGGGAGCGCGTCGAGGGACTCGGGGGTGTCGCAGTGGCGGGCGAAGTTGAAGGCGAGCTCGCGGCGGACGATTAATTCTTCGAGGAACTCTTCGGCGATGAGTTTGTGTTGGGCGGCGTAGGAGCGGGCGGCGAGGGCGATGTCGAGTGACGAAATGTGGCCGAAGTGGAGGTAGGGGCTCATGCCGCTGGTGGCGTGGGCGGAGGGTTCGTTGCGCTGGCGGGCGTAGCGGCGGAGGCTGTGAGCGAGGAAGGCATCGAGGCGGCGATGGGCCTCATTGCTGCCGCCGCGGAAGGCGGTGGAGGGAGGGACGGAATGATCGATGTGGCAGGAGGCAGCGAGGGCGGAGGCCGAACCGGGAGTGACGTGGGTGTGCCAGGAGGGGATGGGTCCATCATAGCGGCGGGCGGGGCGTGGTGGGGCGAGGGGCTGGAGATGGGCGGGGAGGAGGCGGTGGATGCGGGGGCGGATGGTGTAGGCGGCGTACTCGCGTTTGGCCAGCAGGCTCATGGGGACGACGCAACTGGAATCGACGGCGTAGTAGGGGAGGGAAAGGCGGGAGGGGAGTCGGGCGTTGTGGAGGCGGGCGATGAAAGTGGGGTAGTCGTCGGTGACGAGGGCGGCGGCATCGCGGGCGAGTTGATAGCCGATGTCGTCGGGGTCGGAGGGGCGGCGGCGGAGGTAGAAGGCGTAGCCGATGCCGAGTTCGCCGAGGCGGCGGGCGGTATCGGGGACGCCTTCGAGCAGGAAGGTGTGGAAGCGGTCGTTGGCGTGGGGGTAGGAGCAGGTGAGGCCTTCGTAGAAGAGGACGGGGAGGGAGAGTTCGTTGGCCAGTTGGCAGGCGAAGGCGAGGGCGTGGTTGGAGTCCACGCGGCGGTTCATCTGGGCCCAGTAGAGAACGTAGCGGGGATGGGGGGGCGGGGCGGCGGAATTGAGAAGCTGGACGCGGTCCCTCACGCGTATCGAGATTCCGGCTGGGTCATACCCGATACAATTAAAAGATATCCGCATGAAAGGAAATATCAGCCGGGCAGGCAACCGGGCGCGGCTTCTGTGGGGGTACCTGCGGGGGCGGGAGAAGCTGGGCGGGCTGCCGGTGGAGTACATTGTCGAGACGACGGCGAAGTGCAATTTGTATTGTCCGATGTGCCCGCGGGAGACGCACCGGCAGCCGAAGGAGGACATGACGGATGCGATTTTCGCGCGGCTGGTGAAGGAGGCCGCGCCGGCGGCCGAGCACATGATGCTGATCGGGCTGGGGGAGCCGCTGCTGGATTTCAAGATCTTCGACAGGATCGAGTATTGCGAGCGGCACGGGGTGGCGACGCTGTTGTCGACCAACGGGACGCTGCTGGACGAGGAGGCGTCGGCGAAGCTGCTGGCGAGCGGACTGCGGCACGTGACGCTGAGCTTCGACGGGGCGACGAAGGAGAGCTACGAGTATTACCGCAAGGGGGCGGCGTTTGAAAAGGTGCGGGACAACTTTGTGCGCTTCGCGCGGATGAAGCACGAGCGGAAGGCGAAGGTGCAGGTGGTGGCGCAGATGGTGCGAATGGAGAGGAACGCGGGCGAGGTGGAGGAGTTTGAGCGGTACTGGCGGGGGGTGCCGGGCGTGGACCAGGTGCGGATCAAGGAAGACGAGACGAACCTGATGCAGCCGGAGGCGGGGCAGGGGGCGGGGCGGTGGAAACATCCTTGTCATTATTTGTGGCGGGGGCCGATGTATGTGAAGCACAACGGGGACGTGTATCCGTGCTGCCAGAGCTACATGCTGGACGGGGCGCCGGTGGGGAAGGTGGGGGACGGGGGGATGGAGGAGATCTGGAATTCGGAGGCGATGCGGGAGCTGCGGAGGATGCACGCGGCGGGGCGGGGCGGGGAGATTGAGATGTGCTCGCGGTGCCTGACGGCGATTCCGCATCCGCTGCTGGCGGCGGGGAGCCTGGTGCTGCCGGGAGGGCTGGTGAGGAGGCTGCTGCCGGCGGTGGAGCGGCTGGCGTATTACTCGAAGCTGGGGGGGAAGTGGCTGCGGCCGCCGGCGAAGAAGGCGGCGGGCGAGGAGCTGGTGCAGATCCGGAAGGGGTGAGGCGGAGAGGGGGCGGGTGGTGCGAAAATGAGGGCGCGAGTCCGCGGGCCGTGTCCGGGCGAACGGGGCAGGGTGGCGTGCCGGGAGCCGGCGGAGATCTCGCAGAAAGAGAGAGGACATGAAACGCGTGGTACCCCATTGGAAGCACGTTTACGCCACCGCCACGATCGCCGGGATGCTTGTTTTCGCGGCCGGCTGCAGCAAGGCGCCGGAGCCGGAGAAGAAGGAGGCGGAAGTGAAGCCCGCGCCGCCGCCGCCGTCGGTGCCCGACGTGAAAGAGTCGGCGGCCGTGAAGGCGAAGGCGGAGAAGCCGAAGCCGGGCGCGAAGGCCACGAAACAAAAAGTGGCCGATACGTTTGGAAAGGGCAAGGCATCGGTGACGGTGAAAGGGCACCCGGGAGGGGTGCAGCATTCCTTCTGGCAGGAAGAGCTGGACGTGGACGGATCGGGCAATCCGGTGATGGTGGATGAGGCCTGGGACAACCACCACAAGGTTCTGTATGTGAGCAGCGACCGGAAGTTCGGATGCCGGAACGGGCAGACGGCGGACGGATCGACGCTGATGACGGTGTATGGGAAGGGGAACACGCTGCACAAGCCGGCGGGCTCGGGCTGGTGGGTGTCGGAGCTGGACGCGGGGGAGTGCGGAGTGCAGGAGGCGGGGATTTACGGCTGCCGGTTCGACGCGGACGGGAATAATACGGACTGCGGCACGGCAACGGTGCAGTCGGAGGCGGACGATGTGGTGATTGTTCCGCTGCCGCAGGGCGGAGGAGCGGGAGGGGCAGCGCCGGCGGCTCCGGCAAACCCGCCGGCTGCGCCTTCGGGTGACGGGAAGCAGTGAGGCAGGGCGGAGGCGCGCCGGTGAGGGAACGGCGCGCCTCCGCCGGTTGAATTTTACCGGGGCGGGTAAGAGTTACCGGGGGCCGCGGAAGAGAACGCCGTCGGGGTGATTGTGGCGCCAGCGCCAGTAGGCACGGCGCTCGTCGCGGTTGCAGCGGGCCCATTCGCGATATTGGCGGCGCTGCTCGTGAAGATACATGCGGTAAGCGCGCTCTTCGTGTTCATTCCAATCGTGCCAGTCGCGTCCGTCGTCGTCATAGTAGTGCTCATAGCGGCGGTGGTCGTCGTGAGCGGAGAGTACCGCCGGAGAAGCGAGGGCGGCGGCGACGAGAAAAAGTCCGAACCTGCGGGTCATGGGTGTCAGGCCTCCGCGGGAGGCGAGGCAAGCGGAGGGCCAGAGGTGCGGGGGCTCAGGGGGTGACGTCGAAGGTGGCGTGGAGCGGGGCGTTGGAGTCGGCGCCGGCCCAGAGGTCGAAGGCGGAGGGTTCATTGACCCAGCTTCGGGTGGCGGAGCTCCAATAGGCGAGGTCGGAGCGGCCGAGGGAGAAGCGGACGGTTTTGGACTCGCCGGGGGCGAGGGAGACGCGCTCGAAGAATTTCAGTTCGCGGACCGGGCGGGAGGCGCTGCCGGAGCGCTGGTGGACGTAGATCTGGACGACTTCATCGCCAGGGCGGGAGCCGGTGTTGGCGACGTCGACCGAACCGATGATGGTCGAGCCGGCGGGGACGGCGGGCTTGTCGAGGCGGAGATGGGAGAAGGAAAAAGTGGTGTAGCTGAGGCCGTAGCCGAAGGGGTAGAGGGGGCTGGTGAGCTCGTCCTGGTAGCGGGAGGTGAAATCGAGGGCGGTTTCGGGCTCGTGGGTGAGGTTGTGGGCGTAGTAGACGGGGATCTGGCCGGCGGAGCGGGGGAAGGTGACGGGGAGCTTGCCACCGGGGACGGCATCGCCGAACAGGAGATCGGCGGTGGCGGAGGCGCCTTCGACGCCGGGATACCAGACGTCGAGGATGGCGGGGATGTGGGCGGAGGCCCAGGAGAGGTTGAGGGGGCGGCCGGCGAGGACGACGAGGACGGTTGGTTTGCCGGCGGCGGCGACGGCCTCGAGGAGTTTTTCCTGATCGCCGGGGAGGTCGAGGGAGGAGCGGGAGCCGGTTTCGCCGCTCATTTCCTGCGCCTCGCCGAGGACCAAGACAACGGTGGAGGCGGCGCGGGCGAGGGAGACGGCGCGATCCAGCTCGGTGCGGGCTTGAGCGGGGGACCAGGGCGTTGGGTGTTTGATGCCGAAGAGGGCGTCGAACATGGAGGGGAAGCGGCGGCGAAGCTGGACGCCGGGGGCGTAGTCGATGCGGGCATTGGGGAGGCGGGCGCGGAGGGCCTGGAGGATGGTTTGAGCGGGGGCGGAGGCGCCGGCGAAGCTCCAGGAGCCGAGGATGTCGGAGGAGGAATCGGCGAGGGGGCCGAGGACGGCGAGGGAGGCGAGATTGGGATTAAGGGGCAGGGCGGAATGTTCGTTGCGGAGGAGGACGGCGGAGCGGGCGGCGGCGAGGCGGGCTTGGCGGCGGGTAGCGGGATCGTTGAAGACCTGGGGGGCGCGGGCTTCGTCGACGAAGGGGTGCTCGAAGAGGCCGAGGCGGATTTTGGCGATGAGGATGAGGCGGACGGCTTCATCGATGCGGTCGCGGGAGACGCGGTTTTGTTGGACGAGGGCGGGAAGCTGGCGGGCGAAGGTCATGGAGCCCATGTCCATGTCGACGCCGGCGGTGAGAGCGCGGAGGGCGGCATCGGCGGGGTCGCGGGCGAAGCCGTGGGTGGCGAGGTCGCGGACGCTGAAGGCGTCGCTGACGACGAAACCGCGGAAGCCCCAGGTTTTGCGGAGCACGTCGTCGAGCAGGAAGCGGTTGCCGGTGGCGGGGACGTCGTTGAGGTCCATGTAGGCGCTCATGAGGGTGCCGACGCCGGCCTGAACGGCGGCTTCGAAGGGGCGGAGGTAGACGTTCCACAGGAGCGTGTCGGGGATGTAGGAGGAGTCGTAGTCGCGTCCGCCGTCGGCGGCGCCGTAGCCGGCGAAGTGTTTGACGCAGGCGATGACATGATCGGGGGCGCCGATGTAGGGGCCCTGGAAGCCCTGGACCTGGGCGCGGGCGATGGCCGAGCCGAGGACGGGGTCTTCGCCGGCGCCTTCGACGATGCGTCCCCAGCGGGGGTCGCGGGCGATATCGACCATGGGGGCGAAGGTCCAGCGGACGCCGACGGCGGCGGCTTCGCGGGCGGCGAGGGACTGCACGGCGCGGATCAGGGCGGGGTCCCAGGAAGCGGCGAGGGCGAGGGGGACGGGGAAGATGGTGTGGAAGCCGTGGACGACGTCGAAGCCGAAAAGCAGCGGGATGTGGTGCGGGCTCTGCTCGACGGCGATGTGCTGGAGGCGGTTGGTGGTGGCGGGGTCGGTGACGAAAAGGAACGAGCCGACCGAGCCGGAGCGGACGAGCTCGATGGGGTCGGAGGGTGTTGGGCCGATGCCGTAGAAGAGTTGGGAGAGCTGGCCGATTTTTTCCGGCAGCGTCATTTGGGCCAGGAGGGCGCGGGCGCGCTGGTCGGCCTGGGCTTCGGGGATAGGCTGAGCGGCGGCGGGGACGAGGGCCAGGAAGACGAGCGCGGCGACGGGGCGGGGCTTCATGACTCCCGATTATAGGGCGGCGGGGAAGGGGTGGACTTGTCCGCTCGGTCGGGTTGGCTCTGGACAGGTACATCTGTTACCAGCGCGCGCAGGGGACGCTCCGTCCACCGATTCGCTACGGCTGAGGCGGTCGGCGCCGGTTCGCTCGTTAAGCCTGATCGTTTCGGCTTCCGAGGGGGGTGCGTCGCGCGCACCGTCTCGGGAGGGGCTGCGCCGGGCTATACTCTGTTCCTTGAGGATCCGATGGCTAACCGATTTATGTTTCGGGCAATGGACACGGTCGGGGTGGGCGACGCCGAGTCTGACCATGCCTTCCTTGTCGAGTGTTTTCACGACACTGGAGGGCTCGGCCTCCTTCGCGACTGCGCTGACCATCGCCGTATAGTCCTTGGCCGTACGGGGGCCGGAAAGACGGCCTTGCTTTGGGAGTTAACTAACCGCTCCTCGACGGCGATCGATATTAGGCCGGAAAGTCTGGCATTAGCCTACATTTCGAACTCGACCATTTTGAAATTTTTGGACGAGATCGGCGTAAACCTGGACACCTTCTTTAAGCTTCTTTGGCGGCACGTCTTTACTGTCGAGGTTATCAAGGCGCGCTTCCACATGGATAGCGCGGATGCCAGAGAGGGATTGCATGACTGGCTCCGCAACACGTTCAGCAAGAAGAAGAAGCAACACGAAAAGGCGCTTGCCTACCTCGAGAATTGGGGGAGTAAGTTCTGGGAGCAGACCGACTATCGCATCGAGGAGTTGACGACTAAGTTTGAGAACGATGTCGGAGCCGAGATTTCGGCGGTTATTCCCTTGGCGAGGATCGGTATTTCTGGAGGCCGAGCGCTGTCGCAGGAGGAGAAGGCGAGCGTTCACGATCGCGTAAAGTAGGTCGTCAATCGGGTTCAGATCCAGGAGCTCTCCAACGTTTTAGACCTTCTCGACTCGATACTGGAGGACCCGCAGGAGCGGTATTACGTGGTGATCGATCGTCTCGATGAAAATTGGATCGAAGAGCGCCTGAGGTACCTGATGATTCGGGCACTCATCGAAACTGTCCGGGATTTTTGCAAGGTGCGCCACGCCAAGATCATTATCGCGCTTCGCCGCGACCTCATGGATCGCGTGATCGGGCTCTCGCGGGGTCCCGGATTTCAGGAGGAGAAGTATGAGTCTCTCTACATGGATCTTGACTGGTCCCGCGAGCAGCTCACCCGGATTTTGGACAAGCGGATTTCCAGGCTGGTTAAGCAGACCTACACGAAACAGGCGGTAACTCATAAGGATTTGCTTCCGGAGCGCGTTGACGGACAACCGGCTATAGACTATCTGCTTGACCGAACGCTTATGCGCCCAAGGGACGTCATCGTCTTCTTCAACGCCTGCATTCGGTGCGCGCGTGGTAAGCCTGACATAACGGTGGCGATGCTGAAAGAGGCGGAGGGAGAATACTCTCGGCTACGCTTGCGGTCTTTGGCTGACGAATGGATCGCGGACTATCCGCATCTCTTGCGGTTTGCAGACCTGCTGAAGGGCATGCCCGCGAGTTTCGCTGTTCGTGACGTCAATGAAGATCGATGCTTGGATTTGGCAATTCAACTCCTGGATGCGGGCGACGAGGTTCGTGGAGAGTTGGCGGACGTGCTCCGGGGGGTTGATAATGATCCGGAGCGGATCTCTTCCTTCCGAACGTGGCTCGTCGCTGTATTTTACCGGGTGGGCATGGTGGGCCTCAAGCTTGAGACCTTTGAGGCGACTGTGTGGTCGTCGTCCGGCCGGCGTTCGGTCTCGGCGGCCGAGATCACGTGCAGCACCAGGGTGGCGGTTCACCCGTGCTTTTACCGCAGCCTGGGCATCAACTCGAGGGCCAAGTAGGGGTTGTGGTCGATCGTCATGCGAGTCGCCTTCCCGGTTCGGGTTCCCCGAACCGCAGTCCGTTTTGACCATGGGGCATGGTCGGAAGGCGGAGGCGAGACAAAGGACTGGTGGAGGGCGCTTCAGTCTTTGGGGACGATGCCGAGGGCTTTCATTTTGCGGTAGAGGTTGCTGCGCTCGAGCCCGAGGATTTCGGCGGTGCGGCTGACGTTGCCCTTGGTCTCTTCGAGTTTTTTGAGGATGTACTCGCGCTCGGCGGCGGCGCGGACTTCCTGGAGGCTGGCGAAGCGTTCGGGGGGGCGTTCGAGCGAGGGGCGGCGGCCGGCGCCGAGGGGGATGTGGCGGGCGTCGATGCGCTGCTGGGGGCTCATGATGACGATGCGCTCCATGAGATTGCGGAGCTCTCTGACGTTGCCGGGCCAGGGGTATTCCTGGAGGACGCGGTAAGCTTCCGGCGTGAGCTCCTTGGGCTTGCGGCCGTAGGCTGTTGTGAACTCCTTCATGAAATAGTCGGCGAGCAAGGGGACGTCCTCGATGCGCTCGCGCAGGGGCGGGACGTAGAAGGGGATGACGTTGAGGCGGTAGAAGAGATCCTCGCGGAAGTTGCCGCGCTCGATTTCCTCTTCGAGGTTCTTGTTGGTGGAGGCGACCAGGCGGGCGTCGACCTGGATGGAGGCGCCGGCGCCGACGGGCTCGAAGCGCTGCTCGTCGATGGCGCGGAGGACCTTGGCCTGGGTTTTGAGGCTCATGTCGCCGACTTCGTCGAGGAAGAGGGTGCCGCGGTCGGCCTTCTGGAGCTTGCCGATTTTCTCTTCGGCGGCGCCGGGGAAGCTGCCTTTGCGGTGGCCGAAGAGCTCGCTTTCGATGAGCTCCTCGGGGATGGCGGCGCAGTTGACTTCGATAAAGGGGCCGGGGGCGCGGGGGCTGACGTTGTGGATGGCGTGGGCGACGAGCTCCTTGCCGGTGCCGCTTTCGCCATAGATGAGGACGCGGCCGTTGGTGGCGGCCATGAGGGAAAGCTGCTGGCGGAGGGCCTTCATGGGAACGGATTCGCCGATGATGCTGGAAGGGCGGCCGTCCTGCTTGAAGCGTTCGAGCTCCATCTCGAGGCGGCGCTGCTGGAGGGCGTTTTTGACGACGACGCTGACCTTTTCGATGGTGAGCGGCTTTTCGAGAAAATCGAAGGCGCCGAGCTTGGTGGCCTTGACGGCGGTTTCGATGGTGCCGTGGCCGGAGATGTTGATGACGGCGGGGCGCGCGGGGAGGGGGATTTCCTGGATGCGGGCGAGGACGTCGAGGCCGTCCATGCCGGGGAGCCAGATGTCGAGGATGACGAGGTCGTAGTTGGTGTGGTTGAGCTCGTCGAGGCAGGCCTCGCCGCTTTCGACGGCGAAGGTGGTGTAGCCTTCGTCCTCGAGGACGCCGCACAGGGACTGGCGGATGAGGGGCTCGTCGTCGACGACGAGGACGCGTGTTGGTCTCAAGCGGAGGCCTCGGAGACGGCGGCGGGTTCGGCGTCGAGAGAGGCCGGGAGCGGGATCTCGATGAGGAAGCGGGCGCCGCAGGGTTGGTTGTCTTCGACGCGGATGGAGGCGTCGTGCTCGGCCAGGATGTGGCTGACGATGGCGAGGCCGAGGCCGGTGCCGCGGTTTTTGGTGGAGAAGTAGGGGAGGAAGAGTTTTTCCTTGTCGTCGCGGGAGACGCCGGCGCCGGTGTCGGCGACGACGAGCTCGACCGAGTCGGCGGAGGCGCGGGTGAGGATGGAGAGATTTTTGACGGGGCTCTCGCGCATTGCCTCGGCGGCGTTGTCGACCAGGTTGACGATGACGCGCTTGAACTGCTCGCGGTCGAGGTTGAGTGTGGGGAGATTCGGGGCGAGGGATTTGGAGACGTCGATGTCTTCGAGGCGGCCGGCGAAAACGGCGAGGGCGTTTTCGACGACGTCGTTGAGGCTGGTGGGGACGGGCTGGGCGGCGGGGAAGCGGGAGAACTGGCTGAACTCGTCGACCAGGGCGCGGACGCTTTCCACTTCGCGGCCGATGGTGGTGGAGCACTCGCGGAGGATGCGGAAGGTTTCGGCGGAGGGGTTGTTGCGTTCGAGCTGGCGGGCGATGCGGTCGGCGCAGAGGGCGATGGGGGTGAGGGGGTTTTTGATCTCGTGGGCGACGCGGCGGGCGACCTCGCGCCAGGCGGCGGCTTTCTGGGCGCGGAGGAGCTCGCTGGTGTCCTCCAGGACGAGGACGAAGCCGGACTGGCGGCTTTCCTCGAGGGCGGCGACGGTGGCGGCGAGCTGCATGGTGTGCTCGTCGGAGACGAACTCGATCTGGCTGCCGGCGACGCCGGTACGGCGGGCGCGATTCATGAGGTAGCGGATTTCGGAGGCGTCGTCGCGGCTGAACAGGTCGTCGAGGCTGCTGGCGCGTTTGACGGCGTCGGCGGGGAAGATATTGAGCAGGGCGCGATTGACGCGCTGGATGCGGCCGGCGGCGTCGAGGGAGATGACGCCGGTCGGGATGCTTTCGAGGATGGCCTCGGTGAAGCGGCGGCGGGCTTCGAGCTCCTTGCTGTTGGCTTCCAGGGCCTCGGTCATTTCGTTGAAGGCGTTGATGAGGGTGGCGAGCTCGTCGATGGCGTTGCCGTGGACGCGGTAAGCGAGGTTGCCTTCGCGCACCTGCTGGGCGGCGTTAAGCAGGGCGGTGATGGGGCCGCTGATCTGGCGGGCGAGGAAGAGGGCGATCCAGGTGGCGAAGAAGAGGATGAAGAGGGTGATGAGAGCGAGCAGGAGGAGGTAGACTTTGCGGAAGTCCTTCTTGTTGGTGGCGAGGTGGTCGTACTCGAAGATGTAGCGCTGGATTTCCTGGCGCTTCTGATCGAGGTCGACGGGGAGGCGGCCGTAGACGGTGAGCTTGCCTTGCGGGGTGTTGATGGATTCGCTGTAGAGGGCGCCGGCGGCGAGGGGGGCGCCGCAGAGAAGGCGGGAGCCGGCGGCGGGGGCGGAGGGTTCAAGCAGGGCGCGTTCGATGCGGTTGTCGGCGCAGAAGGCGGCCAGGGCGCCGGGGGCGTCCCAGTTGGGCTGGGAGGTGATCCAGTGGGCGTCGGCTTTGAGGCGGCCGCGGATCTCGTCGTCGAAGGAGACGGCGGTCTGGATGAGGGCGCCGCGGATTTTCTGGCCTGGGCGGCTGAACCATTTGTCGATGTTCCTGTTGAGCACCTGGACGCTGAAAAGCACGAGAAACAGGACGGGGAGGCAGCTCAGGGCGAGGGCGCCGCCGACCAGTTTGGAGCGAAGGCGGGAGCCGGGGCGGCTGTGGCGGCGTTCGACGTAAAGCTTCACGCCGGTGCGGAAGAGCATGAAGCCGAGGGTGACGGTGAGAATGAAGATGAGGGTGGAGACGGCCCAGAAGGCGTAGGTCTGGCTGAGGCTGGTGGGGGCGGGCTCGGTGGTGAAGGAGCCCTGCCAGACGACGAGGCTGAACAGCATGAGGAACAGCAGCAGGCCGGAGCCGATGACGACCCGTTTACGCATGGAGGGAAACCTACAACTGATTATAGGGCCGTGGGCGCGGGCTTCAGGCGTTGCGGCCGGTCTTAGAGGTGGGCCAGAACTGGGTTACGCCGAGAACGATGTTCTGCATGCCGAGCGAGTAGAGAGGCCGCGGGATTCCTTTGAACAACTGCCGGGCTTGCGCGCCGATGGCGTGGGTGCGATGGAAGTACTCGACCAATGCCTTGCGCTGAACGTAGAATTTCCAGTCGACGCCGGTGCGAATGCCGAAGATGAAGCCCTGGCTGGAGACGAATCGCATTTCGTGCACGGTCTTGCCGTTGACCCGGGTGGGGACGATGAATTGGGCCTGGAGGAGGGCGAGGGTATTGTTGAAGGCGGTTTCGTTTGCGGTGCCGGGCACGATCATATAATCGCGCTCCTCGACCTTCTTGGCCTGCTCGAGGTTGACGCCGGCGACGACAGTCTTCGGCCGGTGCGCGGCGTCGTTCTGGAAGCGGTTGTCCATGTGCGCGAACTTGAAGCCAAACTGGACGTCATGCAACTGCTGGGTGTTCAGGCCGGCCAGGTTGGTGCCCGCGGCGGCGGCCATGGCGTTGAGGTGAGTGGGCAGCGTAGGGTCGTTGGTTTGGGCGATGGAGTTGGCGTTGATGTGGTAACAGGTGGGTTTGTCGCGAGTGCCTTCGACGTAAACGGTGCAGCCGTCGACGAGCTCGGTGAGAAAGAAGTTCACCGCGGCGGCGCCGGGGCCGGCCGCGTCGAGGGTGATGCGGTAGTTTTCGTTATTGCGGTAGGGGAGATAGAAGACGGGGATGCCGTTGGGATCGGGGTCGAGATAGATTTTTACCGGCAGGGGGCAGCGGGCACTGGTGACGGGGGCGAGGGGATCGGGACGGGGGGAGAGGGTGATGTGGTAGACGCGGCGCTGCTTGTGAATGGAGCCCTGGCCGGCGGCCGGGTTTCCCTTGACCGGGGCCGGAGCGGGAGGGGCGCCGGCGGGCACGGTAGGAGCGTTGCGGGAGATATCGATATAGGTGATGGGGTAGCGGCGAAGGAACTCTTTGGCGCCGAGGTTCTGGAAAGTGACGTTGTCCGACATCGCGGTGCTTCCGCGGGCACCAGTTTAGCGCGGAGGGGCGAGCGGTGATGGCCTGAGTCAGTCGGCGCGGACTTCGGCCTCGCGGCCGTTGGCGGACCGGGCGGGGCACTGGGTTTTGAATTCGTGCTGCTGGATGGAGATGGCGACGGTATCGCCGTCAACGCGGACGATGGGGCCGCGGGCGACCAGCTGGAGGGCGATCTGCTGGTTGAGGCGGGCGGGCCAACTGATGGCGAGCTCGATCCACTCGCCGCGTTTGAAGCGGTCGCTGGTGCGGAACAGGACGCCGCGGCTGGAGATATTGATGGTCTCGCCGGAGCCGGTGGCGGAGGCTCCGTTGCTTAAGCCATGATGCTTGACTTCCCGGCAAAGCGGGAACCGCAGGGAGGAGCGCCGGTCGCCGGGTTGGCGCTCCGGTGAGTTGGGGGAGGTTTCCGAATCGGGCATGACTTATTCCTTCTCTGGCCTATCCATGTATAGCTTGCGCTAAGTG
>DAIDHC010000055.1 GCA_027452065.1 Bryobacterales bacterium
AACTACCCGCTGCTGGCCAAGATGGTGGAGCTCCAGGCGATGGCCGCCGAACTCCGAGGCAAGCATGGCCGCGGCGCCCACTGAGTCCGCGGCGTCCCGGCCCGCGCCAAACGGGCCGTCTGTGGGCGCGCCAGCCGCCACGGGCTTACGGCCGGCCTCGGGCGCGCCCACCGGCATCGGCTCCCGCCCGGCGCCAGGCGGGCCTTCCCCCGGCGGACCGGCCGCCGGCGCCTCTCCCGCACCAAACGGAACGGCCTCGGGCGCGCCAGCCGCCACCGGCTTACGGCCGGCGTCCGGCGGGCCTTCCCCCGGCGGACCGGCCGCCGGCGCCCCTCCCGCACCAAACGGAACGGCCTCGGGCGCGCCAGCCGCCACCGGCTTACGGCCGGCGCCAGGCGGGCCTTCCTCGCACGAGCCGGCTGCCGCCGGCGGCGGCTGGCGCCGGGACTACGTGCTCTGGCTCGAAGCCTTCGTGCTGGTGAATTTCGCGTTCCTGGCGCTCGACATTTTTCTGGCGCACTCGGCCAACCAGTTCCGCCAGCCGGCCGAATATTTGCCGCTGTTGTTCTCCCTCGCCGCGCCGGTGCTGCTTGGCGCCGGGCTCGCGGGGCGCCAGCGTTGGGCCCGGCCGCGGCTGTGGAAATGGATCGGCTACGCCGTCGGCTGGGTGGCGATCGCCGTTGGGCTGGCGGGCGTGATCTTCCACCTCGACAGCCAGTTTTTCTACGAGAAAACGCTGCGCAGCCTCACCTATGCGGCGCCCTTCGCAGCGCCGCTGGCCTACACCGGGCTCGGCCTGCTGCTGCTGGTGAACCGCATGGTGGAGGCGTCCTCGGCCGACTGGGCGCGCTGGGTGCTGCTGCTGGCCCTCGGAGGATTTTTCGGAAACTTCGTGCTGTCGCTCACCGATCACGCGACGAACGGATTCTTCCGGCCCGTGGAGTGGGCTCCAGTGGTATCGAGCGCCTTCGCCGTCGGGTTTCTCGCGGCGCCGTTTTTTGTTCCGCCCGCGCTCGGATACCTGCGGATCTGCGCGGGAGTGCTGGCGGCGCAGGGCATGGTGGGAGTGGTTGGCTTCGCGCTGCATGTTTTCGCCAGCCTGCGAGCGCCGGGGGCGCTGTGGTACCGCATCGTGAACGGGCCTCCGCTGTTCGCGCCGCTTCTGTTTCCCAACCTGGTGCTGCTGGGGCTGCTGGCGCTGTGGGTGATGGGGCAGCGCCCGGGAGACGAAACGCGATGAACGCCGCCGGGCGGCTGTGGGATCAAGCCATGAGGCGGGCGCCGCTCAAAGTGCCGGCGCGGCGGCCGGCGAGCCGGGGCGCGGGAGACCAGGGGCGATGAGCGTCGTCACGCTGCTGCGCCAGGTGCGGGAGCGGCGCGGAGTGGGCGTGGCGGAGCTGGCGGCGAAGGCCGGAGCGAGCCGGCAGACGATCTACGCGATTGAAGCGGGCACCTACACCCCGAACGCCGCGCTGGCGCTGCGGCTGGCGCGGGCACTGGAGGCGACGGTGGAGGAGCTGTTCCGGCTGGAGGACGAAGCCGCCGGCGCCGGCGAGGCCGAGTTTCTTCCGGACGAGGAAGCGCCGGCCGAAGGGCAGCCGGTGCGGCTGGCGAAGGTAGGCGAGCGGCTGGTGGCCTCGGCGGCGCCGGGCGAGCTTTGGCAGTTTCCGGAATTTGACGCGCTCGCCACCGGAGCGCGCGGGGTGCGGGAAACCGCCGCAGGCCAGCGGCTGGAGCGTCTGGCCATGGCCGGCTGCGACCCGGCGATGTCGCTGCTGGCGCGGCACCTGTTGCGGGAGCGGGTGGAGATGATCGCCACGCCGCGCAACAGCGCGCGGGCGCTCGAGTTGCTGGAAGGCGGCTGGGTGCACGTGGCCGGAACGCACCGGCGCGAGGCGGCGGGTGAATCGAACGAAGGTGCGGTGCGAAAGGCGTTCCCGCGCGGCGGCGTGGCGATCTATTCGCTGGCGGTCTGGGAGCAGGGGCTGGTTGTTGCCAAAGGGAATCCGAAGGGCATCACCGGCGTGGCGGACCTGGCGCGGCGCGACGTGAAAGTCGTCAACCGCGAAGCGGGCGCGGGGAGCCGTGTGCTGCTGGACGTCGAGCTCGAACGGCTGGGCATCGCGCCGGCGCAGGTGCGCGGCTACGGCGAATTCGCCGGGGGGCATCTGCAGGCGGCGCTGCGAGTCAAGAGAGGCGAGGCCGACTGCTGCGTGGCTCCGCGGGCGGCGGCGCGGCTCTACGGCCTGGATTTTCTGCCGCTGTGGAGCGAGCGCTACGACCTGGTGATCCGCAAGGAACACGCCGGGCTGCCGGCCGTCGAGCGGCTGATCGAGGTGCTGCAACGGCCGGCGTTTCAGGCCGAAATGGAGGCGCTGGGCGGTTATGACACGCGGGTGACGGGAAAGCGGCGGAAATAAAAATGGCCCGGCCCCCTTCGCGAAGGGGCCGGGCGCTGGTTGAGGGATAGCGGGAACTCAGGGCAGGTCGTAGCGCAAGTCGACGAACACCATGTGGGTGGCGGCGTTGGAAGGAGCGCCGGTGGCCACCGACCAGGGATTGCGGGTGAGATACGAGTACTGGGTGATGAGCTTGAGGTCGCCGAAAGCCGGGCTCTTCCAGAAGGTCTGGATGACGCCGATGGTGGCTTCCTGGATGGCGCGGTTGGCGGCGTTCGAGGAGCCGGGATAGCCGTAGCCGGCATACTTGCCGTTGGTGTCGAGGAAGTAGTTGTTGTCGACGTAGAGGCCGCCGTAGTAGCCGTAGAGCATGGTCTCGAGGTTCTTGGGATTGTCGGAAGGCTTGCGCGACCACTCGAAGCCGCCGATGGCCGAGGCGGTGTTGACGGTGCTGATATCGCCGTTGGGCTTGACGACGACGTCGGGGGCGAGGCCGAAGATGTAGCGGCCGACGCCGGAGCCGGCGAACGAGTTGGCGATGAGGTTGAAGCCGGGGCGGAGCTCGAGGTTGGCGTTCAGCTCCCCGCCGCCGCCGGGAGCGAAGGACTTGCGGCCGGTGAGAGGGTCGTAGGCCTGGAAGGTGCGGTAGATGCCGCCGATTTCGACGTGCTCGGCTTTGCCGCCGATGTGGCCGTCGAAGGCGACCTTACCGATGAAATCGGGATGGAGGTTGGCGCCGTTGGCGGGGCTGCTTCCATTGTTGAACTGAGGAGTGAGAGCGGAGGACAGCAGCGTGGGATAGGTGACGGCGCCGCCGACGTACTGCTCGGGGTTGGCGATGGCGAAACCGGCGGTGACGTTGTCGTTGGCGTGATAGACGAAACGGAATTCGGGCGCCCGGGACCAAACCAAGCCCAATTGGTAGTTCGTGTCCATGTCGAGGCTGTAGAAGATGTCGCTGGGCATGGGAGACAATCCTTTTCGATTGGGTGTCAGCAGGGACCAGGTTTGTCCTCCGAGGAACTCGAACTTGTTCTTGCGCCAGTCGACCCAGTACAAGCGCATGCGAAGGGTGTCGCTGTTGCTGGTGACCAGCAGGCCGTTGGGAGCGTTGCCGAGGAAGTCGGTCTCGAGGTACCCGGTAACGTGGCCGCCGAGAACGTCGCTGTCCACCTTGACGCCGAAGCGGCTGTTCTGAAGGCTGAAGCGGTTTTCGCTGACGTTGCCGACGACGGAGTTGGAATAGGGGATGCCGCCGAAGCCGGTGCCGATGCCGTTGCCGGTATTGGTGGAGCGATAGACGCTGGTGACGTCAACAAACCCCAGTGGGGTGAAACGGGCCTTGCCGATGTTGAAATAGAGCGGCGAGGCGTCGTTGGCGTCCATGGGGCCGGCCTGGGGGCTGAGGTTGTCGGAGGCGGCCGAACCGGCGGCGGGGGGGAGGATGGGACTGGCGCTGGCGACCTGGCCGAGGGATTGATTCTGCGGCAGGGAGAAAGCGAGAGCGCCGGATGCGGGAGCGGCCGGCGCGGCGGCAGCGGAGACCGCGCCGGCCGGAGCAACGACGCGCTCGAGGAGTTTCTTCTGGTCCTCGAGCATGAGGCGGAGTTGCTCAATCTGCTTTTGCTGGGAGGCCAGTTGGGCTTTCAGCGCGTCGACCTCGGCGGCGGAAACGGCCGGGGACGACGCGGTTTGCGTTTGCGCGAGGGCGTGCGGGGAAACAGTGGCGATGAGGGCCGCAACAGCGGCAAGCCGGGCCAGTCTCCCCAGGGGTTGTGGCTTCATGATGAGGTCTTCTCCATAAGTCGAGCGCTTGCTTGCCTCGCCGGGGTCCGGGGCGGGCACACTTCGGGCGCCGGCGCCGCGGGACATCAGTTGCACGAGACGTGAATATACACCAGCAGGGTAGCGGAGTAAGATCCGCGACAAACTGCCAGCCCTGCTAGCGTAACGGGCCGACGTTATCGCCTGATGAATCCAAAATGACGATTGGGTAACAGCACCCGGGGAATTCCGGGCGGGCGGGGACGACGGAAGAAAAGCGCAAGATTTTTACGGCGGCGGGGAACAAGCGCAGCGGCGGGGCGTAGTGATATGGTGCAGGCCGATATAAGGGAGACCCGAATATGACAGCGGCAGCCGAACAGGAATGGAAAAAGGGGAGCGCCGAACTGCTGGTGCTCTCGCTGCTGGAGGACCAGGCGCGGCACGGATACGACATTTCGAAGCTGATCCAGCTTCGCTCGGGTGGGGCGTTGAGCTTTCACGTGACGTCGCTTTATCCGCTGTTGTACCGGCTGGAGGAGAGGGGCTGGGTGAACGGGCGGTGGGTGGAAAAGGCCGAGCAGCGGAGGCGGCGCTATTACAGCCTGACGGCGGAAGGGCGGAGGGCGTTGCGGGCACAGCGGGAGAGCTGGAAGGGATTTGTGGCGGCGATGGGACGGGTGATGGGGGTGGAGAATGCGTGACTTCCGGCGGGTAGTACGGGAACGGATGGCGCCGTTGAAGATGTCGGCGGCGGCGGCGGCGGACGTGGTGGAAGAGCTGGCGCAACATTTGGAGGACCGGTACCGGGAGCTGGTGAGCGGGGGGATGGACGAGGAGCGGGCGTACCGGGAGGCGGCGGGCGAACTGGAGGAGTTGCCGGCACTGGGAGCGGCGCTCGAACGGAGGCATCCGATGGAACGAGTGGAAGCGGCGGGCGAGACGAACGCGGGGACCTGGGTGGAAGGAGTGTGGAGCGACGCGCGCTTCGCGGGGCGGACGCTGAGGAAGAACCCGGTGTTCGCGATGTTCGCGGTGCTGACAATCGGGCTCGGGATTGGCGCCAACACGGCGGTATTCACGCTGGTGGACACGTTGGTTCTGAATCCGCTGCCGGTAGCGGGGGCGAGGGATCTGGTTTCGGTGGCGGGAGCGAGGGGGAAGAGCGAAGCGAAGGGGGACGAAACGCTGCCGCTGTCGTACCTGAACCTGAGGGACCTCGGGAGAGGGAATGCGGTGTTCGCGTCGCTGGCCGGCTACACGGGGCCGCGGGTGGTGACGGTGGAGATGGGAGAGAAGCCGGAGCGGATGTTCGCCGAGCTGGCGACGGGGAGTTATTTTTCGACGCTGGGAGTGAGACCGGCGGCGGGGCGGTTCTACGGGGCGGCGGAGGACAACGATGCGGGGGCGGTGGCGGTGATGAATTACGCGACGTGGCAGGAGCGGTTTGGAGGGTCGCGGGAAGCTGTGGGGCGGAGGCTGCGGATCAACGGGGTGGAGATGACGGTGATCGGAGTGGCGCCGCGGGGATTTTTGGGGATCAACGGGGTGTTCGGGCCGGACATTTGGGTTCCGGCGGGGATGGCGGAGAGGCTGCTGCCGAACGAGATGGGCGATGTGCTGCGGGACCGGGGCAAGGCGGAGTTTCTGGGAGTGGGGCGGCTGAAGGCGGGCGTGCGCCGGGCCCAGGCGCAGGCGAACCTGGAGGCGCTGGCGGGGGCGCTGGCGAGACAGTATCCGGAGGTGAACCAGGGGCGGACGCTGACGGCGCGGCCGATCCGGGAGGCGGTATTCGGGAGCGCGCAGGCACAACCGTCGTTGATCACCTTCGCCGCGGCGGTGCTGCTGGCGGTGACCGGGATGGTGCTGCTGATCGCGTGTTCGAATGTGGCGAACCTGATGCTGGCGCGGGCGGCGGCGCGGGGGCACGAGATGGCGGTGCGGATGGCGATCGGGGCGAGCCGGCGGCGGCTGGTGCGGCAGCTCTTGACGGAGAGCGTGCTGATCGGGCTGGCGGGCGGGGCGGCGGGGTTTGGCATGGGCATTGGGGGACTGGAACTGATGTGGAGGTTCCGGCCGGCGGAGGTGGCGGCGAACCTGATCATGCCGAAGCTGGACGGGGCGGTGTTATTGTTCACGCTGGCGGTGGCGCTGGCGACGGGATTGGTGTTTGGGACGATGCCGGCGCTGCGGGCGACGCGGGTGGACGTGGGGGAATCGTTGAAGGAAGAGACGCGGACGATGGGGAGAGGAAGAAGCCGGAACCGGGCGGCGAACGCGCTATTGGCGGGGCAAGTTGCGTTTTCGTTCGTGCTGCTAGCGGTGGCGGGTTTATTTCTGCGAAGCATCGGGAGGGCGTACGAGATCGACCCGGGGTTCCAGACGGCGCACCTGGCGGTATTTTTGACCAACCCGGGACAGGCCGGATACAGCGAGGCGCGGACGAAGGGGTTTTATAAAGAAGTGCGGGAGCGGCTGGCGGCGGCGCCGGGAGTGGTTTCGGCGTCGTGGGCGTCGAACGTGCCGTTGTGGGCGCGGGCGGTGAGCGGGCTGGAGGTGGAGGGGCGGGTGAAGCGGTCGGCCTCCGATACGGTGACGGCGGTGGAGAACACGGTGGACGTGGGATATTTCGAGACGGCGGGGGTGGCGCTGGAGCAGGGGAGGGAGTTCACCGAGGGCGACGGGGAGAAGGCGGCGCCGGTGGCGATTGTGAACGAAAAGATGGCGCGGGACTACTGGCCGGGCGGGGACGCGGTGGGCAGGCGGATCCGGCTTCCGGGCGAGACGGGGGACCGGGAGATTGTGGGGATTGCGCGGACGGCGAATTACACGGCGCTGGCCGAGCCGCCGCAGCCGTGCGTGTACGTTCCGCTGGCGCAAAAATACTGGGACGCGATGGTGCTGTATGTGCGGAGCGAGGGGGATCCGGCGAGAGTGATGACAGCGGTGGCGCGGCAGGTGCGGGAGGCGGGGCCGGGCGTTCTGGTGCACGGGGAGCGGACGGGGCGCATGGTGGTGGGCGACGGGCTGTTCCAGGCACGGATGGGGGTAGGGCTGCTAAGTACGTTCGGATTGCTGGCACTGGGGCTGGCGAGCATCGGGCTGTACGGGATTATGGCGTTCACAGTGAACCAGCGGCGGCGGGAAATGGGCGTGCGCATGGCACTGGGGGCAGCGAGGGGCGACCTGGTAGGAATGATTCTGTGGCAGGGGATGAGGGTGGTGAGCGTAGGCTTAGTGCTGGGGCTGCCGGCGGCCTTGGGTGTGGGAAAGCTGCTGGAGAGGGCTTTGTACGGCGTCGGCGGGCAGGACCCGGCGAGCCTGGCGGGGGCGGCGGCGGTGCTGGTGTTGGTGGCGTGCGGGGCGTGCTGGCTGCCGGCGCGGCGGGCGAGCCGGATGGATCCGCTGGCGGCGCTGCGGGAGGGGTGAGGGGGCGAGGGCGAAAGGGAACGGTTGCGGCGTTTCACTGAGCCTGCTTCTGCTTTCAGCGCAGGGTCAGCACTTGGCCGTCGCGGCTGAAGGAGACCGTTTGACTCGCTTCGCCTTCGATCAGTACGAAGGGCCATAGCGGGCGTGGCGGAAGAGGCGGCGCGGCACCGGGAGGCGGAGGAGTGGCCGGGGATGGAGGGAACGGGTAGGGAAGGGCGCGCGCATCGCGGGGCAGAATCGGTGATGGCGAATCGGTATAAATAGAGGATTGCATGATTCTCAAACAGTACTACCTGGGGTGCCTGGCGCACGCTTCTTATCTGCTCGGAGACGAGGCCAGCTCGACCGCCGTCATTGTCGACCCCCAGCGCGATATCCAGCAGTACGTGGCCGATGCCGGGAAATTCGGCCTGCAGATCCGGCACGTGTTCCTCACTCATTTTCACGCTGACTTTGTCGCCGGCCATCTGGAACTGCGCGACCGCTGCGGGGCAACGATCCATCTCGGTTCCCGCGCCGAGGCGGAATACGCGTTTGTGGGGATGAAGGATGGCGACAGGCTCGAATTCCCGGGAATGCGCCTCGAAGTTCTCGAAACACCGGGCCATACGATCGAGTCCATTTCGATCCTGGTGTTCGATCTCCAGAAGGACTTTGCAAGACCGCACGCCGTTCTCACGGGAGATACTCTGTTTATCGGAGACGTCGGGCGCCCGGACCTGCGGGCGTCGCTCGGCTGGACGGCCGAAGACCTGGGAGCGCGGCTGTACGACTCGCTGCACAACCGGCTGATGCCGCTTCCCGACGAGACGCTCGTGTATCCGGCCCATGGCGCCGGTTCACTTTGCGGAAAGCAGCTTTCCTCCGATACGGTTTCTTCGCTCGGAGATCAAAGGCGTTTGAATTACGCCCTGCAGCCGATGCCGAGGGAGCGATTCATTTCCCTTGTGACGGCGGACCAGCCGGATGCACCGGCGTATTTCACCTACGATGCGATCCTCAATACTCGCGAACGAGCGACGCTGGACAAGAACCTGGAAGAAGTTCTTCACCCGATCGACCTTGAGGAGATCCTACGAATGGGGGAGGCGGGCTGCCAGATGCTGGATGTGCGCGAAGCCGCCGAGTATGCCAAGGGTCACCTGGCGGGCAGCATCAACATCGGGCTGGGTGGGCAATTCGCGACCTGGGCGGGCACGGTGCTGGACCGCACCAGGCCGATCGTGATCGTAGCCGAGCCGGGACGCGAAGAGGAGGCCGCATTGCGGTTGGGCCGTATCGGCTTCGATCACGTCAAGGGGTACCTAAGAGGCGGGATGGAAGCGCTTGCCGGCTGCCCGGACCTAGTGAGGCCGACCGAGCGCGTGAGCGCCGTGATGGTGGCGGAGGAGTTGGCGGGCGGGGATCCGCCGCTGGTGCTGGATATCCGGACGCCGCGCGAGTGGGCCGCCGGGCACATCGACGGCAGCGTGAATATTCCGCTGAATCATTTGCAGGAGCGCATCGGAGAAATCCCCGGGCAACGCCGCATTGCCGTGCATTGCGCGGGCGGCTACCGCTCTTCGATTGCCGCCAGCATCCTGCATCAATATGGGATGACGTGTCTGATGGAGATGGCCGGCGGCATGGCGGCATGGGAGGCCGCGCAACTGCCGGTGGTTTCGCGAGGGTAACGGCGGAGGAAGAAGATTGCGCGAAGGCGGGGCAAGGCGGCCAGGCCCGGAGCGGAATGGAAGTGATCCGCTTCAACCGCGAACGTGAGGAAATCCTTGCGGGCGCCGGCACGGTTTCCGGCGGTGCGCTAGTGGACGTCCAACTTAATACGCCTAGCATTTGCCATGCTGGCCATGGAGGCCAGCATGGCAAAGCATCTCAATCTGCGGCCGCTGCTGCAGCGTGAGCGTCAGGTTCTGAAAGCCAAGATTCGCGACCTTTCCCTCTCGGCTCGTGTGCACCAGCGGTATCGGATCGTCGAGCAGGTCCTCAACGGCCACTCACTGGCGGAGACCGCCGACCGTGTGGGCTGTCACTTCACGGTCGTCTACGATTGGGTGCATCGCTTCAACGAGAGCGGCTTCGAAACCTTCGAG
>DAIDHC010000056.1 GCA_027452065.1 Bryobacterales bacterium
GGCGAAAAAAAGGGCGGCGTCGCCATGCAGTGCGACAAAAAGGAATACCGCGGCGTCCTCGCCGGACTCGAAGGCATCACCGGCAAAAAAGCCATCAACTCCGACGCCATGACGGTAAAGAACTGACCATCCGCCAAACAATGGGAGAAGCGCCCGCCGCCTCTGCTTCCCCGAATTCTTCGTCCCCGGCTACCGCGCCCACCTGCAAACGCGTCCCGCCCGAATCACGGTCGACCTAGCCAGCGCCCTGACCGCCTCTAAAAAACTCCCCCATTTTTTTAGCGGCTCGGCGAAGGGAATTCGGCTCAAATTTCGTCCCCTTGACAAAAAAATAACTCGGCTGTAATCTTCCATTCCAGAGGCGATGTCTGTAAAACAAATGCCGCAAAAACCGAAATTCCTCTCTCTCTCTCTCTCTGCGTTAGCGCGCTTGGGTGGCTTAACTACGGCAACGCCCTGAGCGCAACAATCGGCACGTCAAGCTACCTGCAGGCGAACCTGAGCTACATGCCGTTCAGCCTCTACGATACGTCGCACTTGGCCGCCTCGAACAACTTCACCGAAAACGGTAACTCGAGTTGTCCATCGGGCTCGACAGTCCGCGGATGCTTCCAGACCATCCTGGGACAACTGAAGTCTCAGGGGGTCACGGGCATTCGGGTATTCATGACCCTCTGCGACAGCAGTTCCCAGGCCTTTGTCTGCGGCGGCAACTACCAGACACTCTCGTGGAATCCCGGGAATAACCCAACCCAGCAAACCTGGATTACCAACGTCTCGAACTTCTTCGAGGACGTAGCCGCCGCTGGCATACCGAACGTAACGCTGACGCTGGCGGGAAACGGCCCCTCCGAATCCGCGCCGTTGTCAACCCTTTCCAGTCCCACGGGAAGCTGCAGCACCTCCGGGAACTGCTGCAGCGACGCGACGTCGCAGGTCCTATTCGACCCAATAAACCCATATGGAGCGCGCTCGGACACGCATTTCGTTATTGGAGATTACTGGAACACGAGCAGCAACCAAGGCTACAACTGCTCGCCGTCGAACACGCAGTATTTCGTCGGCTGGACCAACATCCTAAACGTAGTCGGCGCTGTGCTGGCAGCAGCCAAAGGCAGGGTAAACATATTCGAACTAGAGCCCGCCCAAGAAATTGACCCATTCGAGTTTACAGCGCAACTCCGATGGATCTACGACAATTCGATGCCCCAATCCGCCCCGGCAAAGTATCTGGTCACGGTCAACGGCCATAGCGTCGTGAACGTGCTCGGCGCCTTCCGCGACCTCATGTCCGAATACGGCTTCGATCCGGGCCGAATCGCATACTCGGCGCAGTGGTCGGACGGAACCGACGCGACATCGAACTGCGGAAACGCGTACCAGGACTACGCGCGAAATAATGACATGGGAAACATCACGCAGGGTATCAACGCTGGCCCCGTAGGCGTGCCACAAGGCTACTCGGTCCAGCATGGCCTCACCTGCGGAGGAACAATCAACTCCTCAATGCTCTACTCCCCAATCTACAGCACGCAGCCCGACATCGTCGACCTTCACATTTATCCATCGGTGCACGGCCAGCAGAACACGGACGCCCAAATCCAACAAGTAGCAGCTCTCGATTACGGAGACGTACCGCACTATCTCATTGGGGCGGGCCAAACGGCAGCGGCGATTGTGATCGGAGAGACGTACGGCGGAGCGATCAGCGCCCTGAATTTGGGGAGCCCAAGCAGCCCGAACTACTGCTGGCTCGGACAGTATCAGAGCCCCTCCGCAGCCCCAACTGACAACGTCGCCGGCTTCAACAACGAGGGCGTGGCGGGGCCCCTGTCGAGCTATACCGTGACCTTCAGACCGTGGATGCAGTTGGAGGACCCATCAGGACAATGCTTCACCTACGGATCGGGCCCTGGCACCTCCGGAAACTACCAAACCCTGAACCTCAATGGAGCCGGGCCGTACACCCCTACGAACCGTTAACACGAGCCGCGTCATGAAGCAACCCAAAAGAAACTACCTATTGCTCGCCCTCGCTCTCTGGGTCTCCCAGGCACCCGCGACCCCTGCGCCAGGACCCGCCGCATCGATCGTCGGCTCGGTCACAGACACCAACGGGAACGTCATTCCCAACGCGAGGGTCACCTACCAACCCGCCAGACAGCCCGAGGCGGGCGACCGATTCGGCGCGGCCCCTCCGGCCGGCCTACGGAACGGCGAAGTCGAGGCGGATGCCATCGGCGCGTTCAGAATTGAAAACCTCCGCCCGGCCACCTACCTGCTCTGCGCAGCGGCGGACGAATCAAAATACCTACCGTCCTGCGACTGGGGCAATGCCACGAGAGTGAACCTGTCCCAAGCCTCAACAGCGACCCAAAACCTAACGCTCAAGGAGGGTGTTCGCATCATCATCAGCATCAACGACCCGAATCATCTCCTTCCGCAGACGCCCCAAGGGCTCTGGACCCCGCCCAAACTCACAGTGGGCGCCATGCTGGGAACGGCGGCGTACCACGGGGCCGGGGAACCCGTCACAGATGCGACGGGCCGATCGTACGAAATGCTCGTCCCGCCAAACTCCGACCTAACGCTCTGGATTTACAGCAGCGACGTGACCCTCGCCGACGCTCATGGCATGCCCCTGCGCCAACCAGCCGACGGAGTCGGCCTCCGAACAAGACTAGGCGACGACCTGCACTTCGCCTTCACAGCCACAGGAATCTCCGGGAGCGCGCCGAATGCCCACTAAGAAGCCCACTCCAGCCCTGCCGCCGCTCTTCGCCCTCCTCGCCCTCACCGCGGCCCTCACCGCGGCCCTCCCCGCTCCCCTACTCGCACAGCAACCCTCCATTACCGCCGTCGTCGATGCCGCCAGCTACCATCCAACGCTCGGCCTCCCCGGCGCCATCGCCACCATCTACGGAACATCCCTGGCTGCCTCCACCGCCAGCGCCTCATCCTTCCCTTTGCCCCGCCAACTCGCCGGAGTCACCGTAACCTGGTACGGCGTCGCCACCCCACTCTTCTACGTCTCCCCCACCCAGATCAACTTCCAGGTCCCTACCGCCGCTGACCAAACCCCCGGCATCGGCAACTCGCCCGGAGCCGTCGTCACCACCGCCCCCGGCGGCACGAGCGCTCCCTACGATCCCCAGAACGCCACGCCCAGCGCTTGGCAGGCAGGCGGCCTCTTCTCCCAAAACTCCTCCGGCTGCGGACCCGGCTCCATCCTCAACGTATCGCCATCCGGCGCCGCCCTCTCACTCAACTCCACCGCCAACAGCGCAGCCCCCGGCTCATGGATCTCCGCCTACGGAACCGCCATCTACGAGCCCTACCCCGGAACCGACGGCGAAGCCGCCCCCGCCAACCCGTCACCGAAAACCGGCGGCAACCTCGAAGCCATCCTCGATCTCGGCTCCGCCCCGTCCCTCACCCTCTTCGACGAGTCCAGTTTTTGGGGCGGCCTCGCCCCGGGCTTCGCCGGCCTCGCCCAATACAACGTCCGCCTCCCCGAAACACTCCGGGAGGGCTGCGCCGTCCCCCTCCAGATCGGCTACAACCAGTCCATCACCCAACCCGTTGTCCTCTCGGTCCACCGCGGCGGTGGCCCATGCTCCGACCCACCTGAGGCCGGACTCGGCCGCATTCTTTGGCAAAAATCGATTTCGGAAACCACCGGAGCTCCCGTCGCCTCCGAATCGCTCACCGTATCTCTTCAGGCCTCGCCCGGCAAGCTCGCTCCGCCGCCCTCCGCCTTCACCGACACCTGTACCCAGCCCGGCAACGTTTGCACCAGCACCCTCCCCGAGGTCCAGACTCCCTCCGGCCCCGCCTGCGCGATGCCCGGATACATCAGCCTCGACGCCGGCGCTGTCACCGCCTCCGGCCCCGGACTTCCCTCCACCCCCGTCCCCTCGCTTCCCTACCAGGACGGCCACATCGGCGGCCTCTCCGCCTACCAGGCGAACCTCCCAAGCGGAACCATTCAATCCGGCCACTTCACCGTCTCCGCCTCGGGCGGAGCCAACGTCGCAGCCTTCCAGGCGTCGCTAACGATCGGCTCCGACATCGAAATCCAAACCCCGCTGTCCGGAATCGCCGCCTGGCAGAACTGCCAAAACTTCACCGTTACCTGGACCGGGGGCGACCCGAACTCCTGGGTCACTCTTCAATTCGTCCTCCAGCACCCCGGCTACTCGGCAGTTGTGTTCGCCTTCCAGACGCGAACCTCGCGCGGCGGCATCACGATTCCCGAGCCGCTCTCCTGCCCCCAGGGCGCCCCCACCCCTGCCCTCCTGCGCATCCAAGTCGATCCCGACCCCTCCGAAATCGCGCCCTTCTCCGCCCCCGGCATCACCCTCGGCGGCCAGGCGTCCTGGCGCTACATCCACGACTTCGCTGCCTCCTACTCCGTCGGACCCGGCGCCTCCCCGTCGCAATAGCATACGGCCCCCGCTTCCCCCGCCAGCGCCGAAGCCGCCCGCTCCGGCACCCGCCTCAAGCAGGCCGAAGGCCTCATCCCCTGGATGTCCTCCGGGCCTCGGCCAGGCCCGAGCCCGCCTCCAAGTCCTGCCAGGAAGTCGGCTCCATCGGCGGCTAACCCCGCTCGAAAATTTCCATTCCCGGCCGGCCGCCCTACCGCCGCCGGCCTTCTTCGTTTCTCGCCCCCGGCTCCAGATACACCCGCACCCTCCGCGGATTCGCCGCCGGCCGGATCGCCCCCGTCTCGCCCTCCCCCAGCGCACACCAGCGCCTGGCGGCCATAACCCACACGGCCCGAACCTGCCGCCAACGCAAATCAGTCCGCCGCAACTCTGTGCGTACACCAACACAGGCTCCCGGCGCGAACCCGCGCCAGGACCCGCTCTCCACCACATCTCTCGCTGTACGAGTCGGCAGCAACGTCACTTCCATCCGCCGTGAGGGAGCACCTGGACCCCAGTCACAAAATTCCCCCGCCTAAATCCCCTTTCCCTGCACCATCTCCCGCCCCTCCCCGCTCTTTCCCCGCTCCCCCTCATGGTCCACTCTCATTGGAAGCTGATCATGTCTCAACCCACCTCGAATCGCCCCACCTCCGACGTCGACCGCCTCATGTCCATCATCGGCGGCGTCAAACCCTTCTCCACGCCCCAAGGCCAGGCCTGCGCCTCCATCCCCTTGCTCCCCTCCGGCGCCGAAGTCTGGCCCATCCGCTCGGCCCGCTTCCGCGACTGGCTCACCGCCACTTTCTTCAACCGCTTCGACCACCCGCCCTCCGACTTCGCCCTCCGCCGCTCCCTCGCCACCCTCGAAGCCCTCGCCCACAATGAACGCCGCACCCGCGCCCCGCTCGATTTCCGCCTCGCCTCCTCCTCCGCCGCCCCCAACTCCTCCATCCTCCTCGATCTCGATAACTCCTCCGGCCAATCCGTCGAAATCTCCCCCTCCGGCTGGCAGCTCCACCAGGACCACCCCCACGCCTTCCGTCACAGCCGCGGCAATCTCCCCCTCCCCGAACCCCTCCGCCACGCCGGCCCCTCCGGCCTCCAGCGCATCGTCAACCTCTCCCGCCGCGAGCTCATCCTCGTCCACTCCTGGCTCACCGCCGCCCTCCGCCCCTCCGGCCCCTACCCCATCCTCGTCCTCACCGGCCCAACCGGCTCCGGCAAATCCTCCGCCGCCTCCATCCTCCGCACTCTCATCGATCCTTCCGCCTCCCCCGTCGGCCGCATCCCCTCCACCGCCCGCGCCTTCTACGAACACGCCTGGCACAACTGGATCCTCGCCTTCGACGACGTCACCCACGTCTCCCCCTCCGTCGCCACCTCCCTCGCCCACACCGCCTCCGGCTCCCGCTACCTCCTCTCCGAGCGCGGCAACGACCGCGAGCCCCTCGTCTTCCACCTCGGCCGCCCCATCGTCCTCTCCTGCTCTTCCACTTCCTGGCTCGACGCCCACCCCGCCCTCCGCGACCGCGCCGTCATCGTCAGCCTCGCCCCCATCGATCCCGCCGAACGCCTCACCGAAGCCGCCCTCCGCGACACCACCGCCCTCCTCCGCCCCGCCATCCTCGGCACCCTCTGCAACGCCGCCGCCACCGCCCTCCGCCGCTCCCCTTCCCTCAAACTCCCCGAGCTCCCCCGCATGGCCGACTTCGTCCTCTGGGCCGCCGCCGCCGCCCCCGCCTTCAACCTCTCGGAAAACGATATCCTCGCCGCCCTCGACCCTCCCGCCGAAAACACCCTTCACGCCGCTGTCCTCGAGTTCGTCAACCGCCTCGGCCGCTGGATCGGCACCGCCTCCGCGCTCCTCGCTCACTTCCGCTCCATCCTCCCCGCCGAAATCCTCCCCGCTACTCCCAAAGGCCTCACCCAATACATCGGAAAAATGGGCGGCATCGAAATCATCCGCCATCGCCTCCCCGGCGGCAAGGTCCGCCTCCTCGAACTTCGCGCCCGTTTCGGTGACGCAAAAAAACGCCCCGAACCCGCTCAATCCGCCCCCGCCGCCGCCTGATTTCCCCGCAACTCCATGATTCCCCGTTCCCCCACGCGCACACAAAAAAATGCGTTTTTTACCCCTGTTCCGTCACAATCCCCGCCGCCCGCGCCTCCCTCCGCCCTGAAACACTCCCCGCTCTCGACTCACTTACTCTCCAAATGGCGGAATGCGGACAAAAATTCAGCGTCCCCGGCGGCCGCCGCTCGGCCGGCCCAGGCGTTGCCCGCCGTGAAAACTTCCGCCAGAAAATCGTCCAGCGCTTCGACGCCGGCTACCTCGTCGGCGCCAATGACCACAGCGCCGGAAGAAACAGCGCCGTCGCCCGCCTCCTCGCCTTTCTCTCCTTCCTCCGCAATCTCGATTGCATCCGCGCCAACGCCGCCGTCGAATGGGACCGCGCCCACCTTCAGGCCATCAAAGGCGACTCAGCCTCCGACGCCGCCCACCGCCTCCCCTGCCAGATCTGGATCGACCGCCATTATCCCTGGGACCTCGCCGCCCGCCAGAACGTCCTCGACCCCACCATCGTCACCGAAATTCGCGGCCTCTTCGCCGACGTCTGGGTGCATCCCAAAGTCATCAACGCCGCCGATTCCATCGCCGAAAAAAGCTGCCTCCGCGCCGCTCTCATCGAAGCCTGCGCCTCCGTCATCCGCGGCTCCCAACCGCTCGCCCGCCAGGCAGGCGTCCTCAAGCGCGGCACTGGACTCGACTACGGAACCATCCTTCTCACCACCAGCGACCTCCCCAACCCCGGAGCCGGCATCGACGCCGCCGCCGTGTCCGCCGCCTACGCCCTCTGGAAGGTGCGCTCGGTCGCCGCATTCCATCGCGCCATCCAATCGGTCCGCGAAGACGGCGCTTCCGTCAACGGCCAGGATCGCTCCGGCGATGTCGTCTCCATCCTCGAACGCTACATCCACGCCGCCGCCGTCCAGCCCTCGCTCTTCTCCGGCTCGAATCTTTCCCGGCTCGAAGAAAGCCTCTGGCTCGCCAAAGTCTGACGCCGCCCCCGCCGCCCCCGTCCCCGCCAAAACCGCCCGTTACAATAGTCCCGTGGACCCCCTTCTCGCCTGGCGTTCCGAATTCCCCATCCTCGCCGACACCGTCTACCTCGTCAGCCATTCCCTCGGCGCCATGCCCGCCCGCACTCGCGCCCGCCTCAATGAATTCGCCGACACCTGGGCCACGCGCGGCGTCCGCGCCTGGGAAGAAGGCTGGTGGGATCTCCCCGTCACCACCGGCAACCTCCTCGCCCCCATCATCGGCGCCGCCCCCGGCGAAATCACCCTCCACCAGAACGTCTCCACCGCTCAGGCCATCGTCAACTCCTGCCTCGATTTCCCGCCGTCCCGCAACAAAATCGTCACCGAGAGCCTCAACTTCACCACCAACCTCTACCTCTTCCACCGCCTCGAATCCCTCGGCGCCCAAATCGTCACCGTCCCCTCCGACGACGGCCTCTCCATCTCCACCGAACGCTACCTCGCCTCCATCGACGAGCGCACTCGCCTCGTCTCCGTCTCCCACGTCCTCTTTAAAAGCTCCGCTCTCCAGGACCTCGCCGCCATCACCGCCCGCGCCCACGCCTGCGGCGCCCTCGTCTCCGCCGATCTTTATCAATCCGCCGGCGCCGTCCCCATCGACGTCCACGCCCTCAACCTCGACTTCGCCACCGGCGGCTCCGTCAAATGGCTCTGCGGTGGCCCCGGCGCCGGCTACCTCTACGTCCGCCCCGATCTCTGGCCCTCCCTCGAACCCCGCTTCACCGGCTGGGCCGCCCACCGCAACCCCTTCGCCTTCGACGCCGCCCCCATCGAATTCGCCCCCGGCGCCGAGCGCTTCCTCCACGGCACCCCCAACGTCCCCGCCCTCTACTCGGCCCGCTCGGGCTACGAAATCATCAACGAAATCGGCGTTCAGGCCATCCGCGAAAAATCCATTCGCCAGACCTCCCGCCTCATCGAGCTCGCCCGCGAAGCCGGCATTCCTGTCCGCACCCCGTCCGACCCCGCCCGCCGCGGCGGCGTCGTCACTCTCGATGTCCCCAACGGCGCCGATGTCACCCGCGCGCTCGCCCGCCAGAACATTCTCGTCGATTTCCGTCCCGGCGCCGGCATCCGCGTCGCCCCCCATTTCTACACTGCCGACGAAGAGCTCGATCTCGCCGTCTCCGCCATCCAATCCCTCGCCGCCGCCCCGGAGCTCGCGTGAGCGCCCCCGAACTCAAAGCCCTCTCCCACTCCTGGCCCTCCCTCACCCTCACTCCGGACCAACTCGCCTCGCTCGAGCTCCTCCTTTCCGGCGTCCTCGATTCCCCCCTCCACCCGCTCCCCGATGCCGCCCCCGCCGCCCTCCGCGACCCCGAAGGCAACCTCCTCGCCGTCCGCGATGAACACGGCGCCCTCCACGCCCTCCGCCTCCCCATCCACCACGACCACCTCGACCTCCGCCTCGCCCCCTCCCAACTCGACCCCGCATTCCACGCCCTCCCCGCCTTCTTCGCCACGCACCCTCCCTCTCTCGACACTCTCGCCCGGCTCTCTTCAACGCCCTCCATCGTCTTCCTCTTCACCGGCCCCAACGCCGCCTTCGATCCCTTCACCCTCGTCCGCTGCTGGCGCGCCGCCCTCGCCCATCTCCCGGCCAACGCAATCCGCCTCGTCGCCCTCCCTCTCGATGTCCCTCCGCACCCCGCGGCTCTCGATGAAATCGCCCGCTCCTACCGCTGCTCCTCCGCCTCTCTCCTCGCTCCCGATCCCTCCTCCGATTACCCGCCCGAAATCGCCCGCGAAATCGAGCGCCGCTACCCGCCCCGCCCTCTCCAGGGTTTCACCGTCTTCTTCACCGGCCTCTCCGGCTCCGGCAAATCCACCATCGCCAACATCGTCCGCCTCCGTCTTCTCGAGCGCGGCCGCCGCTCCGTCTCTTTACTCGATGGCGACCTCGTCCGCCAGATGCTCTCCTCCGAGCTCGGCTTCTCCGCCGCCCACCGCGATCTCAATATCCTCCGCATCGGCTTCGTCGCCGCCGAAATCACCCGCGCCGGCGGCGTCGCCCTCTGCGCCCCCATCGCCCCCTACCAGGCAACTCGCGAAAAGGTCCGCGAAATGATCGAGCCCCACGGCGGCTTCTTCCTCGTCCACGTCTCCACGCCCCTCGAAGTCTGCGAATCCCGCGACACCAAGGGCCTCTACGCCAAAGCCCGCGCCGGCCTCATCGCCCAGTTCACCGGCGTCTCCGATCCTTACGAAATCCCCGCCGCCCCCGCGCTCACGCTCGACACCGCCGGCCGCGCGCCCGACGAATCCGCCGGCGAGGTCGTCACCGCCCTCGAACAGGCCGGCTATCTTCTCCCCGAGGCTTCCACTCATGCCTGATGCCGCCGATCTCCTCACCCGCATCGCCGCCGCCCTCGACGCCGCCCGCGCCGCGCTCGCCCCCTTCCGCTCCGGCGACATCGCCAGCGCCCGCAAGTCCGATCACAGCCCCGTCACCGAAGCCGACCACGCCGTCGACCGCGCCCTCCGCTCTCTCCTGCCCCGCAACGGCGAAGGCTGGCTCTCGGAGGAAACCGCCGACAATCCCTCGCGCCTCGCCTGCGATTCGGTCTGGGTCGTCGATCCCATCGACGGCACCCACGAGTTCATCGACGGCATCCCGGAATGGTGCGTCTCGGTCGGCTACGTCCACCTCGGCCGCGCCATCGCCGGCGGCATTCTCAATCCCGCTACCGGCGAAGTCTTCCTCGGCGCGCTCGATGCCGGCGTCCTCTATAACGGTGCCCGCGTAACCCTCCCGCCTCTGTCTTCCCTTGAAGGCGCGGTCGTTCTTGCCAGCCGCAGCGAAACCCGCCGCGGCGAATGGCGCCGCTATAAGGATTCCGGCTTCACCGCCCAGCCGGTCGGCTCGGTCGCCTACAAACTCGCCCTCGTCTCGGCCGGCCGCGCCTCCGCCACCTGGACCCTCTCGCCCAAAAACGAATGGGACATCGCCGCCGGAGCCGCCCTCGTCACCGCCGCCGGCGGCTTCATCTGCCACCCCGATTTTTCCCCCGCCCTCTTCAATCAGTCCGACACCCGCGTGCCCGGCTTCATCGCCGCCGCACCGGGCCTCGAGGAGCCCATCCGCCGCGCTCTCTCCGCCGCGCTCCCCTGACCCGTTCCCAACCCGAACCCACGCCGCGCCGCGCTACTCGCCCTTGGCCGCCTCGATCACCAGCAGCAGGTCCTTCGACTCCACCTTGTCCCCCACGTTGATCAACTTCTTCACCACCTTCCCCCCAACCGGCGCATACACCGTCGACTGCATCTTCATCGCCTCCATCACCAGCAGCCTGTCCCCCTTCGCCACTACCTGCCCCACCTCCACCGCCACGCTCGAGATCGCTCCCGGTATCGGCGCCCCCACCTGCCCCGCCTCGCCCGCGTCCGCCTTCTCCCGCGCCGCCTCCGCAACACGCAGCGCCTTGTCCCGCACCGTCACTTCCCGCGGCTGCCCGTTCAGCTCGAAAAAGATCGTCCGCGTCCCGTCCGGCTGAGGCTCGCTCACCGTCAGGAATTTCACCGCCAGCGTCTTGCCCGGCTCCAGCTCCACCGCCACTTCCTCGCCCTTCTCCAGCCCATAGAAGAACTGGGGCGTCGGCAGCACCTCCACGTTCCCGTACGCCGTCCGCGCCCGCGAAAACTTCACGAACACTTCCGGGTACATCAGGTAGCTCATCAGGTCCGTGCGGCTCGCCTTGTGGCCGATCTTTTTCTCCACCACCGCCGCCGTCTGGTCCAGGTCCACCGGCGCCAGGTGCTCGCCCGGCCGCCCCGGCTGTGCCTTGCCCCCGCGCAGCACCACCGCTTCCATCGCCGGCGGCCATCCTCCCTCCGGCTCGCCCAGCGCTCCCGAAAACATCTCGACCACCGAATTCGGCAGCGTCAGCCCGTGCTCCGGCCCCAGCCTCTCCAGCTCCGCCACCGTGATGTCGTGGCTCACCAGAAACAGCGCCATGTCCCCCACCACCTTGCTCGACGGCGTCACTTTCACAATGTCGCCGAAGGCCCGGTTCACCTCCGCGTACGCCCGCGCGATCTCCGGCCACTTCGGCCCCAGCCCCATCGATTCCGCCTGCGCCCGCAGGTTCGTGTACTGCCCGCCCGGCATCTCGTGCAGGTAAACTTCGGCCGTCCCCGCCGCCGGCGCGTCGTCAAACGGCCGGTACCACGTCCGCACCGTCTCCCAGTAATCGGCGCAGGTGTTCAGCGCCTCCGCGTCCAGCCCCGTGTCTCTGCCAGTGTGCTGGAGCGCCGCCACCAGCGAGTTCAGGTTCGGCTGGCTCGTCGTCCCGCTCATCGACGCGATCGCCCCGTCGGCCACGTCCACACCCGCCTCCGACGCCTTCAGCACCGACGCCGAGTTCACCCCGCTCGTATCGTGCGTGTGAAAATGCACCGGCAGCCCCGTCTCTTCCTTCAGCGCCTTCACCAGCCGCTCGGCCGCGTAAGGCCGGCACAGTCCCGCCATGTCCTTGATCGCCAGCGTGTGCGCGCCCATCTTTTCGAGCTCCCGCGCCATCTTCACGTAGTAGTTCAGCGTGTACTTCTCGCGCTTGGGGTCCAGCAGGTCGCCCGTGTAGCAGATCGCCGCCTCGCAAACCTTGTTCGCCTTCCGCACCGCCTCCATCGGCAGCTTCATGTTCGGCAGCCAGTTCAGCGAATCGAACACCCGGAAAATGTCCATCCCCTGCGCCGCCGCTTCCGCGATGAACGCCTCCACCACGTTGTCCGGGTACGCCGAATAGCCGACTGCGTTCGAAGCCCGCAGCAGCATCTGGAAGCAGATGTTCGGAATCAGCTCCCGCAGCCTTCGCAGCCGCAGCCACGGGTCCTCCAGCAGAAACCGCAGCGACACGTCGAACGTCGCCCCGCCCCACATCTCCAGGCTGTACAGCCCGTGCAGCCGGTGCGCCACGAAGTTGGCGATCGCCGCCATGTCGTAAGTCCGCACCCGCGTCGCCATCAGCGACTGGTGCGCGTCCCGGAACGTCGTGTCCGTCATCAGCAGCCGCTGCTGCTGCCTCGTCCAGGCCGCGAACTTCTCCGGCCCCAGCTCGTCCAGCAACTGCTTGGTCCCCGCCGGCGGCGCGCTGCTGTCGTGCGCCGGCACCCGCGCCGGCCGTATTGATGCCGGCTTCGGCTTCCCCGCCACCTCCGGGTTCCCGTTTACGATCACCTCGCCCAGATAGCTCAGTATCTTCGTCGCCCGGTCCCGCCGCGGCGTGAACTTGAACAGCGCCGGCGTCTCGTCCAGAAACGACGTCGTCACTTCCCCGGCCTGGAACCGCGGGTTGTTCACCACGTTCTCCAGGAACGGAATGTTCGTCTTCACCCCGCGGATGCGGAACTCGCGCAAGCTCCGGTCCATCCTCTGGCAGGCGTCGGTGAACTCTCTGCCCCACGCCGTCACCTTCACCAGCAGCGAATCGTAGTACGGCGTGATCACCGCCCCGCCGTAGGCCGACGCCCCGTCCAGCCGGATCCCGAACCCCGCCGGCGACCGGTAAGTGTGAATCTTTCCGTAGTCCGGCACGAACCCGTTGGCCGGATCCTCCGTCGTCACCCGGCACTGCATCGCGTAGCCGTTCAGCGTCACCCCTTCCTGCCGCGGCAGTTTCATCTCCGGCCCGTGCAGCTCGTGGCCCTGCGCAATCTGGATCTGCGCCTGCACAATGTCGATGCCCGTCACCATCTCGGTCACCGTGTGCTCCACCTGCACTCTCGGATTCACCTCGATGAAGAACCACTCGCCCGTATCGGCGTCCACCAGGAACTCCACCGTCGCCGCGTTGTGATAGTTCGCCTCCCGCGCCAGCTTCACCGCCGCCTCGGCCAGCCCGCGCCGTATCCCCGCATCCAGGCTCACCGCCGGCGCCACCTCCACCACTTTCTGATTCCGCCTCTGCACCGAGCAGTCCCTCTCGTGCAGGTGCAGAACGTTGCCGTGATGATCGGCCAGAATCTGCACTTCAATGTGCCGCGCCCTCCGGATGTACCGCTCCAGGAACACCGCGTCATTTCCGAACGCCGCCCCCGCTTCCTGCCGCGCCTCTTCGAGACTCGCCACCAGCTTCCCGGCTTCGTTCACCACCCTCATCCCGCGCCCGCCGCCGCCGAAGGCCGCCTTCACGATCAGCGGATACCCGATCCTTGCCGCCAGCGCCACCGCGTCCTCGTTCCGCGTCACCGGCTCCTCGGTCCCCGGCACCACCGGAATCCCGGCCCTCTCGGCCAACTGCCGCGCCGCCGTCTTGTCCCCCAGCAACTCGAGCAGCCCCGCCCCCGGTCCGATGAACGTGATCCCCGCCCTCTCGCACGCCCGCGGCAGCGCCGGATTCTCCGACAAAAATCCATAGCCCGGATGTATCGCGTCGACGCCTTTCTCCTTCGCCAGCCCGACAATCCCCTCGTAGTCCAGGTACGCCTGCACCGGCCCCATGCCCTCGCCGATCAGATACGCTTCGTCCGCCTTGAACCGGTGCAGGCTCAGCCGGTCCTCCTGCGAGTACACCGCCACCGTCCGGAGCTTCAGCTCGTTGGCTGCGCGAAGAATGCGAATGGCGATTTCGCCACGATTGAGAGCAAGGAGTTTTTTCATTTGACCTGCGGAAGGACCACGCGCGCCAGTCTCCGGCGCCTGCAATTTCGAGGATACCGCACCCCCTCCGCCGCTTGCCCCTCCTCTACCCGTTCACATCGCCCCGAGCCCGTCTTCCCATTCACTTACGCCCTGCGCCGCCGTCCCCGGTGCTAGACTCAACGGCAAATGGGCGTCATCGTTTTCAGCAACTACTACACTCAGTACCAGGGCGTCGACCAGACCAAGACTCACCCCATCGATGCCTCCATGACCTACACGGTGGAAAACCTCACTGAGGTGATCATCGCGGCCGGCAAAGCGAACCAGAACATCGGCAGTGCCGTGGGCACCGAGCCCGCGGTCTTCGACATGGCCACGCCGTTCTCCCAGTCCGTGATGAGCACCGGGCTGCTGAAGGCGCCGCTGCCGCGCCCGCACAACGCGCTCTACCACGACACCTCCGACCAGCGCTGGGACGCGATCAAAACCGACCCCGGCGGCCATTACGTGGAGGTGATCGAATCGGTCCATGTCAGTCTCTCGTGCCTCTCGCCCCACCTGACCGTCTACGTCAAAACAAACAAGCACACCACCGTCGGAAACAAGATCCACATCTGCGTGAAGCCCGACGGCGTGAAGTGGGCCTTCGACAAAATCCACGGATAGCAGGCGCCCCAGTCGCCAGCCTCGAACCGGCCGGCCAGCGCCACCCGCCGTGTCCGCATCCCCCTAAAAAACACCCTCCTAAAAAACGCCGCGGCCGCCCCCGCCCGGAATGCTACAATGTCGAAAATGTTGGTGCCTGCGCTGACGCCTCGTCCCGGACGACGGGGCTCGCCGAACCCGGACAGGGCAGCCAGGCGACGGCCGGTGTTCCCGGGAATCGACCGCGGCTTGGCCCGTTGGGAGGCGATCAGCGGCTCGGAGAACACGGTGGGTGGTGCCGCCCAGGGCCGTCAGGGGTGGTTTTTTCACAATCAGTGAAAGACGCTGAGCAACGGGAGAGCCCGTGCCGCGGAGAGCCGGCGAGACGGTCCTGTCACCGTTTTGCAACGTGAATTTAACGCCCTCCCGCTACACTGGTTTTCATCCAAGTGCTTTTGGGGAAGTAATCGCAATTCATAGATGAGCGACGCCGGGCATACCAGCGCCGGGGTCTCAAAGGAGATTTATGTTTCCGATTCGACGCGAAGCCGCGCCAGGATTGGCATTGCGGCTGCTGCTTGCCGGGCTGATGCTCGCGCAGGCGCCGGGGAGCCTTTTTGCGCAGCAATCGCTGCTGGGAGCGATCAGCGGAACCGTCAACGACGAATCCGGCGCCGCGGTGCAGGGCGCCAAAGTCGTTGCCCACCAGGTGAACACCAATCTGGAGCGCAGCGCCACCTCCACCGGCGACGGCTCTTATCAGATTCCCGATCTACCCATCGGCGCCTACACGCTGAGCATCTCGAAAGACGGCTTCCAGACTGAGGATCACACCTCGATTCTGGTCCAGGGCAACCGCACCACCACGGTCAACGGCAGCCTGCAGCCGGGCGCGGTTTCGGTGAAGGTCGAGGTGACCGCGACGCCGCTGCTCAACCAGGTGGACACCACCAACGGCTACATTCTCGATTCGCTCACCATTCAGAACACTCCTCTCGGCACCGGCAGCTTCACCCAGCTTGCGATTCTCTCGCCCGGCGTCAACGCCGACTTCCTCGCCGGCTCCGGCAGCAACGCCGGCCTTGGCAACCAGGCCATCTTCGCCAACGGCCAGCGCGACAGCTCCAACAGCTTCTCGATGAACGGCGTCAGCTCGAACAACCTTTTTAACGGCAGCTCGTCGAGCCAGGTCTCCTCGAACCGCTACGTACTGAACACCAACGAGAACTTCCTTCCCGGCGGCGACATCGTCACCAACACGTCGGTGTACGACGCCATCGGACAGGGCCTGCCCACGCCGCCTCCCGAGACCATCGAAGAGCTTCGCGTCAACACTTCCATGTACGACGCCAGCCAGGGCGCGCACAGCGGAGCGCAGATCGAGCTCACCACCAAGAGCGGCACCAACGAGCTTCACGGCCAAGGCTACGGCTATTACCAGACCAGCAGTTGGAACGCTGCGCCGTTCTTCCGCAACGCTTCGCCGGCGATTCCCGACAACCAGAAGGTGCCCTACCTCGACAACCGCCGCTACGGCTTCACCCTCGGCGGGCCCATCGTCAAGGACAAGCTGTTCTTCTTCGGCTCCTACCAGGGCACGCGCATCCACGACGCCCTCACCGGCCAGAGCTTCCTCGACGTCCCGCAGGGGCTCACCAACGACCGCAGCCCGGCCGCGCTGGCCAATCTCATCAACAACGACTTCGGCACCACCGCCACCGCCGGCCAGATGGACCCCGTGGCGATGAAGCTGATGCAGACCAAAACGCCGAACGGGCAGTACCTGATTCCCACGCCCAGCATCACCGACCCCAACCAGGCCGCGCAGGTCGGCTACAACGCCGTGCTCACGGCGCCGGCCCCGCTCTACAGCGTCACCCAGATCAACGGCAACCTGGACTACGACATGAGCAGCGTCGACCGCATCTCGGCCAAGTACTTCTTCCAGACCGACCCCAACCACAGCCCCTTCGCCGTCAGCCAGACGTTCGGCTTCCCCCAGGCGCTGAACGCCGGCGCGCAGGCGTTTTCGCTCGACAACTCGCGCATCCTCACGCCCAACCTGACCTGGGACCTGCACGCCGGCTTCACCCGCCAGAGCGCGTTTGCCGGCGTCAGCCCGCAGTACACGCCCCAGGATTTCGGCATCAATCTTTTCGGGTTGAACAAATTCCCGGGCATCAACATCAACTTCTCCGACCCCAACGTCGGCAACAGCCTGTCCATCGGCCCGGCATCGAACTTCGCCAACGCCGGCGTCTACCAGAACCAGTTCGAGTACGGCACCAGCATCGGCTGGGTGGCCGGCAAACACACCATCAAGGCGGGCGTCACCTTCGATCAGACCCAGCTCAACATCGTCAACAACAACAACGAGGTCGCCAGCCTCACCTTCTCCGACTTCTCCACCTTTATGCTCGGCCAGGTGAGATCCGGCCTCGGCAATTCCACGCTGTTCACCGGCTCCTCCAACCGCTACTACCGCGCGTTGACCGCCGGCGCCTACGTCACCGACAACTGGCGTATCAAGAGCAACCTCACCGTGAACCTGGGCATCCGCTACGACTATGACGGACCGTTTTCGGAAAAATACGGACTGCTCACCAACTTCTACCCGAGTCAGTATTCCTATAGCGACTCGACCGACACCCTGGCCAGCTCAGGCCTGGTGATCGCCGGCAACAACCCGACGGTCGGCACCAAGGGCGTCAGCTCGTCGACCATGCTCGCCAACCAGTGGGGCTTCGCCCCGCGCGTGGGCATTGTCTGGAGCCCGGCGAAGTTCAACAACAAGCTGGTGGTGCGCGCCGGCTGGGGCATGTACTACGACCGCGGCGAGTTCTTCAGCGAACTGTCCCCCAGCGCCGGCTTCGGCTATAACGGACCGTTCGGCGTTACGCTCGAGCCGCCCTTCGTCGTCCCCTTCGCCTCGCCGCAGGGTTCGACGTTTGAGAATCCCTTCGGCACCACGCCGCCGCCTCCGCCGCCCGGCACCGTCGAAAGCTTCGCCAACCTGCTGCCCAACAAGGCCGGCATCATCAACGGCAATACGCCCTTCCTGTTCGGTGGCTACAACCCCAACAACAATCTGCCCTTCACCCAGAACTGGACCATCGACCTGCAGTGGCAGCCGGCCAACGACTGGGTGTTCGACCTCGGCTATGTCGGCAATCACGGCACCAACCTCACCGTGCCGGTGCCGTTCAACCAATCGCAGATTGCGACCCCCTCGCACCCCATCCACGGCGAGCAGTATTCCTACGGCTACAACGTCACCACGCTCGAGCCGTACTCCACGGCCGATGGCGGCAACACCGATCTCCGCGTGCCGTATCTCGGCTACAGCCCGAACTCGGTCTCCTACCTTGCGGCCGGCACCTCCAATTACAACGCCCTCCAGTTCCAGTTGCGCAAGCGGCTCACACACAGCTTCATGATCAACGCCAGCTATACCTGGAGCCACAGCCTGGACGACCAGAGCGGCCTCGGCCTGTTCTATAACGGCAACAACCCGCTGAACCTGGGCCAAGCCTACGGCAACTCAGACTTCGACCGCACACACGTGATCACGATCAACTATCTCTACAACACGCCGAAGCTCACCGAAAACAAAGCTCTGGGAACGCTGGTGAACGGGTGGGGATTGAGCGGGCTGACGGTGCTCGAGAGCGGGCAGCCGTATGGGGTCTACGACTTCAGCGGCTCGGTCGCCAGCCTGTACTACAGCAACAACGACTTCATCACCAACCCGTTCGTGCCCATCGCCAACGGCTTCACCGCCGCCAGCGCCCAACTGCAGGGGACCACCGGCGTCAACGCCAACAACCCGGTGCTGAACTACAAGGCGTTCTACGTACCCACGGTGGCGCCGGGCACCAACGGCGTGCCGCCGTGCGGGGTGGACTTCAACGGCAACCCGGCCTGCGACACCTATGAGACGGCCTTCGGCAACGCCGGCCGCAACATGTTCCGCGGCCCGTTCCAGTCGCGGTTCGACCTGGCGGCGTTTAAGGAGTTCTCTCTCACCGAGCGCTTCAAGCTGCGGTATGAGGCGGATTTCTTCAACCTGTTCAACCACCCCAGCTTCGACACGCCGAACAACAACGTGCAGTTCTACAGCTTCGGTAATCCGCCGCGCACCTACAATCCTCCGCACGGCAGCCTGGGCATGATCCAGCACACTCTCGGCAGCCCGCGGTTCATCCAGATGTCGCTGCACCTGACGTTCTGAGAGTCCGGGGCCGCTCCGCGCGGCCTCCACGATTTTTCCCGATGCCGCCGGCCGCCCGCAACGGCCCGGCGGCGCCTTTTTTAGCCCCGGAGCGGCCCGCCGCCGCCCGGTCCGCGCGACTTCGCCCCTTTTTCCGTCCGGTCGCGCGGCCCCGCCCCGGCCGGGTCCCCCCGGGAACTTTTGCTTTCCCGATGCGTAATAGTCCTTGATGGAGGGCGGCCCATGCGGAAAATGTGGCTGATGGCGGTAGTGTTGTTCGCGGCGTCGGGTTGCGACGTGATGGACTTCGCCGACTCGGGGCGGTACCGGGAGAGCTTTCATTTCAGCTTTGACGCGCACCCCGGCGTGCGACTGACGGTGGAGACCCGCAACGGGAGCGTCGAGATCTCGGGCTGGGACCGCAACACGGTGGAGGTGGACGGCGAGAAATTCGCGTCCACCCAGGAGCAGCTTAAGGAGATCCGCATCGACGCCCAGGCGGCGACGGCGGACTCGGTGAACGTGCGCACCGTGATGCCGGAGGCATCGGGGTTCCACTCCAACGGAGGAGCGCGGTACACGATTCACGTGCCGAAACAGGCGATGCTCGAACGGATCGTCAGCTCGAACGCGCATGTGACGGTGAGCGGCGTCGAGGGCGATGCCCGGCTGCACACCTCCAACGGAGCCATCCACACTTCGCGCACGCAGGGAGCGCTGGTGGCTGAGACCTCCAACAGCGCGATCGAAATCCAGGACCATCGCGGCGACATCGAGGCCCACAGCTCGAATGGCCACATCGAGGCCGAGGCGACCGGCGGCGGCTTCCGCGCCGAGACGTCGAACAGCTCGATCGAGGCGACGCTCAAGGATCCGAATCCCGGTATGCCGGTGAAGGCGGACAGCTCCAACGGGCACATCCACATTCGGCTGGAGGGCGCGAAGCTGCCGCCGGTGAAAATCGACACCTCGAACTCATCGATCGAACTGCGGCTGCCGCCCGAGGCGCAGGCGCACATCGAGGCCGAGACGTCGAACGGCGACATCACGAGCGACTTCGGGATGACGGTGCCGCCGGGCTCGACGCGATCGAAACGCCGGTTGGAGGGCAGCATCGGCTCGGGCGGTCCCGACATGCGGCTGCACAGCTCCAACGGCTCGATCCGGATTCTCAAAGGCATCTGATGCCGGCGCGGGGCGTGTAACCTTCCCGATCCGGGCGGGTATTGGACACAGGGAGGAAACTGCTGATGAAACCGACAATCTGGACCGCGGCGCTGGCTTTGGCGGCCGCGAGCCTGGCGATGGCCAGCGAGGCGAAAGAAAAGTTCCACTACGACTACAAACTCGCCTCCGGCGCGCATGTCCGCGTGGCGACGATGAACGGCGGAATATCCATCGAAGGCTGGGACAAAGAGGCGATCCAGATCGACGGGGAGAAGCGCGCGCGGACGGAGGCCGATCTGCCGCAGGTCAAAATCGAGATCCAGGCCGAGGCGAACTCGATCACCATCCGCACCGAGACGCCGCGGGACAGCCATATCAACGGCGGAGCGAGCTATCGTCTCATGGTGCCGCGGAAGGTGATGCTCGACGAAATCGCCGCCTCAAACGGCCCGGTGTCGGTGAGCGGCATCGAAGGGGAGGCGAAGCTGAGCACGTCGAACGGACCGGTGGCGGTAGAGCAGTTCAGCGGGCGGCTTACGGCGTCGACCTCGAACGGGCCGCTGCGTGTGCGGCTGCAAAAGCCGGACAGCGGGTCGGTGCTCGATCTGTCGACGTCGAACGGGCCGGTGGAAGTGGCGCTGGGCGCGAGCCCGATTCCGGAGCTGCGAGTGGCGACCTCGAACGCGCCGATCACGGTGCGCCTGCCGGACTCGGTGGGGGCGCGGTTGAAGGCGGCCACTTCGAATGGGTCGATCACCAGCGATTTCGAGATGACCGTGGCGCCGGGCTGGCGCTCGGGCAATTCGCTGGACGCGACGCTGGGCGGCGGCGGCAAGACGCTGGACCTGCGCACCTCGAACGGTCCCATCCGGATCCTGCGCAGCGGGGCGCAGGCGGCGGTGACGAGCAGATTCCGCCCCGGCCGCATGGAATAAGCGGCGGGGACGGCGTTAGAATTGGCGGAGGAAGGCGGGACATGCTGTCATTCCTCCGAAGGTTGGCCGTTTCGGCGGCGGCCTGCTGTGTGGCGCGCGCCGGACAGACGACGATGACGGCGCCGCTGAACGCGCCGGTTGCGGCCATGGCCGTGGACGCGGCCGGTTATCTTTACGTGGCCGGCGCGGCGGGTCCGGCAACGCAGCTTACGCCGGGCGCATTTCAGAGATCTGTGGCCAAGGACAAGTCCTATTGCTACCCCGTGCCGCCGGGCGGCGGCTACACGCCGTGCAACACAGGGTACGTGGCCAAGATCGATCCTTCGGGCCGCGCCATTGTTTACCTGACCTACCTCGGGGGGAGCCGCAACGACGTGATCACGGCGCTGGCGGTGGACGCGGCGGGCGAGGTGTACGTGGCGGGCGCCACCACATCGAGCGATTTTCCGGCGACCGCCGGGGCGGTGCACGCCGCCGTTCCCGGAGGCCCGTTTGTTGTAAAGCTGAACACGGCCGGAAGCGCGCTGGTGTACGGGGCGTCGATCGGCGGGACGGGCGGGGCGACGGGCATCGCGGTGGACGCGGCCGGTGAGGCGTTCGTCACGGGAAACTCGGCATCGGCGGGCTTTCCGGTAACAGCGGGGGCGTTTCAGGCGCAGCCGGTCACGGCGGCGGCGGGCGACAGCGGATTTCTGTTGAAGCTGAGCGCGGATGGCACCGCGCTCGAGTATGCGTGGTACGTGAGCGCGAGCCCGCGGGCGGTGGCCGTGGACGGCCAGGGCGCGGCTTATGTCACCGGGGAGAGCTACGGCTGGCTGAGTGCGACGGCGGGCGCGCCGCAGACCTCCTACGGCGGCGGCGGCGATGCGTTTGCGATGAAGGTGAGCGCGGACGGCAGCGCGATCGTGTACGCGACATACCTGGGCGGAGTAGAGGAGGATGTGGGCGAATCGATCGCCGTGGACGCGGCGGGCAGCGCCTATATCACAGGGGTGGCGCGGCAGTTCGGTACCAGTGTACCGAGGTATCCCGTGACGGCGGGCGCCTATCAAACGGCGTTCGCCGGCGACTTCCGGCCGGGGAACATGGCCGACGCGTTCGTCACCAAGTTGAACGCCGCGGGGACGGCCCTGGTGTACTCGACGTATTTGGGCGGCAGCTCGTATGACGAAGGGCAGGCGATTGCGGTGAACGCCTCGGGGGAGGCGACGGTGGTGGGAGCGACGAGCTCGGTGAATTTTCCGGCGACTCCGGATGCATATCGGGCGGCCTCGCGCTATACCGTGAGCAGCTACCAGGCGCCGAGCGGGGCGTTTCTCAGCCGGTTGGATGCGGAGGGCCGGCGGCTTGAGTACTCGACGTTTCTCACCGGGATGGGCACGCCGGCGCTGGCGGAGGGCGCGGATGGCACGGCCTACACGTGGGCGCAATTGGACGAAGGCTACGCGCTGGCGCGGGTGGATTTCGCCGCCGAGCCGCCGCCGCTGACGCTGAGCGGGATTGCCAACGCTGCCGGGTTCCAGGGCGGCGTTGCGAGCCCGGGGGAACTGATGACGGTTTACGGTGAGGGTGTCGGGCCGGCCGCGGCGGGCGTGAGCGTGTTTTTCGACGAACTGCCGGCGCCGGTGTTGGCCGCGGGGCCGGGGTGGGTGACCATTGGCGCGCCGTTTGCGATCGCCGGGCGTGACACGGTGGGGGTGCGGCTGATTCAGGACGGCGCACTGAGCACCGCGCTCATCGTTCCGGTGGCGGCGAGCGTGGCCGGCGTGTACACGGTGAACGGCCGGGGATGGGGCCCGGCGGCGGTGCTGAACCAGGACGGGAACGCGAACTCGGCGGCGAACCCGGCGGCACGCGGTACGGTGGTCAGCATTTTCCTGACCGGGGCTGGGGTCACCAACCCGCCGGCCAGCGCGGGGCACATCACGGGCGACTCGGATTTGCCTCGCGTGGCGGCGCCGCTGGCGGCGTACCTGGGAACGTCGGATGGGGCGGAGATCCTCTACGCGGGGGCCGCGCCGGGGCTGGTTGCTGGAGTGACGCAGGTGAACGCGCGCATTCCGATGGAGGCGCAGACCGGCGCACAGGTGCCGTTTACGGTGGTGGTGGGCGAGGGGGGAACGGCGCCGCTGGGCCTGACCATGTCCATCCGGTGAGCGCGCGCCACTGGTGGAAGTCAACCAGGGTGGTGGCTGGGGGCCAAGCGCGGCGGGGCGAAGGGATTGAAACAAAAGCGCTTGGGTTTGGCAAGCGGGATGCAGGGGAATGGTCAAAGACGGAAGGAGATCCTTGACCATGGCGACGTGTGTACGAGTGGCTGTGCCGGCGGTGTTGGGCGCGGCGCTGGCAATTTCGAGTTTCGCGCAGACGGGCGACGGCACATGGCGGCACTTTGGGGACGCGCAGGCTCCGGCGGCTTCGCAAACTCCCGCACCGGCGCCGGCGGCCGGCGATCCGGCTGCGCTGCCGCCGGTGCTGACACTGCCGGCGGGAACCTGGATCACGATCCGGCTGGACCAGCCGCTGTCGAGCGATCACAACCAGGCGGGCGACGCGTTCACCGGAACGCTAATGCATCCTCTGGTGGTGAACGGGCTGGTGGTGGCGCACCGCGGGCAGACCATCGGCGGGAGGGTGGCCGAGGCGCAGAAGGCCGGGCGCGTGAAAGGAACCTCGAAGCTGGGGCTGGAGGTAACGGAGGTGCGCTTCGCCGACGGGCAGCAGTTGCCGGTGAAGACCGAGTGGGTGCAGCGCGCGGGCGACACCTCGGTGGGCCGTGATGTGGGCGCGGTGGGCGCGACGGCGGGCGGCGGAGCGGCGATCGGCGCGTTGGCGGCCGGGGGCGTCGGCGCGGGCGTGGGCGCGCTGGCCGGAGCAGCCGCGGCGACCATCGGAGTGCTGGCGACGCGCGGCAAGCCGGCGGTGGTGACTCCGGAATCGGTGCTCACGTTCCGGCTTGCACAGCCGGTGGCGCTGGACACAGCGAACTCTCACGACTCCTTCCAACCCGTCAAGCGCGGCGACGACGCGCCGGTCCAACCGGCTCCGCGTCCGAGGGCCGCGCGCCCGTCGCTTTACGGCCCGCCGCCTCCAGCGTTAGCCGGCTATTCCGCGCCGGGGCCGTTCTTTTTCGGCGGGCCGTTCGGGTATGGCGGGGGCTTCTACCGGCGCTGGTAGCGAGAGTCAGGGCTTCTTTTCGAGCGATGTGAGAGCCTCAAGGACCTGCTGGCTGTGGGTGGAGGGGTCGACGCTGGTCCAGACTTTGGCGATCCTGCCTGTGGGGTCGATCAGGAACGTGTTGCGGTAGGCGATCTTGAAGGCGATGAGGTTGTGCAGCGAGCCGTACTGCTCGACCACCTTCTTGTCCGTGTCGGCGAGCAGCTTGAACTTCAAGCCCTGTTTGGCGCAGAACTCCTTGTGGCTGCCGGCGGAGTCCACGCTGACGCCGACGATGACCGTGTTGAGGCGTTCGTACTTTGCGAGGTCACGCTGGAAATTGTGCGCCTCGACGGTGCAGCCGGGGGTGCCGTCCTTCGGATAAAAATAGAGCACCACCCACTGGCCGCGGAGCTGCGACAGGCGGACGGGAGTGCCGTCCTGCGAGGGGAGGGTGAAGTCGGGGGCGGGTTGTCCGGGGCTGGGGACGGCGGCGGCGCCGGCGATCGAGGCAAGGGCGAGGAAAGCGATGGCAAGGCGCATGACGGTTGGGGCGCCTTCTGTTGTATCACGAACAGAAGCTTCGTTTATGGCTTTCTCGCGTCTTCTTTATGCGTTTTTTAGACCTCGCTTCCCATACTGGGGACGGCGGAGAAATGCCGCCTTATTATGGACAACGGGAAGCGAGCGATCCGCGCCGCCGTGGCGTGCTGTTTTTTCGCGGTCTGCCAGGGCCGCGGCGGGCCGGCGACAGGAGAATTGCGGGGTGTTGTGCGGAGCGCCGGCGCCCCGGTGGACCACGCTCAGGTGGTGGCCCACAGCGATGAGTCCGGAGACGTGGTGGGCGAGAGCGAGGTCGGCGGCGAGTACTCGATCGGGAACCTTCCCCCCGGGAGATACCAGGTGACGGCGAACCGTTGGGGCTTCGAGGACGCCGCCGCCGTCGAGGTGGACGTCGAGGCGGGGCGGCCGGCGGCGGCGAACCTGGAGATGACCGAGGAGTCTCGCGGGGCGCAAGGCGGATTTCTGAAGCGGCTGTACCAGGCGTATCAGAACGACATGAAGGACACGGGCGAGGGCGCGAACCCGCCGCGGCGGGGCTATCCCGCGCCAGTCGATTCGCCCCCGTATCCGTTTTCCGACTGGCCCTACGGCGGGTCGCCGGTGATCGGCGCGCCGGACACGAACCTGCCGCCCCTGATGCAGGCGCTGTGGAACGGGCCGCACGGCGACTGGTGGCGCCGGAGCCGGATCAAGATCTACGGCTGGTTGAACGGCGGCTTCAACCTCAGCACTTCCAACCACGGCGAGTTCGCCAACGCGCCGGCGGCCTATTACACGACGCCCAACGCGTTCCAGCTTGACCAGGCGACGCTGTATATCGAGCGCGTGCCGGACACCGTTCAGACGCAGCATTTCGACTGGGGCTTCCGCATCACCAATCTTTACGGCTTCGACTACCGCTTCACCACCGCCGAGGGATATTTCAGCCATCAGCTCCTGGGCAAGAACCAGCTCAACGGCTACGACCCGGTGATGATGTACATCGACCTCTACTTCCCGCACGTCGCCGACGGAATGAATATCCGCGTGGGGCGCTACATCTCGATGCCTGATATCGAAGCGCAGCTTGCGCCGGACAACTACAGCTACAGCCATTCGCTGCTGTATTCCTACGACGCCTACACGCAGACCGGCGTGAACGCGACGATACGTCTCAGCCGCCGCTGGATGTTTCAGGCCGGGCTGTCGGCGGGAAACGACGTGGCGCCGTGGACGAAGGACGCCAAGCCGACCTTCAACACCTGCCTGGGCTACACATGGGGCGAGGGAGGCGACAATGTTTACACCTGCGCCAACTCGATCAACGACGGGCGCTACGCGTACAACAATCTGCAGGCGTATTACACGACCTGGTATCACAAGCTCAATTCGAGTTGGCACACGGCGACCGAGGTCTGGTACATGTACGAGCGCGACGTGCCGAGCATCTTCGGCACGCTGCCCACCGAGACCAATGCCAACGGGGCGTGGTGCGAGCCGGGCCAGCAGGTTTGCTTCGCGCCCGAGTGGGCGGTGGTGAATTACACGGAAAAGCAGTTTTCCCGGCACAATTATCTGACCATCCGGAACGAATATTTCGACGATATTCGCGGGCAAAGAACGGGTTATCGGACGCGGTACACCGAGCACATGATCGGCTTCGGGCATTGGATCGGCAATGACATCCTGATCCGGCCGGAGCTGAGATTTGAGCGCGCGTACGACCGGCCGGCCTACGACACGGGGACGAAGCAAAACCAGTTGATTTTCGCGATGGACGCGATCATCAAATTCTGAGCGACGCGCGGCAGGCGTTCGTTGCCGGACGCCGCTGTCCGGAGGCGGACACCGGCGGGGCGCCGCAGGAGGAGTGCGGCGCTGCATCGCCTTCGAAACGCGAGGCTGCCTGGATTGGTCAGCCGATTGCCGGTGGATGGCTTACGATCGGTGTTCGGGAGGACTTGTGCCAACGCTGCTTCACGACCTGCGCCTTGCCATCCGCCAGTTGCTTTCCTCGCGCGGATTCACGCTGCTGGCTGTCATTACCCTGGCCCTGGGCGTGGGCGCGAACATGGCCCTGTTCACGGTGGTCGAAAGCGTGCTGCTGCGGCCGCTGCCCTACGCACACGCGGACCGGCTGATGTTCATCGGGCCGAGCGGGGATAAACCCGGATTCACGTCGACGTCGTGGCTGAACTATCGCGATATTCGGGAGCAGACACGGTTGATTTCCGAGGTGGCGGGCTACTCGGAGGACGTCAGCGTCGTGACCGGCAAAGAGGGATCGGAGAGCGTGGTCGCACCGCGCGTCACTCCGAATCTGTTTTCGATACTCGGCGTGCGCGCCCTCATCGGCCGGACGTTCACTCCTGAGGAAGGGCAGCCCGGAGGTCCACAGGTGGCCCTGCTGTCGGAGGGGCTGTGGCGGCGAAGCTTCAACTCCGACCCCGGCATCCTGGGCCGCACCATCACCGTCAGCGGCATCCCGCGCACGGTGGTCGGCGTGATGCCGGCGGCCTTCAGTTTTCCCGAGCAGTTGGGCGTCGATGTGCGCAAGGGGATCTGGCTGCCGCTGCAGCCGACGCCGGAGATGCTGAACGATCGCGGGTATGACTTTTTCCAGGTGCTGGGCTCGCTCGGCGCCGGCGCCACTCCAGCCCAGGCGCAGGCAGAGGTAGATGCCATCGCACGGCGCATTGCGCAAAACGATCCCAAAAATTCGGCGGGCCTGTCGTTCCGTGTCTCGCCCTACCAGCGATTGCTGACCGGCGACGTGCGGCCGGTGTTCTACGCGCTGCTCGGCGCGCTGGCGCTGGTGCTGCTGATCGCCTGCGCCAATGTCGCCAATCTTCTGATCGCGCGGTGCCTGAGCCGGCGGCAGGAGTTTGCGGTTCGGGCCGCGCTGGGCGCCGGAAGCACGCGGCTGATCCGCCAGATACTGGCCGAGGGTCTGCTGCTGAGCCTGCTGGGCGGCGGTCTGGGCATGGCCATCGCGCCGTTGGTGCTGATGGGAGTGCGCAAGCTTCCCGACGGCACGATTCCCCGCGCCGACTCGATTGCCATTCACTGGCCGGTGGCGCTGGCGCTGGTGGTGGTGGCCGGGCTGACGACGCTGCTGTCGTCGCTGCTGCCGGCGCTTCTGGTGGCCCGCGCCGATCCGCAGTCGGCGCTGCAGGCGGGCCCGCGCGGGCTCAGTTCGCGTACGATGAGCGGACGGTTGAGCGGGTGGCTGGTGGCCGGCGAGGTGGCGTTGTCGACGCTGCTGTTGGTCTGGACCGGGCTGCTGTTCCATACTCTGTGGAATCTCGAGCACACGCGGTTGGGCTTCGACGCGGCGCGGCTCACCACTTTCACCGCGATGCCGGCCGACGCGGCGGGCTTTGCGGGATTGGCGGTGAGCGAGGACACGGCCCATGCTCCGGTGTCGGTGGCGGTCACGGTATACGCGCCGGTGCTCGAACGCATCCGTCACACGCCGGGGGTGGAGAGCGCGGCGCTGGCGACGGCTCCGCCGCTTTCGGGAATGGACCTGCATTCGAGCTTCGAAATCCTGGGCCGGCCCACCGACCGGGCGAACACACCGGAGGCTCGCGTCAGCGCCGTCAGCGGAGACTACAACCGTACACTCCGCACACCGGTGGTTCGCGGCCGGATGATCGGCGACGGCGACACGGCCGCCACGCCTCTGGCCGCGGTAATCAACGAGGCGTTGGCCAAAAAGTATTTTCCCGGCGCGGACCCGCTCGGGCAGAGGATCGACCTGGGCGGAAAAGACACCGGCATGGTGAAACCGTTCACGATCGTCGGCGTGCTTGCCGATCAGACCGACGACCGGGTGGGCGCCGCCGTGCAGCCGCTGATCCTGGTGCCGCAGCAGCAGGTGCCGACGACATCGCTCTTCTATCAAGGACTGCTGAAGACGGTGGTGAGTTTCGTGGTCCGGACGCGCGGCGACATTCCGGTGGCCGCGGAAATGCGGGCGATTTTCCGCCAGGCCGCGCCGGGATTTGCGCTGGATAATTTCCAGACGATGAGCGAGACGATCGACCAGCACACCTTCGGCCAGCGGCTGGGCCTGTACCTGACGGGCTCGTTCGCCGGGCTGGCCGTCATTATGGTGGTGGCGGGGCTGTACGGAGTGCTGGCGCAACTGGTGGGCTACCGCCGCCGCGAGATCGGCATCCGGATGGCGGTGGGAGCGACACGAGGCGGCGTGGCGAGGATGGTGTTGAGGCAGGGTTCGGTGCTCATCGGAGCGGGCCTGGCCGCGGGCATCGTGTTGGCGCTGATGAGCGGGCGGCTGATCGAGAGCTTTCTGTACAACGTGGCGCCGGCCGATGTTTCCACCTACGCCGCGGTGCCGGTTCTGCTGCTGGCGGTGGGATCGCTGGCGTCATTGGCGCCGGCACGCCGCGCCGCTTCCATCGAGCCCATGCGGGCGCTGCGCGAGGAGTGAGGCGGCGACGGGTTTTTCCGCGCGCGTTCGCGCCCATGGAGAAACCTCCGGCGGGGAATCGCCGGACTTTCGCCAAACGGAGGAAGACTCGGAGACGGCGTATTGAGAACGGCAAGGCGTTCGCCTCAGCGCTGAAAGGCTTGCCTGCGAGCAGGAGCGGAATGCGATTTCGTGGTACGGGCGGATTGCGAAACTCGTGCTGATTGTGGATGCGATTTTTCCGCTTTAAGAACGACAGGCACCGGATAATAATCCGCCGCCCCGGCGAGTTAGGGTATATGTTGGTTGCACGGCGCCCTGCGCGCCGGGATTCACACCCGAGGAGGCGAACGATGGCCAGCCCGACACCTGTCATTGGGTCCGGAAAAGGCGGAGGCGGCGACCAGCCGCCGCGGCGGCAGCGCAGCCTGAGCATGAACGACGCGCAGCCGTTCACGCAGCAACAGCAGACCGAGACCTTCGACGCCTTCACGCTGATTCACCAGCAGATGGTTTTGCAGGCGCAGAAGGTGCGCGAGGAGGAGCGGGCGCGGCAACTCAAGGCGCAGACCGAGGCCAAGATCGGAGCGGCGCGATCGTATCAGGCGTATCTGGAGCGCGGGCGGCAGAGGGTGGCCGCGGCGACGGCGATTCAGGCGCTGGTGCGGGGGCGGGCGGCGAGGCAGGAATTTCTGGCGCAGCGCGAAGCGGCCATTACGCTGCAGAGCCAGGTGCGGGGATTTCTGGCGCGGCGGGAGTACGAGAGGCAGCAGGAGGCGGCGCAGGTGCTGCAGTCGGCCGCGCGCGGGATGGCGGCGCGGCGCGAGCTGGACGCGCTGGTCAAGCAGCGCGACGACGCGTTTGCGGAGCTCGACGCGCACGTCAGGGCCGCCACGGCGAAATGGGGCGGCGTCGAGACGCGGGCGGCTGCCGCGCTGCCTTGCGACAAGCTGCTCAGCACCATTGCATCGGGCGCTTTGGCCTCGGCGCTCGGCGCGATGGCCGAGATCCAGACCAACAAGGAGTGGGCCGGCTACACCGGAAAGCTGGCCGCGATCAAGGTCCAATTCGATCGCGTCATCTCGGATCTGAAACAGCGGCTGGAGAACGATAAAGTTTTCCTGAAGGAGCTGAGGAGTCTTTCGACAGAGCTGCAGTTAGTAGACACGTCCGCGCCGAACAGCCTCACGATTCCGATTCAAAAGCTCAGCGAATCGAACGTCGCCAAGCTGTGGGGAACACTGGTGGCGCTGATGTCGGCGGTGAACCAGAACGTCGGCGAGTTCTGCACCTGCATGGAGCAGATCAAAAGACTCTACGAGCCGCCGAAGCTGGTGGCGAAAGCGAAGAAGGCGTTCAACCGCGAAGATCCGAACACGTGGGAGCTGAATGCGATTTCGTGGCACGCGCGGGTTACGAAAGGCACGGTCGAGGCGGTGCCGCAGTGGACGGCGGTGGAGGGGAAACTGAAAACCGCGAGTCTCACCGGGCGCACGATCACCAAGACCAGCGTGATGAAGACGGACTGGGTGATGCACGAGCACCTGGGCGGAGACAAGGGCATCGGCTTCTGCTACCTGAAAGAAGACGACGGCACCGTGACTCCGTGGGTGCTGGATTACGCCTCGAGCCGCGACGGGAACACGTACTGGTGGGGATCGGGCAAGCGGGACGGGGATCCGAACGTGGCATTGCCGGCGAAGAAGACCTGAGCGGCGGGGCTAGCGGGCGCGGACAATGGCGTCGGCGGCGCGGTAGGCCAGGGCCTGGATGGTGCAGGTGGGCTGCTGGCGGGCGCTGGTGACGAAGCTGGAGCCGTCGACGATGTAGAGATTCGGGACGTCGTGTGCGCGGTGGAACGTGTCGACAACGGAGGTTTTCGGATCGCGGCCCATGCGGCAGGTGCCCATGAGGTGGCGGGAGACGCCGAGGACGCTGAGATCGTCGGTCCAGACTTTGCGGGCGCCGGCGGCGTCGAGAATTTCCTTCTGGCGTTCGAGAAGCCACCAGCAGTTCTTGATGTCGTCGGGGTGGTAGTCGAAGGTGACGCGGAGCGCGGGCAGGCCCCAGGCGTCCTTCACGTTGGGGTCGAGTGAAATGGAGTTGGACTCGCGCGGCAGGCAGGTCGTATGGGCGAGCACGGTCATCATGCGGGGGAAATATTCGGCGAGGGCGTCTTTGAAGGCCGGGCCCCAGCGGGGAAGGCCGGAGGGCAGGCCATCGACGGCGAAGGCGAGGGGATACCAGTCGAAGCGCGCGTCGAGGCCGCCGCCGCCGTAGAAGCCGCGGGCGGGGTCGGCGGCGTAGAAATCGTGCAGGACACGCGTGGCCTCGATGCTTTTGTAATCGTTGAGGGGGTGTTCGAAGATGCCGCGGGCGGCGAGGCCGCAGTCGAACATCAGATTTTTGCCGACCAGTCCGGAGGAGTTCGCCAGTCCATCGGGGAATTTCGCCGAGCGCGACATGAGCAGCAGGCGCGGCGTTTCGGCGCCGTTGGCGCAGACGACGACGTTGCGGGCGCGCTGGAAGACTTCGCGCTTCGCCTTGTCGAAGTAGACGGCGCCGTTCACGCGGCCATCGGGCCCGGTCTGGATTTTGCGGACGTAGGAATCGGGACGGATCTCGCAGCGGCCGGTCTTGAGGGCGCGGGGGAACAGCGCGGCGAGGGAGCTCGACTTGGCGCCCACCTCGCAGCCGAAGCTTTCGCAGAAGCCGCAGTGGACGCAGGCGGGCCGGCCGTTGAAATTGCGCGAAAGAACTGCGACCGGCGCCGGGTAAGGATGGAGGCCGAGCTTTCGGGCGCCGCGTTCGAACAGGACGCCGGAGGATTTCACGGGCATCGGCGGGAGAGGATAGGGGCGCGAGCGCGGGGCATCGAAGGGGTTCGAGCCGCCGAGGCCGGAGACGCCGATGTCCCATTCGGCGCGCGTGTAAAACGGTTCGAGATCGTCGTAGGCGATGGGCCAGTCGGCGAGCGTCGAGCCTCCGACGGCGCCGTACAGGCTGCGCTCGTGGAAATCGGAGGCGTGGAAGCGCCAGTAGTTGGCGGTGAAGTGGACCGACCCGCCGCCGACCATGCAGCCGTACTCGATGGCGCGACGGGTGACGGCGGCGCCGGATTCCGTTTTGCGGAAGGTGTTGGGGCGGAGGCGGGTGTCGTTGGTGAGGGCGGCGTGGAAAGAGACGCCGAGCTCATCGTGGCGAAAATCCTGGGGCCGGTGGTGCGGGCCCTGCTCGAGCACAACCACGGAGAACCCGGCGGTGGACAGCTCGGCGGCCATCACTCCTCCGGCGGCGCCGGCGCCGACAATCAAAAAGTCCACCGGGTCGCGGGGAAGGAAACTCGGTTGAGGAGGCATTCAGCCGTTGGGCTCCTGGGCGTCGTAATAGCCGAAGGGGGGCTCGAAGTGGAAGCTGTCGTCGAAGCCGAGGAGGCGCCAGCCGGCCAGGTTCCGGTTGCCGCCGTAGGAGGGGTCGGCGAGAAAACCCGCCAGGGTGTGGAAGCGGACCAGTTCGAAGAAGAGCGTGGATTCGATGGCGTGGACCAGCGCTACCTGCTGAGCGGCGTCGAGGGAAGCGAAGGAGTGCGAGCCGGGGAAATGTTCGAGCCGGGACTTGGCCAGCGCCGCGAGGCCGTCGCGATAGAGCGGCTGCTTGTCGCGGTCGAAGGTAAGAAGCGCGCGGTCGATGAAGTAGATGGCGCCCGCCTCGCGCGCGCCGGGCGTCGCGCCGGAAGGGAGAATGACGGAGGCGAGCGCCTCGACTTCGGCGGCGGCGGAGGCGTCGAAGAAGGCGAGGGCGGCCGGAGCCGTTGCGCTCGCGGCGTGGTGGGCGTGGTGTTGCGCGGCCAGCACCGCCGGCCATGCGCCCAGCAGACCTCCGAGCCAGAGGCGGCGGGAAAGAGCGCGGTCGTCGCCGGTCATGCAGACCAGAGTACAACAAGCGAGGCGGCCGGGCGCCGTCAATATTTCCAGCTCTTCAAGTCCGCACCGCCCGGGGCGGTGGCCTCGATGTGGCGGACGATTTTCGAAATCAGCGCCGGAAATTCGTTCAGCCGGTCGAACAGCGGAGCGTTGAGCGGCACGCCCTGATAGCAGTGCGGCTGGCGCGCGCCGAAATCGAAGGTGGCATTGGCCGGCGGTGAAAGCCTCGGATCGGTGAGCACGGTTTCGGCCAGGCGCACCGAGTTGTTCAGATACCAGGTGTCCATGTCTCCGGCCGCGAAGTGTAGCTTGCCCGCGAGCTTGGGACCGAGCGTGGCCCAGTCGCGCTTCATGATGTAGCTGAGGTCGGAGTGCTCACGCCAGTATTCGGCGACCGACTTGTCGATGTCGCCGGTGCGCTTGTCCCAGATGGGCTTCGGATAACCGTCGTCGCCCATCGGCCCGAAAACGGCCTGCCAGACGTCGAACTGCTCGCCGGAGCGGCTATGCGAGCCCTCCACCATTTCGTGGCGGTTCTCCTGCTCCATGGTCGAATCGAGCACGCCGTTGGTGTCGCGCTTTTCCGGCCGCGGCACTTTCAAAAACGGCCCTTCGCGGAAATAGGCGTTCTTGTCACTGTAGATGTTCACCGTGCTGTAGGCGCGAAAATCGATCGGATCCGGACATCCGACCCAGGCGCCGTTGATGTCGTCGGGATAGAACACCTGCTGCGCCAGCGCTTCCCAACCGCCGGTCGAGCCTCCGAACACGGCGCGCGCCCAGCCCTGGCCCATGCCGTGAAATTTCTTCTCCACCATCGGCATCAGCTCGCGCATGATGGCGTCGCCATACGGGCCGAGGTTGGCCGAGTTGACCGCATAGGCGTCGTCGAAGTACGGATTCGGATGAACGGGCATCACGATAAGCACTCGGGGCAGGCGGCCGCTGGTCCAATCCTGAAAGAGCCGCCAGCCGGCGGCCTGCGTGTCGCTCTCGCGATCCACTTCGACGATGGTGCCGTCGCCGGGCTGCTCCGGTTCCTGCTGCTCGCGGGCCTTAAGCGCCGGGTCGGGCGGTGTCGTGCGGAAGTCCGGATAGAGGTGCCGGTGGTAATGATCCTCGGAGATGAGCACCGGGTAGCGGGCTTCGGGGTGCTCGGCCCAGCCGTCGGGCAGTAGGACTATGGCGCCGATTTCGGTGGGACGACCCCAGAACTTTGTCAGCAGCTCGCTGCGCATGCTGACGTGCTTCACCCACTGGCTATCGGCGCTGCTTTCAGGCTGGGTGATCTTGCGCCAGTCGAGCTGCGAGTCGACCTCCGCCAGTTCCTGATCGAGCGGAGGAATCTTGTGGTCGAAGGCAATCCGCACGGTGCCCGACGTTTTGGCGTCCAGGTGCAGCGTGTGAACGGCGGTGAGGAAGTTGCTAGGCTTGGTCTGCCAGTGCTGGCCTTCGCCGCGGTCGGGCGGCAGCTTCACCACTTTGCCGTTGCCCAGGCGATAGGTCTCGTAAATGTTGAACACCGCCTCGACGAAATAGTCGCCGGCCGGCAGGTCCGCGAGCGTCTCCAGCGGGTAACTCTGCGTCGATGCGTCGATGCGGAGCGGGGCGCCCGGCTGCCACGCTTCGACGTCCAATCCGAAGGCTTGCTGCGTTTCGGTGCCTTCGCCGACGCTGAAGCGCGGCTCCTGCTTCGAGTCCTTCGAGAGGATGAGGATGATGTGGCCGTCCACGGGGGCGGCGGAGAGTTCTTTTGGGAAGGAAAGCTCGAAGGCGAGCGGCGCCGGCGGAGCGGCAGGCGTCGGAAGGGAGCCGATCACGGCCGCCATCAAGAGGCAGGACACACTCTTACCAACCGGGTGAGTCATCGGTCTTCGATTCTATCCCATGCCTCCGGGGCGGGCCGCGGAAATCGCGGCGGCGCCGGCGATCGATGGTTGGAGCGCAAGTGGGCCGAAGTGAAATAGCCGGCTCAGGCCATCGAAGGGCAGCGATCGTCGGCCGGATCGGCCCAACGGTCGTTCGGCACCAGAGGCGCCCAGCCGGGGCGCAGCGGGTCCTGATCGTAGGGATAATTTCCCAGTTCGCGGTACAGCTCGGCATATTCGCGTAGCTTCTCGCGGTTCAGCTTCACGCCGAGGCCGGGCGACTCCGGCACCCGGATGGCGCCGCCTTCGTAGCGCATCAAACCGCCGTCGATGATGTCGCCGGTCAGATGATGATAGTGCGCGTCGGCGGCGAAGCTCAGGTTGGGAATCACGGCGCCCAGATGGAGCATGGTCGCCAGTTGAATGCCCAGCTCGCCGGAGGAGTGCACGGCGACGCCGGTCTGAAAGGTTTCGCAGACGCCGGCGGCTTTCACGCAGGCGCGGATGCCGCCCCAGAACGTCGTGTCGAGCAGAATGACGTCCACCGCGGTATCGAGAGTGTTCGCGGCCAATTGCTCGAAGTTCACCACCACGGTGTTCGTGGCCAGCGGCACGCGCACCTTCTCCCGCGTCCGACGCATTCCGTGCAGTCCGTACACGGGGTCTTCGAGATAATCGTTGCGCAGCCCTTCGATGGCCTGGCCGAAGCGGATCGCCTCCTCGGTGGACCAGACGGCGTTCGGATCGAAGCGCACGCGGTCGCCGGGAAACTCCGCGGCCAGCGCCGTGTACGCCTCCAGCTCGTAATCCTGCGGGAACACGCCGGCCTTCATTTTGTGCGTGGTGAAGCCATAACGCGCCTTGAGATCGCGCGCGTTGGCGATGATCTGCTCGATGGTCCTCACTTCGCCGCGGCCGGTGCGCGCGTCCGGATACCGGAAGAAACAGTACGAGGCGAACGGGACGCGGTCGCGCAGCCGGCCGCCGAGAATCTCCGACACCGGCACGCCCCAGGCCTGGCCCAGAATGTCGAGGCAGGCGAACTCGAGCGCCGCCAGCGCCTGCGTCCGGTTGTTATATAAGGACGCCGTCGGGTTGGCGACGCGGAAGCGCATCTCCTCGATGCGAGCCGGATCATGCCCTTTCAGAGTGCCCTTCAGAGCCCGGAACACGGCTTCGGCCGACTCGCCGCCGCCGCCCATCTCGCCCAAGCCCACGATTCCCGTGTCGGTCTCCACCTCGACGATCGTCCGCACAAACCGCCCCCAGTGACAGCCGTTGGCGTGCCTCAGAGGCGCCTCCAGCGGCACCGTCACCGTTGTTGCCCGCACATCCGCAATCTTCATCTCGCTGCTAAGCTACCACCGCCGCGGCCCCGCCGCCAACCGCGGCCCTCGGCACACGCCTCCGGGGGTATAATCAACTCCACGCCAGTTCCCCATGAGAGCTCCGCGCGGCGCCAAGTCCGTGACCATCGTCGATATCGCTGACCGTCTCGGCCTCTCGCCGATGACCGTCTCCCGCGCGCTGAACGGCACGCCTCCCGGCGCCAGCGCCGCCACGCGCGCCCGCGTGCTGGCCTGCGCCGCCGACCTCGGCTACCAGCCCAACCGCTGGGCCCGCAGCCTGGTGCAGCGCCGCTCCTCCATCGTCGGCATCGTCATCCCCGACATCGCCCACACGTTCTTCGCCCAGATCACCACCGGCATTGAGGAAGTGCTGGAAAAGTCCGGCTACGACATTCTGCTCTGCCACTCGCGCAACGACCCGGCGCGCGAGAAATCGGAAATCGCCATGCTCACCGGCAGCCGCGTCGACGGCCTCATCGTCGCTTCCTGCCAGCCCCCGCTCTCACCCGACCTGTTTCTCGACATCCGCCGCCGGAAGATCCCCTTCGTCCTCATCGATCGATTCTTCCCCAAGCGCAGCTTCGCCGGCGTCCGCACCGACGACCGCGAGGTCGGCCGCGTGGCCACCGCCTATCTCGTATCGCTCGGCCACTCGCGCATCGCCTTCATCGGCGGTCCGGACCTCAGCCCCGCACTCCTCCGGCGCCGCGGCTTCTCCGACGCCCTCGGCAGCGCCGGGCTCCGCTCCCGCAGCGCCTGGATCGTCGCCGGCGATTTTGAGATCGAAGGCGGCTACTCGGCCATGCAACAACTCCTCGCCGCCCGCACGCGCCCCACCGCCGTCTTCGCCGCCAACGACCCCATGGCGATCGGAGCGATCTACGCGGCCCGGGACGCAGGCCTCCGCGTGCCGCAGGATATCTCCGTCATCGGCGCCGGCAACATCGAAGGCCGGCACCACCCCAACCCGTACCTGACAACCGTCGACTGGCCGCGCGAGGACCTCGGACGCTCGGCCGCGCACATCCTGCTCGAGGCGATTCGCCTTCCGACGCGGCGGACCCTGACGGCGTTCGAGATCTTCCCCCCGCGATTGCTGGTGCGCCAGACCACCGCCCCGCCGGCCTGAGGCCGCGCTCAACTTTGCCGCAGCGCGGTGGCCGGGTCCACCTTCGTCGCGCGATCCGCGGGCCGCCACACCGCCAGCGCCGCGGCCGCCAGGAGCACCGCCGGGATGGTCGCGAACACCAGCGGGTCCCAGGCCGTCACTCCGAACAAAAAGCTTGTTATTTGTTTCGCCAGCGCAAACGCCCCGGCGGCGCCCACTACGACGCCGATGGCCGCGTATATCATCCCCTGCCTCATCACCATGCCCCGCACCTGGCTCCGGCCGGCTCCCAGCGCCATGCGGATGCCGATCTCCTGCGTCCGCTGCTCCACCGAGTACGCCATCAGCCCGTAAATCCCGATCGCCGCCAGCAGCAGCGCGACGCCGCCGAACACGCTCATCAGCAGCATGTGAAACCGCTCGCGCGAAGTGGAGCGCGAAACCACCTCGCCCATGTCCCGGATGTCGGACACCGGCAGCCCGCTCACCTGCTCGAGCTGCCGCTGGGCCGCGGCGCTCAGCTTCCGCGGCTCACCCCTGGTCCGGATCACCCACGCCAGCGGCGTCAGTTTCACATTCAACGCCTGTATCCCGTCGGTCGCCTGGCCGTCGGGAATGTACATCTCCGGCCCCGGGTCCTGATTCAGCGCCCCGTCCCGCTGATCGGCGACGACGCCGATGATCTGCCGCGGTTGCTCGTCTTCCAGCGCCGGCATCACTCCCTTGCCAATCAGAATCCGGTCCTGCAGCGGATCGCCCTTGGGCCAGAAGCGCCGCGCCATGGCCTCGTTGATCACCACTACCGGCGCGCTCCCGTGACCGTCGCGCCCGGTGAACGTTCGCCCGCGAACCACAGCGATCCGGAACACTTCGAAATATCCCGGCGCCAGGGTTTTCCATCCGGCTCCGCCATGGAACGGCCCTTCGGTCAGCGGGCGGCCCATCACTTTGAACGGCAGCCCGTAGCCGCCTTCGAGCGGCACGCAGCATCCGGCGCTGGCCCGCTCAACGCCGGGCAGGGCCTCCAGCCGCTCGATGCCGCGGCGTTCGAGCTGCTCGATGCCGAGGCTGGTTTCGAGCGCCTTGCCGGACAGCGACATCCGCATCGTCAGCACATGCGTGGTATCGAAGCCGGGATTCACCGCGTACATCGCCATCTCGGTGCGGATCAGCAGCCCCGCTCCCACCAGCAGCACAACAGCCAGCGCCACTTCCGTCACCACCAGGAGCGTCCGCGCCTTGTTCTGCCGGAACCCGCTCCCGCTGCGGCTCGCGCTTTCCCGAATGGCGGCGTTCAGGTCGGCGCGCGCGGCCTGCCATGCCGGCAGCAGTCCGAAGATCAGACTCGTCACCAGAGTGATGAGCACCGTGAAGCCGAGCACGCGGGCGTCGAGCGAAACCATGGCGCCGTCCTCGCCGACGCGCGGCAGCCCGGCCGTGTTCACCGACAGGAGCGCGCGAATGCCCATCATGCCCAGCGCCAGGCCCACTACAGCGCCCGCCGCCGCCAGCAGCACGCTCTCGGTGAGCAACTGCCGCACGATTCTCGCCCGCCCCGCTCCCAGCGCCGCGCGGATCGCCAGTTCCCTCTTGCGCACTTCGGCCCGCGCCAGCAGCAGGTTCGCCACATTGGCGCAGGCGATCAGCAGCACAAACCCGACCGCCGCCGCCAGCACCCAGATCGACCGCCGCGCATCCCGCACCAGCGAATCCTTCAACGCCGCCGCGTCAAAGCTCTGCCCGTTGCCCAGCGCATCAGGATACTTCCGCCGGTAGTCCGCCGCCGAGGCGTCCAGCCGCGCCTTGGCCTGCTCCAGCGTCACTCCTTCCTTTAAGCGCGCCGCGGCCAGAAAATAGTGACCCTGGTCGCGCGAGTTCGGATCGAGCTGGAACGGCACCCACACCTCCGGCCGCGGCCCGAAGTCCCCAAAGTCGAATCGCGACGCCACCACGCCGGTGATGACGTGCGGCTCGCCCTCCAGCGGCATCACGCGGCCCACGATGTTCGGATCGCCGCCGAACCGGCTCCTCCACAGCTCCTCGCTGATCACCACCACCGGTGGCTCGCCCGGCCTGTCTTCCTGCGCGTTGAAGGGCCGCCCCATCAGCATCGGCACGCCGAACAGAGGGAAGTAGGCCGAGCTGACCCGCGCGCTCTTGAGCTGCCGCGGGATCTCGCCGCCGGTCCAGTTCACCACCCCGCCGGCGAACGCCGCCACGTCTTCGAGAATCGCCGTCTGCCGCGCCCAGTGAGCGAACTTCGCCGGCGAGGCCCCACCGAAGCTGCCCTGCCGCGACTTGGTCTCGAGCATCACGATGCGGTCCGCCTCGGGAAACGGCGGCGGCTTCAACAGAACCGTGTTCACCAGCGAAAAGATGGCCGTCGTCCCGCCGATTCCCAGGCCCAGCGCCGCAACCGCCGTCGCGGTGAAGGCTCCTCCGCCCTGCCGCCCCATGCGCAGGGCGTAGCGAAGATCGCGCAGTAAAGTTTCCATGGGGCAGCCAATTCCTTTCAGGCGTTGTGTCCCGCGAGGCTACGCTTCAGGCGCGCCGTGGCCCTCAGTTTGCCTTCACCGCCACGGCAGCGGCCGCCGAACACGCCATCCCGAGCCTCGAAGGCGCGCAGACTTCCAACTGCACCGTGCCCGTCACCGCCGCCGGGAGCACGACATTCACTTGTTCCACTCCCTCGATGCCCGGGGCCGGGCCACCGTACTCGACCTCCGCCGGCTGGGCGTTGATCGTCGCCGTAATCGTTCCCGACATGCCGGTCGCGTACACCTGTAGTACGGTTCCCGCCGCCGCCGGGTTCCCCGCTGCGTTCCGCGTGCTGTCCTGGTTCAACACGCCCCCCGGAAAAATCCCCGGCGCCTGCTCGGCAACCGTCACCACGGCCGCCGCGCTCGCCCTCCCGTCCACCGTCACCACCAGCGACGCCGGCCCCACGGCCAGCCCCGAAGGCACGACAACGTTCAATTGCGTGTCGCCCTGGTACAAAATCTTCGCCGCCGAGCCGGAAAACGCCACCGTCACCGCGGTCCCCGTGAAGTGCGCCCCGAAGATCGTCGCCAGCGACCCGGGCGCGATCGCCGTCACTTTGTAGTCGGCCGCGTTTGTCACTCCCGCCACCACCGGCGCCGGCGGCTCCGGCGGAGGCGTCACCGTCAACGTCACCGGTATCACCGCCTGCCCCGCCACCAGACCCAGGGTCACCACCACGTTCGCCGTGTACGTGCCCGCGCTCAGCTTCGACGGGTCCATATAGATGAACCCCGAGGCTGCCCCGACGCCCGAACCCGGATCCAGGAACAGCCATCCCGTCGGCTCGCCCGAAGCGTATTCCACCGTCGCCGCCCACTGCAGCACGCCCCCGCCGGCATTCTGGATCTGCACGTACTGCCCTTGCAGCTTTCCACCCACAACGGCGTTGAACGAGGCAGAGGCCGGCGTCACCCGCAGCTTCGGATAATACGCCGCGCCGCAGTCGCCCACCAGCCCGCAATCCGGCCCCGGCGCCACCGCCTCGAACCGCGGCACCGCCGCCGCCGCGCTGGCAATCCCGCTGGTCGAGACCGCGCCGAACGTCTCGGTGACGGACGTTTGAACAATCCCGCTCACCGCCCCCGGCGGCAGCCCGAGAAACGCCGGAACCTGCGCGCTCTCCTGCAGGAACGGATTCGCGTCCACCACCTCGTAGACCACCGTGCCGGTCCCGTTTGCCAGCGGCACCTCCGTCATCGCGTCCAGCGTCACCGTCCCCGAGCCCGCCGCGCCCGGCTCATACACCGGCTTCCCTCCGGCCCCGGCCGCATCGGCGCCCGCGACAACCGACAGCAGCAGCGAACCCATACCCCCAGGGGTATACTGCCCTCCCGACGCCGCCAGCCCCAGATCCCCTCCCGCCGTCGGCGCGGCCGCGTCCGTCCCCGCCACCACCGCCGGCACAAACACCCGCGCCCCGGGCGGAAACCCCGAGTAAGTCAACACAAACCGCTCCCCCGCGTCCGCCCCGAAATTGGTCTGGTTCCCCAGCGGCTCAAACGCGCTCGCAAACCCCTCCGTCAGCCGAATGGTCGAAAACGCCGTCCGCGCCGCCAGAAACGCCGCGAACGACCCCGTTCCCGCCGGCAGCGGCGAGCCTCTCTGCGAACAGATCAGCCGCCCCGACGCGCCCGCGTACAACCCCAGCTCCGTCTGCGCCACCACGAACGTGCTCTGGGTCAATGGCAGAAGGTTCGCGCTGTTCACCGCGAGTGTCGCCCGGATCGTCCCGCCGGTGTTCACCTCCGTCGCGTTCGCTCGAATGTTGAACAACCGCAGCCCGACGCCGCCGGAGGCCGACAGCGGAAACCGCGCCCCGTTGAAACTCACCACGGCCCCGCTCAGCGTCCCCGGCACGCCCACAGCCTGCGGCCCGCCGCCGATATCGTAGGTGAACTGAACGTCTGTGGCGTTGCCCGCCCCGATGCGATTCGTGATGCCTACATTCAGAAAAAGCGTGAAGTTCCCCGTTACCGCCGCGCCCGGCGCCCCGCCGGTGCACACGAGCACAATGTCGCCCACGCGCTCGGTCACGCCCTCGGCCCGCACGGTCTCCGGCACCGCCGAGGCGGCGCAGCTCAACACCGGCCCCGTCCCCTGCCCGGCCGCCGCCCCCGCCAGCGCCAGCGCCATTCCCACCGCCGCAACCGCCCTCATGGCCCGTTCCTTCTCACAGCATTAGCATATCGCCAGCGCCGCCCCATTTCCTTCCCTCGAAGGCCGCCATCGGAATTCCCCGCGCCCGAAGTCCTACAATTCCGATTAGGGGGATACGGAATGAATACCCGGCTGTTCCAACTGATGGCAGCGTGCCTACTGAGTGCGGCGCCTGCCGCGGCGGCGCCGGGCGCGCCCGTCCAATTCGATGGGAAGACCCTGCTCACGATTCAGGCCCCCGTGGGTTCCTTCAGCCCGGCCGCCCGCGCCCAGGCGATCGGTGAGCGTCTCCAGAAGCTCTCCGAGGACCCTTTTGCGAAAATCGATCCTCTTACGATCACCGAAAGCGAGTTCAGCAGCGACATCAACGCCGGCGACGTTCCCATCGTCGCGATCACCGAAGCCGACGCCCGGGCAGCCGGCAAGCCGCGCCAGGCTCTGGCTGCCGAGTACGCGAAGATCCTCCAAGCCGCCCTGCGCCAATCCCGCCACGAGCACAGCTTCCAGCAAACCGTCATCGCCGTCGGGCTCGCTCTCCTGTTCACCGCCATTCTCGCAGCCGTGCTCCGCCTTCTGCAGATCGCCTTCGCCCGTCTGCGTCTCCGGCTCGAAGCCTGGCGTGGGACCCGCATTCAAGCGGTTCGGCTCCAGAAGCTGGAACTGCTGACGGCGCAGCGGGTCGTCTGGATGCTGTCGAGCCTCGCCACAGCCGCGCACGCGGCGCTTGCTCTGGTTGCGCTCTACTTCTATGCTTCCCTTGTCCTCAGCGTCTTCCCCTCCACCCGCGCCGTCTCCGCCGCCCTGTTTTCCTACTTGAACGCAGGCCTCAGCGCCGCCGGCGGCGCCGTCGCCGGGTACACGCCCAACTTCCTCATCATCATCCTCATTGCGGTGCTCACGCGGTACGCCCTGAAGCTCTGCCGGTATCTGTTCGACGGAATCCAATCCGGCATGCTCTCCATTCCCGGCTTCTACCGCGAGTGGGCCGGCCCCACTTACAAGATCGCCCGCCTGCTCGTCCTTGCGATCGCCGCCGCCGTCGTCTTCCCCTACATCCCCGGCCACGACGCGCCGGGCCTCCGCGGCATCTCCCTCTTCTTCGGCCTTCTGTTCTCGCTCGGCTCCGCCAGCGCGGTCGGCAATCTCGTCGCCGGCGTCCTGCTCACCTACACCCGGGCGTTTCAGGCCGGCGACCGCGTCCAGATCGCCGACACCCTGGGCGACGTCACCGAAACGACGCTGCTGGCAACCCACATCCGCACCGTCAAGAACGAAGACATCACGGTGCCCAATTCGCTCGTCCTGGCCAGCCACATCGTCAACTTCAGCTCCTGTTGCCGCGGCGGCGCCCTCATCCTTCACACCAGCGTTACCATCGGCTACGACGCCCCCTGGCGCGACGTCCACCAATTCCTCATCTCCGCCGCTCTCTCCACCACGCACATTCTCGCCGATCCCGCTCCGTTCGTGCTCCAGACGGCGCTCGACGACTTTTACGTGAAATACCAAATCAACGCCTATACTTCGCAGGCCCGCGAGATGGTGAACATCTACGGCGAGCTTCATCAGAACATCCAGGACAAGTTCAATGCCGCCGGCGTGGAAATCTGCTCGCCGCACTTCTCCGCCCTTCGCGACGGCAACCGCATCGCCATTCCCGGCGACTACCTCCCGAAAACTTACAAGGCGCCCGGCTTCCGCGTGTTTTCCCCGTCCCATGGGGCCGCGGGAGCCGGAGATGGCGCGCAGTTCGGCTCATAGAAGCGGCCGGAGGACGGCAAAAGGACGGGACGGCCCGCATTCGCCCGAATCCCGGCCTGCTAAAATACAATCTAATCCTCAGGAAGTGAGTCCTGTCGTGCCCGCAACCCTGACCTTGGCGGAGGAGATCCTCGAACTGAAGCGCCTTCGCCGCGCCGTGATCCTCGCCCATCATTACCAGTCCTCCGAAATCCAGGAGCTGGCCGATGCCGTCGGCGACAGCCTCGAACTCGCCCGCGCCGCCCGCAACTTCGACGGCGACGTCATCGCCTTCTGCGGCGTCTGGTTCATGGCCGAGACCGCCAAAGTTCTCAACCCCACCCGCACCGTCGTTGTTCCGGACCGCGACGCCGGCTGCAGCCTGGTGGATAGCTGCACCGCCGATCAGCTCCGCGCCTGGCGCCGCGCGCACCCCGATTACGCCGTCGTTTCCTACATCAACACCTCGGTCGAGGTCAAAGCCGAAAGCGACATCCTCTGCACCTCCCGCAACGCCGTCGCCATCGTCAACTCCATCCCCGCCTCCCAGCCCGTCCTGTTCCTGCCCGACATCAACCTCGGCAATTACGTCAAAAGCCAGACCGGGCGCCAGAACATGCGCATCTGGCAGGGCGCCTGCATCGTCCACGCCACTTTCCCCGCGCGCCGCCTCACCGCCGCCCGCCTCGCCCACCCCGAAGCGCTCGTCGCCGCCCACCCCGAGTGCCCCTCCGACGTCCTCCGGATGGCCGACTTCATCGGCTCCACCAGCGCCATCATCGACTGGTGCGTCTCCAACTCCGCCCCCGAATTCATCGTCATGACCGAGAGCGGCGTCTCCCACTCGCTGCAAAAGCTCGCCCCCCACAAACGCTTCCACTTCGTCGCCAACGAAAACTGCAATTGCAGCGAATGCCCCCACATGCGCCGCAATACGCTCGAGAAACTTCGCGACTCCCTCGACCGCCTCGAACCCCGCGTCGAGCTCGCCCCGGACCTCATCGCCCGCGCCGCGCTCCCCATCGAGCGCATGCTCGCCGTCAAATGACAACGCCCGCCGCGCCGCTCGTCGACACCTTCGGCCGCGTCCACGACAACCTCCGCATCTCGGTCACCGACCGCTGCAACATCCGCTGCCAGTACTGCATGCCCGAGGACGCGGTCAAGTTCCTCCCCAAACCCGAGATCCTGTCCTTCGAAGAAATCGCCCGCTTCGTCCGCGTCGCCGCCACCCTCGGCGTCCGCAAGCTCCGCATCACCGGCGGCGAACCGCTGGTCCGCAAGGACGTCACGATTCTGGTTTCCGAGCTCGCCTCCATTCCCGGCATCGCCGACCTCGCCCTCACAACCAACGGCGTCCTGCTCGCCGCCCACGCCTCCGCCCTCCGCGACGCCGGCCTCCATCGCCTCAACGTCCACCTCGACACCCTCGACCGCGCCCGCTTTCAGCAGATCACCCGCCGTGACGATCTCCCGCGCGTGCTCGACGGCATCGACGCCGCCCTCGCCGCCGGCTTCCCGATCAAGATCAACGCCGTCGCCGTGAAGGATCTTACCGAGCCCGACATCGTCCCGCTGGTCGAATACGGCCGCGCGCGCGGCATCGGGATCCGCTTCATCGAGTTCATGCCGCTGGACGCGCAAGGCCTCTGGCGCCGCGATAAAGTCCTGTTCGCCTCCGCCATTCTCGATATCCTCGCCCGCCGCTTCGGCCCTCTCGCCCCCGTTGC
>DAIDHC010000057.1 GCA_027452065.1 Bryobacterales bacterium
CAGGCCCGCATCCAGGGCGTGGTGCGGTTCCAGGCCATCATCGGCAAGGACGGCACGATCCAGAATCTGCAATTGGTGAGCGGCCATCCGCTGCTGGTTGCGGCCGCGCAGCAGGCTGTTTCGCAGTGGCAATACAAGCCGACGCTGCTGAATGGCGAACCCGTGGAAGTGGTCACCACGATCGATGTCAATTTTACGTTGAGTCAGTAAAGTCAGAAAGTTAAATTCAACTCGCAGGAGAAAACGATGCTTTTACAAATGCAAGTCTGGGCGCTTCTCTTCTTGCAGGAGAGCGGCTCGCCCGCAATCAGCTTCGATCCGCGCGCCATGTGGGGCAACATGAGCTGGCTAGCGCGAATCGTGGTCATTATTCTGTTCCTTATGTCGGCGTGGTCGATCGGTGTGATGATCGACCGGTTGATCGCCTACAACGGAGCCCGCACGCAGTCCCGGCAGTTTGCACCGGCCGTGGCCGGCGCCCTGCGTGAAGGGAAGCTCGAGGAGGCGATCAAGATCGCGGACCGCTACAGCAAGAGCCATCTGGCCAAGGTTGTGGTGGCGGGGCTGCAGGAATTCAAGGCCCACCGCGACAGCAACGAGATTTCGGGTGAGGAAGTGGAAGCTTCCCGCCGCGCGCTCGAGCGCGCGCAGGCGATCGTGCACGCCGAGCTGAAGCGCGGCGTCAGCACGCTGGCGACCATCGGTTCGACCGGTCCGTTCGTCGGACTGTTCGGAACCGTCGTCGGCATCATCAACGCGTTCAAGGGCATTTCGAGCGAGAAGTCGACCGGTCTGGGCGCCGTGGCGGGCGGCATTTCCGAAGCCCTGGTGACCACGGCCGTCGGCCTCTTCGTCGCGCTGCCGGCCGTCTGGATGTACAACTACTTCACGGGGCGCATTGAAGCGTTCGACGTGGAGATGGACAACTCCAGCTCCGAGCTGATCGACTACTTCCTGAAGCGCAGCCAGAAAGCCGCGGCGAAGTAAACGGAAGAGTGCGAGTTGAATTCCGGCGCGCGGCCGGCTTGAAAGACCGCCGCGCGCCCTATTTCGTGTAGGAAGCGAACATGGCCAAACAGAAAGCACCCGCTGCAATCGCCGACATCAACGTCACGCCGATGGTGGACGTGATGCTCGTGCTGCTGATCATCTTCATGGTCATCACACCCATGCTCACCAAGGGCGTGAGCGTGGACATGGTGAAAACGAAAAACGCCGCCGCCATGCAGGCCGCCGACAAGGAAGACGCTGTTCTGGTGGCGGTGACGCGCGACGGCAAGGTGTTCCTCAGCCCGGGTAACGAGCTGACGGCGCCTGACCAGTTGCCGAACAAGGTCAAGGACCTGTTGACCAACAAACTGGACAAGACGGTGTATATCAAGAGCGACTCGCGCGCCCGCTACGAAGTGGTGTCGCAGGTGGTGGACGACTTGCGCGCCGCCGGTGTGGATCAGTTGGGCCTGCTCACCGACCAAAGGCAGCAGGAACCGCCCACGGCGAAACCCGGCGACCAGAAATAGTCGAGAATCGGCACTGAGACTTTAAAAGGAGAACGCGTATGGCAATGGCAGTGGGTGGCTCCGGCGGCGGGCCTAAATCAGACATCAACATGACGCCGCTGATCGACGTACTTCTCGTGCTGCTGATCATTTTCATGGTCATCACGCCGTTGACTCCGCACGGCCTGGACGCTCTGGCGCCTCAGCCGCCGAAGGACAACAAGCCGGTGAATCCCGATCAGGACCGTACGGTTGTGATCGTGATCGAAAAGGATAAGAGCATGAAGATCAACCAGGAGCCGACCGACGAAAACCGCCTCGGACCGCGGCTCGAGGAGATCTTTAAAACACGAGCCGAGCGGGTGGTATTCGTCAAGGGCGATCCGAACCTGGAATTCCAGACGGTGGCCCGGGCCATCGACATCGCCAAGGGAGCCGGCATCGACAAGATCGGGCTCATGACTCCCGGAGTGGAAGCAGGAAAATAGCAGCCGGCAAAAGCCCGGTGAACATTCCGAATCCTATGAAAAACACGATCCTCGTCACCTCGCTCGCCCTCATGGCTCTGTTTACCTCCGGTTGCGACAAACTGAAGTCGCGCGACCAGCTCAATAAAGGAGTCGAGGCTTACAAGAACGCCAAATACGGCGAGGCGGTTGAACACTTCAAGCAGGCCATCGAACTGGATCCGACCAATCCCAACGCTCGGCTGTACCTGGCCACGGCGTACATGAACCAGTACATTCCGGGCGCGGATTCGCCGGAGAACACCAAGAACGCCCAGGCGGCGCGCGACGAATTCCTCAAGGTCCTGCACGACAATCCGTCCGACAAAATGGCCGTCCAGTCACTGGCCTCGCTCAGCTACCAGGAAGCCGGCGGCATTACCGACATGGATCAGAAGTTCAAGAAGCTCGATGAAGCGCGCGACTGGAACCTGAAGCTGATTCAGATCGATCCCAAAAGCAAGGAAGGCTTCTACACACTTGGTGTCATCGACTGGGCAAAATGGTATCCCAATTACACCGCTGCCCGGACCAAGCTGGGAATGAAGCCGGAGGACCCGGGCCCGATTAAGGACAAGAAAGCGCGCGAAGAGTTGAAGGACAAGTACAGCGCGATGATCGAGGATGGGATCAAAAATCTGCAGCAGGCGTTGGAGATCGATCCGCAGTACGACGATGCCATGTCGTACCTGAACCTCCTGATCCGCGAACGGGCCGATCTTCAGGACAACCAGGACGATTACAAGAAAGACATCGCCGTGGCCGATAACTGGATGAACAAGGCGATGGACACGCGTAAGATCAAGGCCGCAAAGGCGGCGCCCGGTAGCGGCGGTGTGACGCCCGACGCGAAGTAAACCCGGTACGCTTCGAAAGGCCCGGAAGCCGCAGGCTCCGGGCCTTTTTCTATTTGTAGCCCACATGAGAGATGATATTAATAGCATGGCTGCCGCGGAACCTCCTCCTACCGTCGTTGGGATGCCCGCGGAGGGCGGGGATCTGGCGGTGCAGGAAGAGCTTTACGCCGAACTGGAGGCGAAGGTCCGCGCCGACAGGCCAAAGGAAGACTTGCAGCCGCTGCGGAAGGCGTATGAGTTCTCGCGCATGGCCCACTCCGGCCAGACGCGTAAGAGCGGCGAGCCCTTTCTCGATCATCCCCTTCACGTGGCCCACATTCTCGCCGATCAACACCTGGACATGGTGTGCCTGCAGACAGGACTCTTGCATGACACGGTGGAGGATAACAAGAAGATAGACCTCGCGATGATCGGCCGGCATTTCGGCGAGCACGTTCAGCGGTGCGTCGAGGGCGTCACTAAGCTCGACAAGCTCAGATTTTTCTCCAAGGAGCAGCGCCAGGCCGAAAATCTTCGGAAGATGCTGCTTTTCATGGCCACCGATCCGAGAGTGATTCTGGTGAAGCTTGCCGACCGGCTGCACAACATGCGGACGCTCGATAGTCTGGAGCCGCAGCGGCAGCGGGAAATTGCGGAAGAAACGCTGAACATCTATGCGCCGATCGCGCACCGGCTCGGCATGGGCAAATTCCGGGGCGAGCTTGAGGACCTGGCATTCCGCTACGTCGAGCCGGAGGCATCGGCCGATCTGATGCGCGAGATCGAATCCAAGCGGGCTGAGTACGAGGGCTACATCAAGGAACTCCAGCGCGAGATCGAGGTTCGGCTCTCGCGCGAAGGAATTCCGGCGCGCGTCGAGGGCCGGGCCAAGCGCGCCTATTCCGTGTATCTGAAACTCAAGCGGCAGAAGATCAATCTGGACCAGGTGTACGATCTGCTGGCGGTGAGGATCATTACCGACAGCGTCCGGAACTGCTATGGCGCGCTCGGGGTCATCCATAGCGAGTGGCATCCGATCCCGGGGCGGATCAAGGATTTCATCGCCCTGCCGCGGCCGAACGGCTACCAGTCGCTGCACACCTCGGTGATCGGGCCGGGCGGGCACGCCTTCGAAGTTCAGATCCGCACCGACGAGATGCACCGGCTCGCCGAAGAGGGCATCGCGGCGCACTGGAAATACAAGGAAGGCAAGCGCGGGCCGGACACCGACGACGAGCGGATTGTCTGGATCCGGCAATTGGTGGAGTGGCTGCGGGACATGAAGGATCCGACGTCGATGAATTCGACGTTGCGGCTCGACCTGCAGCAGGAAGAAGTTTACACGTTCACCCCGAAGGGGCGGGTGATCGTACTGCCGCGGGAAGCGACGCCGATCGACTTCGCCTACGCCATTCATAGCGATGTCGGAAACACCTGCGTGGGGGCGAAGGTGAACGGCAGGATCGTTCCGCTGAAATCGGCGCTCAGCGACGGCGATGTCGTGGAGATTCTCACCCAGCCGGGGCACGTGCCGAGCCGGGACTGGCTGGCGATGGCCAAGACGGCGCGGGCCCGGCACAAAATCAAGCACTTCATCAACACGGTGGAGCGGGCGCGGGCGATCGAGATCGGGGAGAAGTATCTCGAAAAAGAGGCGCGGCGGCTCGGAGTGCAGCTCAGCCGGATCGGGCGTACGGCGCTGGACGGAGTGGCCTCCGATTACGGCTGCAGCAAGTCGGAAGACCTTTACGCCGCGCTGGGGTTCGGTAAGTATTCGGCAAGGCAGGTGTTGCAGAAGTTGGCTCCGGAGACGGCGGCGGAGCCTGCCGAGGGCCTCGATGTTAAGGCGCCCGCGCCGCCGGCGCCCGCCGGTGACGGCAAGGACCTCATCATCCGCGTCAAGGGCATCGACGATCCGCTGCTCTATCGCGCCCGGTGCTGCAATCCGATTCCCGGCCAGCCGATCATCGGTTATGTAACGCGCGGCAAGGGAATCGCAGTTCATGCGGTGGACTGCAAGAACGTACAGAACCTGATGTACGAATCCGAGCGGAAGATTGAAGTCGAGTGGGCGCGTTCGTCCAAGGACATTTTCCCCGTGCGCGTCGTAATCCACACCGATGACCGGCCTGGGCTGTTGGCGCAGATAACGTCGCTGCTGGCCTCGGAGGAGAGCAACATCAGAAGCCTGGAAGCGTCGACCGAAGGGAAGCGCTCCACCGACGGGGCAGTGATCGACATGATTATCGAAATTCGTGACACCAAGCAACTGCAGCGTGTGGTCTCGGCGATGCGCAGGGTATCGGGCGTGAGGGACGTCGAGCGGACGCAATGACATCTCCCACGACAGCGATCCCGCCCTCCGAGCCCGACCACATCGCGATCTCGAAATCGCGCGGTGTGAAGGTGGATTGGAAAGACGGCCACCACAGCGACTACACCGTGGGCTATCTGCGCGACAACTGCCCCTGCGCCACCTGCACCGGCGCGCACGGGACCACGCCGGAGAAGACGAACTACTCGACGCCCGCGGCCGCCGGGCCCTTCCCCATGTTTAAGCCGGCACTCCGGATGAACGAGGTCGAGGAAGTCGGGCATTACGCGATTCGCATCGTGTGGAGCGACGGACACAGCGCCGGAATCTACTCGTTCGATCATTTGCGGCGCATCTGCCCGTGCGACGCATGCGCCGGGCGGCAGGCCGGCTAACGCCCGGCCGCGGCTGCGGTATAGTCGTAGGCATGAAACGGCTGGTGGTGCTGGTGCTGCTCGGGGCGGGCGCGGCCTGGGCCGTGGACTACAGCGGAGCCTGGGACGCCGACGTCGATCTGGACGCCGGCAGCGGCACCGCCCAGTTCGATTGGAAACAAACCGGGAACAAGCTGGCGGGTACGTATTCAGGTGCGCTGGGCGAGGCCAAGGTGACGGGCACCGTGACCGGCGACCGTATCGAATGGTCCTTCGAGGCGACTCCGGAAGGCGGGGAAGCGATGAAGGTCACTTATCGGGGCAAGTTGGCCGGGGACGGGTCCATCCAGGGCGAGTGCGACTACGGCCCACTCGGCAAGGGCACTTTCACAGCGCACAAGAAAGATTCGAGCAAACAGGCGCGGACTCGGCCCCCTGAGGCCTACAAGAGGCGGAAGTTTACTTCGATCGTCGCGTAGACGGAGACTGGTTTTCCGTCTTTCATGCCGGGCCGGAACCGCCACTTTTCGACAGCTTCGATCGCCTTCTGATCGAGGCCGAGACCCAGGGGACGCACCACGCGCACCTCGCGCGGCAGCCCCTTCTCGTCCACGACAAGAGCGAGCACGACCGTACCCTGGAATTTGGCCTTCCGCGCCTCCTCGGAGTAATCGGGGTCCGGCTTGAAGATCGGGATGGGGGAGGAGACACCGCCACCGATGCGGAATACGCCGCCGCCGAAGTTGCCGCCCGAGCCAGGGCCGTAACCGTTGCCTGAGCCGGGACCAACGCCACCGCCCCGGCCGGTCCCGATGCCGCCGCCGGCGCCGGGCCCATTGGAGGGCATGTTCGATTTCGCCAGCGGGTCCCCGAGAACATTCATGTTCACCTTGGGGACGGGAGCGTCAGGCTGGATATTCAGCGTCGGTTCCATCACCAACTTCGGGTTTTCGTTATGGACAACGGCCATCGGCGGCACAAATTGTTTCGGAGAAAACCGGGGCAGCTTGCCCTTGCTGGGCGGTGTGGGCGACCTGTCGCCTCCGCCGCCTCCGCCGCCCATCGTGTCTTTCTTGGCAGGCGTCGGTTTGTACGGGGCGATGTCGGGGGCGATCAGGGTAATCTGCTGCTTGACGACTTCCTGAACTTTCTTGTTGGTCCCAATGATCAACAGCAGGGCGACAACGCCAACGTGGATTCCCACCGACATCAGGCCGGCGCGCTTTTCCTGGCCGCCGTAGAAGCCCCAAATATCTTTTACCTCGACCGGCTTGGAGGTGATCTCCAGCGGGGGTAACTTCGGGGGATGAATGATCTCTTTGATGTTCTGGATCAGCGACCGGTACCAGGGCACCTCTACCGAGGCAGCCAGAATTCGCTGCAAATGAACATCCGGATCGTCCGCCGGACTTGTGGCGCGGGGGGCTTCCGGTTCTTGGGTAGTCATGGGTCGCTGCTCGGCAATCATTCTGTCGCCCGGATCCGTGGCTCCATCACTTCGTAATTTCTAGACGTATGGGACTCCGGCCGGTTGCAGAACTCTTACCCGATTCTACCATTGAAATGCAAGATTCAGTACCGTGCCTTCCGAATTTGGAAGCCGGGCTCGAAGGGCCGGTGACAGGCAGTCAGGACCAGATGCGCGTGACGGTAATCCTCGGGCCGCGGAAGCGCGGCCGGGGCGGGATTGGCCCCGCGCCGCCACCCGTTTGAGAGCTTTGGGGATGTGCGGCGTTGTATAATGAAAAGGTTCCCCACCGCCCGCCGGGCCTGAATACTATCATGTTCGACAACCTCTCCGAGAAGCTGCAGCGGGTATTCAAAAACCTGCGCGGCGAGGGCAAACTTACGGCCGAAAACATGGAAGCGGCGCTTCGCGAGATCCGCATGGCGCTGCTCGAGGCCGACGTGCATTTCCGGGTGGTGAAGCAGCTCATCGAGAGTATCCGCGAGAAATCGATGGGCGAGGACGTGCTCTCGGCACTGTCACCGGGCCAGCAGGTGGTCAAGATTGTCCGCGACGAGCTGATCAAGATGCTGGGCAGCCACCAGTCGCGGCTGCGGTTCGCCAACGAGCCGCCAACGGTGATGATGATTGTCGGCCTGCAGGGTTCGGGCAAAACGACGAGCACCGGAAAGCTGGCCAAGTGGCTATCGCGGAACGGTCACAATCCGCTTCTGGTCTCGGTGGACGTCTACCGGCCGGCGGCGCGGCAGCAACTTGCGGTGATCGCGCGGGATGTGAAACTGCCCATTTATGCCGGAACGCCGGAGGAAACGGCGCCGGTAGATCTCGTTCGGTCGGCGCGGCGCGAGGCGGCCCAGACGGGGCGCGACGTTCTGTTGGTGGACACCGCGGGACGGCTGCACATCGACGAGCAACTGATGCGGGAGTTGAGGGAGCTGCACGAACAGTTTTCCCCCACCGAAACCCTGTTCGTCGCCGATGCGATGACGGGGCAGGACGCGGTGAAGTCGGCCGACGAGTTTCACAAGCAGCTCGGCATCACGGGCGTGATCCTGACCAAGATGGACGGCGACGCCCGTGGTGGAGCGGCCCTTTCGGTTCGCTCGGTCACCGGCCAGCCCCTGAAATTCGTCGGCACCGGCGAGAAGCCGGACGCCTTCGAGCCGTTTCATCCCGACCGCGTGGCCTCCCGCATTCTGGGCATGGGCGACGTGTTGTCGTTCATCGAAAAAGTCGAGCAGAACATTGACCAGAAGCAGGCCGAGGAGATGCAGCGCAAGCTCATCGACAACGAGTTCACGCTCGAGGACTTCCGCGACCAGCTCCGCCAGATCCGCAAGCTGGGACCCCTGGAGTCCCTGCTCGGCATGATGCCAAACCTGGGTCCGATGAAGGACCTGAAAAACGTGAAAGTGGATGACAAAGAAATTACCCGCATCGTGGCCATCATCGACTCGATGACCGAGCGCGAGCGGTTCAATCACATGATCATCAACGGGGCGCGGCGCCGGCGCATCGCCAAGGGTAGCGGCACCTCGGTGCAGGATGTGAACAACCTGCTCAAGCAATACGCGCAGGCGCGGAAGATGATGAAGAGTTTTACGGGCGGCGGCTTTCTGGGCAAGCGCCTGGGCAAGCTCAAGCTGCCGATGCTGCAACCTTAGGAGAAGGGCGGGGAGGCGCGGCGCGGTTGCGCGACGTGAACCCGGCTGTGTTCTGATAAGAAATAGGAGACAGAATGTTAATGATCCGTCTGGCGCGATTTGGCGCCAAGAAGAAACCGTCCTACCGGGTGGTCGTGATTGACAAAGAACGCGCACGCAACAGCCGGTCCGTGGAGGTCGTGGGTTTTTACAATCCGGTCAGCCAGCCTCCCGTCGTGAAGCTCGAGCACGAGCGGATCGCACACTGGCTGGAGCGCGGGGCGCAGCCTTCCGAGACCGTGGGGCGCCTTCTGAAGGCCCATCCCGCCGCCGTCGAGACGGTGGCTTGAGCCGGCCGGCTGGTTTGCGGCCCAAGGCGACCCGGTTCAGCTCAGTTAGCAGATGAAGGCACCAGATGAAGCAGTTAATTGAAGACATTGCGAAGGCCCTCGTGGACCAGCCGGACCAGGTTGTGGTGCATGAGGTGGAAGGGGAGCAGGTCACCGTGCTCGAGCTCCGGGTGGCGCCGGGCGATCTGGGGAAGGTGATCGGCAAGCAGGGCCGCACGGCGCGGTCGATCCGGACACTGCTCAGCGCGGCGGGAATGAAGTTAAACCGCCGATTCACGCTCGAGATTCTCGAATAGCGCGGCATCCCCTGCCGGCCGCCGCCGGAGGAGTCAGCCGGCCCGTGATGAACCCACCAACACCGGACAAGGAACAGAATCTGGTTGTGGTGGCGCGTCTGCTCCGCCCGCGGGGCAATCGGGGAGAGCTGGCGGCCGAGCCCATCGGCGATTCGAAGCGGCGGTTCGACGATCTGGGCGACGTGTTTGTCGGCGGCCGCGCGCTGAGTGTCGAGTCGGCGTGGTGGCACGGGGATCGGCTGGTGCTGAAGTTCGCCGGCGTCGATTCGATTTCAGCCGCCGGGGAACTGGCCGGCCTCGATGTCGCGGTAACGCCGGACCGCCGGGTTCCGCTGGATGAGGGTGCCTATTACGTGGCCGATCTGGTCGGCTGTGGCGTCGTCGAGAAGGGAACCGGGACCCCGGTCGGTGTGGTCGCCGGCTGGGAGGATTTTGGAGGTCCGCTCCTTTTACGGGTGGAGACCGGCGCCGGCAAGGAAATTCTGATCCCGTTCGCCCGCGCCATCTGTGTCTCCATCGACCCCGAAGCGAAGCGGATTGAGGTGGAACTTCCCGAGGGGCTGCGCGATTTGAACGCTTGAGCGGACGGAACCGGATGACATTCCACATTCTGACGATTTTTCCGGATTTCTTCGACGGCCCTTTCCGTCACGGTGTGGTGGCGCGCGCCGCCGAGGCCGGGCTGATCGAGATCCGCCGGCACGATCTGAGGGCCTGGACCAAAGACCGTCACCGCACGGTGGACGACCGCCCGTTCGGCGGGGGAGAAGGAATGCTGCTCAAGCCGGAGCCGGTGTTTGAGGCCGTGGAATCGATCTTTCCGGAGCGTGGCGATCGCCGGCGAGTGATTCTTCTCTCCGCGCAGGGGACGCGGTTTGACCAGGCCGCCGCGCGCCGTCTGGCGGCGTGCACCGAGCTTCTTTTGATCTGCGGGCGCTATGAAGGCGTTGACGAACGGGTCGCCGAGCACCTGGTGGATGAGGAAATTTCGGTCGGGGATTTCGTTCTCAGCGGCGGGGAATTGGCGGCAGCGCTGGTCATCGACTGTGTCGCGCGCCTCGCTCCCGGCGTGTTGGGCAACCGGGATTCGACCGTTTACGAGTCGTTTGCCGAGGACGGGCTGCTCGACTGCCCGCAGTACACCCGCCCCGCCGAGTTCCGGGGCTGGCGGGTTCCCGATGTCCTGCTCGAGGGAAATCACGAGGAGATCCGCCGCTGGCGCCGGCAGGCCGCGGTGGCCAAGACTACAAAAAACCGTCCGGATTTATTACAATAAGAGTTCACGCACATTTTTCCCGAGGAAACTCCCATGCAAACCGCGCTGCTGAGTAAAGTTGTGACCGCCAATAAACGCACCGATATCCCCGAGTTCCGGCCCGGCGACACGATCCGCGTCCACGTCAAAATCAAGGAAGGCGACAAGGAGCGTCTTCAGGCCTTCGAGGGTACGGTGCTGGCTCGTCATAACCGCGGCGGCATGGGCGAAAGCGTTACTGTCCGGAAGGTAAGCTTCGGGCAGGGCGTGGAGCGTATCTTCCCCATTCACGCGCCCGTGATCGACCACATTGACGTGGTGCGCACCGGCCGCGTGCGGCGCGCCAAGCTTTACTATCTGCGCGAGCTGAAGGGCAAGGCTGCGCGCCTCCGCGAGCGGGAATAGCGCCGGGGCCTCATGCCGGCCCGTTCGCAGCGGAGTCCCAGCCGATCTCAGTTTGAGAACCGAGCCGCGCGCGAAGGCTACGAACGGATCGCGGGCGTGGACGAGGTGGGGCGCGGGTGTGTGTTCGGGCCCGTCTTCGCGGCCGCCGTTGTCCTGCCGGTGGCGCGGCCCATACGCGGCCTGCGCGACAGCAAGCAATTGACGGCCGAGCGCCGGCAGGCACTGGCAGATCAGATCCGCGAACGCGCGACGGCTTGGGCCATAGCCTCGGTGGACGCCGTCGAAATCGACCGCATCAACATTCTGCGGGCCTCCATGCTGGCGATGAAGCGCGCCGTCGAGGCGCTAGCGCCGGCTTGCGACTACCTGTTCTCCGACGCGCTTCGTCTGGATGTCGTGGTTCCCCAGACGCCCTTGATCCACGGTGACGCGCGCTGCTCCTCCATCGCTGCCGCCTCGATTCTGGCCAAAGTCGAGCGCGATGCCTGCCTCGACGCCTGGGACGGAGTCTTCCCGGCCTACGGACTGGCGAAGAACAAGGGCTACTTCACCGAGGACCACCGGCGTGCCTTGCGCCAGCATGGTCCCACGCCCCTACACCGCTTCAGCTTCGAGCCGGTGCGCCTGAATTGCCCGGCCGAACTGAGCACGGGTTTCCCTCGACAGTTGCCGATGTTCGGACCGATCGGAGCGGCGGCGTGTCGCTAGACCACGAGGCCATCATCCACTCCCCCGCCGAACCGACGCCCGGCCCGCCCGAGTACAGGTGGTACCACAAACTGGGAGCGATGCTGTTCGTCATCTTCTGCTTTGAGCTCGGCGTGTTTCTTACCGTATTTCCGTGGCTGGACCTCTGGGACGTGAACTGGTTCGCGTCGTTCTCGCCCGCCGTACATGAGGTCTGGATGAATCCGTATTTCCGGGGGGCCCTGAGCGGCATCGGCGTGTTGAATGTCTACATCTCGCTGGTGGAGGTCTTCCATCTGCGCCGGTTCTCCGCCCGGCGGAAGCAGGACTGAAGCAACCGCACCGGCGCCGCTGGCCGAATCAAGCCGGCAGTCTCAGGCGGCGTGGCTGGAATCCACCATCAAACCGGGGTACTGACGAAGGGGTGAGGAAATTCCTGCGGACTTGTTGCCTTTTTTTTGATCTCAAGGAACCGGCCGGGTGAGCTGCTGGGGATTTTTTGGTGAGAAACAGGGGTTCTGAGTTTACTGAGGGCGGTTCATGTAGCGGGTCAGCCTGGTTCCTTGAGTCATCCCTGTCTACTACGCATATTCCCAGTGCAGCTATGTTGCCAAATCGTTTCACGCCCAGTTTTCGGCTCAGTTCAAGGTGTTGCGCGCAAGGTCGGAGGGAAAATCTGCGCAAGGCTGGATTTTGGCGTGCAATTTTGAACTGATGCAGGTTCGAAATGGACTGCCACTCGAGCCACGGTGACGCTGTTGCGGGCGCCGGGGACTGCGAAGGCCGATGGCGAGCGCTTCCCTCCCCGGCACCGCGTGCAATCACTCAGGACTTGGGTGCCTCAGCGGGAGGAGCCGCCGGGCCCTGTTTCACTACGCCATTTTTGGCGTCGCCGATGTCGACGTGGTAGCTGGACAGCACCTGGCCGGTTGAAACTTCGAGGCTGACCTTGGCCTTCTGATAAGCGCTGGCGGCGGTGACCTCGTTGGACTCAGCCTGCGCCAGATCGCGCTGCGTCTGAATGACCAGAATGATGGTCGAGGCGCCGAGCTTGTACTTTTTCTCCTCGGCGTCCAGCGTCTCCTGTTGCAGGATGCGCTGCTTGACTGCTGCCAGATAGCGGGCCCGCGCCTGCTGCACGCCGATCATCGCGTTCTGGACATCCACCAGCACCTGGTTCTGCTGCTTCTGCGCACTCAGCTCGGACTGCCGCAGCGTGAGCTGATTGTAGGTGTAGTCGGCCTGTGCCGCCCGGTTGCGAAAGGTGACGGTCCACTGTGCGCCGACGTTGTAGTCCGGGAAGTTTCGGCGGAAGGCCTGGCCGAGTGCCGTCGTGTAGCCTCCGACGAAGTAGGGATTGGGCTGGCCGCTGGGCCCCTCGACCCCGGGCGGGTAAATCTGGCCGGACTGGCCATGGTTAGTCAGTTCGCCGAACCCGACCAGTACCGGCAGCAGGCCGTTGTGGAGTCCATCAATCTGGATGCGTGCGTTGTCCACGTTGAGCCGGGTGACTTCCAGCTCGGGCCGCGTCTTGAGCGCCGTCTGCACCAGTTCGTGGAGCGAAGGAAGGTTGTCGGAGTCCGGAATCCGGATTTTGTCGGTCGGAATAACCCGCGCCTCGGCGACGTCGGGCGATGCGACGCCGTTCTTGCTGAGAGCGTTCTTGATAATCGTCTCCTGCTGGAGGACGTTGGTCTCGGCCACTGTGACGTCCTGCTGGCGGGCGGCGACTTCGGCCTCGGCGCGGGTAATCTCGATCGGTGCCAGGGTGCCGATTTCCACCTGCTTTTTGTTGTCGTCGTAGGTCTTCTGGGCGAGCGCCAGGTTCTGGCGCGCATAGCGAACGGTTTCGTTGAAGCTGACCAGGTCCCAGTAAAGATTTACGATGTTGGAGATCGTCGAAATCAACTGTTCCTGAAATGTGAGTGACGAAGTTTTGAGCTCATTCTCCGAGATCCGTATGTTCCGGTTGTTGACGGCAATCCCGAAGCCCTGCAGCAGGTTCTGGGTAACCGTGAGGTCGAGCGTCACGTTCCAGGAAGGATTCAGGTTGTTCGTCGTGGCGTTCTGAGTGAGGTAGCGATTGTCGAAGGAAAGAGACGCCTGGCCGCCGGTGAGGAACCCCTGCGTGAACGTGAAGTTTGCCAGCCGCGATTCGCTGACCAGTGAGCTTGTGCCGGTGAGGAAGGTGCTGGTTTCGGGGGCCGTGGAGTGAAGAAAACCGCCAAAGCCCTGCAGCACCGGGTCCAGATTGGGCGTGGTCGGGCCGAGCTGGCTAATGACGCCGTTGACGTTGGCGGCGGGCCCGGTGCTGCCGCCCGTGGTGCCGCCCGTGGTCGCCGCGCCGAGTGCTCCGCCGCTTACACCCTGACCGGCGCTGAAGGCGCCGTTCTGCACCGAGGCCGGAACGCCGCGCAGCAGGCCGCCGCTCTGCGCGCGGAGCAGGTCAGCTTCGGCGATGAGCGGTCCGTAGCGCTGGACGTTGATGTCCAGGTTGTTCTCGATCGCCAGGGCGATCGCGTCCTGCAGCGACAGATAAATTATGCCGCCGCGGATGAGCTGATCGATTCGCGGCGAGTTGGCCAGGTTGAGCGGAGCAACCGTCTTGCCCTGGTACTGGTGCAGGAACGCGCCGAACGGGCCGCCGCCCGAGGGAGAGTGAATGGTGATGCCGTTCTCGGTCCGGTCGGAGGGCAACGCCGGCGGCGCGGCCATCAACAATGCGCAGAGCACCGCCACCATCGATTGGGCTGTCTTCATATTTCCTCCTGCCTTGCGGATCAACGCCTGCTGGATCAATCTCATGGTCTTCGCTCCTAGTGCTCCGGCGGCGCCGCCGGAGCGCGCGAAACCCGTCCCTGGCGCGCCTCTTCGAGGTTGATGCCATAGGACGGCAGCAGCCGGCCGGTGGCCACGTCCAGATTCACTTTCGCTTTTTGATACACGCTTTCGGCCACCACCTCGTTCGATTCGGCCTGCGCCAGATCGCGCTGCGCCTGGATGACGAGATAGGTGGTGGATGCGCCGAGACGGTACTTCTTTTGTTCGGCGTCCAGCGTTTGCTGTTGTAAAATTCTCTGCTTCGCCGACGATTCGTACTGGGCGCGCGCCTGGTTCAGCGAATCGACCGCGTTGGCCACGTCCAGCCGGACCTGCTTCTCCTGTTGCCGGTTGGCGATCTCGGCCTGCCGTAGCGTCAATTGATCGTGCACGTAATCGGACTGCGCAGCGCGGTTGCGAAACGGAATATTGAGCGTGAAGAAGAACCGGTACGAGGGAAAATTGCGCCGGAACAACTGGGCCAGCGCAAGCCCGTTGCCGCCGATGAAATACGGGTCGGCCTCGTTAACATATCCCGAGCCCGGCGGCGGCGTGATGGAGTTCAGAAATCCGGCCAGACCGTGGTTGTTCATGTAGGCGAACAGGCTCAGCGAAGGCAGCAGCTCGTTCTTGGTGCCCTGTAATTGAATGCGGCTGTTCTCCACTGTCAGCCCGCTCTGCCGCAGTTCCGGACGGTTCGTCATGGCCTCGGCTTCCAGATCGCCGAGCGGAGGAAGATCGTTGCGGGCCGGCACCTGAATGGTGTCGGTGGGAACAATCCGCGCCTCGGCCACCTCCGGGCTAAACAACCCCCGCTTGCTGATGACGCTCTTGAGGATCGTTTCCTGTTGCAACACGCTGGTTTCGGCCACGGTAACGTCCTGTTCCCTCGCTGCAACCTCCGCTTCCGCCCGGGTAATTTCAATCGGCGCCAGAGTACCGATCTGGACCTGCTTGCGGTTGTCCTCGTAGCTTTCGCGCGCCAATTCCAGGTTCTGACGGGCGTACCTCACATTCTCGGTGAAGCTGACCAGATCCCAGTACAGGCCGATGACGTTGGACACGGTGGCCGTCACCTGCTCTTCAAAGACGACGTCGGCCAGCTTTACGTCGTTCTTCGCGATGCGAATGTTGCGGTTATTGACGGCCAGCGAGAGGCCCTGCAGGATCGGCTGCTGGTATTGTGCCAGCAGTGTCGCGGTCCGCGACGGATTCAGAAAGTTGATATAGCTGTTCTGGGCGACAAAATTGTTGGAAAACCCGACGGTCGCCGTGCCCCCGGACACAAAGCTCTTGTTGAGCATGATGTTGGTGATGGTGGAGTTTGTCGTCAGGACTGAGGTTCCATACTGGAAAGCGTTGGTTTGAGGCGACGTCGCGTGCGCCCAAGCCACGGTACCGGTGAGCACCGGGTCAAGAGTGGGAATGTTCGGTCCCAACTGCGACAGGCCGCTCCCGACGCTCGTGGTCACGCCGGTGGTGATGATGGCCGCCGGACTGGCGCTGCTGGCGCTCGCCGGGCCCTGGGTCACGCTGGTGGAGACCCCGCGCAGCAGCCCTCCGCTGTGTGCTCTTTTCAGATCCTGTTGCGCGATTAGGCTGTCATATCGTACCGAGGCGATGTCCAGATTATTTTCCAACGCCAGGGCAATCGCGTCCTGAAGCGAAAGGTAGATCTTGCCCGCCCGCATCAGGGCATCGAGCCGCCCGGAGTCCTGGAAATCGACGGCAGCGATATGAGGAGCCCGGAACTGCCGCGTAAGGAAGCCCATGAATCCCCCCGACGGCGGCGTAATCTGGCCGTCGGCGGCCGAAAGCGGCGGGTTCAACGCCAGACACGCGCACAACAGGGCCAGAAGCGATCGAATTCTTTTCATACCCTCCCTAACCACGCCAATTCTGAACCAGGAAAATGCACAAAAACTCTCACCGGCCCCATTCGCCCCACTACGGCGAACACTAAACCTACCTTAAGTTAGGTAGGTACCTATGTCAAGCATTCTGAAGAATCTAGGCTCGACTGTCCTGGCGGCGCTGGTGCCCGGCAGCGGGCCGATATTCGGCAAGACCGGCTCAGAAACTCCAGCGACTCCGAAAGACCCGCCGGACTCCAACTGCCGGCGTGCGCTGCGCGACGCGGATGTCGGCCATACCAATCCTGTCCGGCTCCCGCTCCGGGCTGCGGGCCACGGCCGCCGGAGCCTGCCGGCTCCTGGATTCCATTATGGGGCGCTCGCCCGTATCCCGTGCGCGCCGGACGGGGGGCGCTGGTCGCCGGGGCGGCCCTGGTCAGAGACGGATTCCTCAAGTCTGAGACACGCAAACCGCAGCCTTTCTGTTCCCTCGAATCGACCATCGTATCGCACCGAAGTGCAGTTCTCGCCTACCGTGCCGCTGGCTGGTTGGCCATCGGACGCTACAACTTCCCTTCCGATCCGGCACGCGGAGGCCCATCTCTACAGTTGACCAAGTCCTTTGTTTCAATCGCGATCGCCCGTGATTCCGCACTTCGAGGTGTCCGTTTTTGGGAAACACCTTTCCGGCAATGGGGTGCCTGGTCCTGGATGTCTCTCCACCCGGTGCTATATTGAGGCGTATGTCCGAGGCTGAAGGTTCCGTGTTGAGCATGTTTCACGAGACCGGCGCTTATCTCCAGGGGCACTTCCGTCTCACCAGCGGAATGCACAGCCCGGAGTATCTGCAATCGGCGCTGGTATTGCAGCATCCCCCGCTTGCCGAGCGCCTGGGAAAGATGCTCGGTGAGCAGTTCCGGCGGATCGCCGGCGCCGAAAAGATCCGGACGGTCGCCGCTCCGGCGCTCGGCGGACTCATTATCGGACATGAGACAGCGAGGGCGCTCGGTGCCCGGTTCGTGTTTACAGAGCGCGATGCGGCGGGCAAGATGACCCTCCGGCGCGGATTTTCGATCGAGCCGGGCGAGACCATCGCCGTGGTGGAGGATGTCGTGACCACCGGCGGCAGCGCGCGCGAGGTGGTCGAGATCGCGCAGGCTCACGGCGCTCGAGTGCTGGCCGCGGGCTCGATTATCGACCGCAGCGGCGGTGCCGCCGGCCTCGGCGTTCCCCGCGTGGCGCTGCATACTATGAACGTGACCGCCTGGCCTCCCGAGGAGTGCCCTCTGTGCCGCCAGGGAGTTCCCGTTGTGAAGCCCGGCTCCCGGGCCGCCTAGCCGCGACGCTGTGAGACGCATCCGGATCGAGCTGGCCTACGACGGCACTGCCTACCATGGATGGCAGGTGCAGCCGGACCTGCCGACGATTCAGGCCGAACTTGAGCGCGTCGTAGGCCAGATCGAGGGCGCGCCGGTGGCCGTCGACGGATCGGGTCGAACGGACGCCGGCGTTCACGCCCTGGCGCAGGTGGCCGCTTTCTCCCTGACCAATCCGATCCCGGAAGACAATCTGTGCCGCGCCATGAATCGCCTCCTGCCGCCCGACATCCGGATTCTGCGGGTGCAGGAGACGAACGCCGCATTTCATCCCCGCTTTGATGCGCTGGGGAAAACTTACGAATACCGCATCTTCCGCGGCCAAATCTGTTCTCCGTTCGAGCGGCGCTACGTCTACCATCATCCCTATCCTCTGAACGCGGAGGCGATCGTGGAACTGGCGCCGGTGTTTGAGGGTGAGCATGACTTCAGCGCCTTCGCCGCCTCCGACGAAAAGGACCGGTTGGGAGCATCAAAAGTCCGGCGCGTGTTTTCGTCGCGGATCGAGCTGGAAAACGACCGCATCCTCTACCGCGTGAGCGGGAACGGTTTCCTCAAGCACATGGTGCGCAATCTTGTCGGCGTACTTCTGGAGGCGGGACGCGGAAACATCGGCCGGGAAGAAGTGCTCGCCCGGCTGCGTCCCGGTTCGACCTCCCGTCCCGGCCGCACCGCTCCAGCCTGTGGCCTCTTCCTGGTTTCGGTGCGCTATCCAGATCATCCGGGTAGCCATAACCGATAGAAATTTCAGGGTTTTCCCGTCACCAAATCGGGTTTGGCGCAATAGCCGCCCGGGCGCGCTTCGACAACACTGGAAGGGCACGGTGCGGATAGCCGGCACCGCGCAGGGCCAACTAGGCCCATTCCAATGGAGGAAGGCTTTATGCGAATGCAAATTGTGATTCCGGCGCTCTTGGCAGCCGGAGCCTGGTCGATCTCTTTACCTGGTATGGCCGCTACGGCGCCCGCCGCCGATTCTTTCCAGGTTTCAGCCTCCCCGAGCCTCAACAGCCGGGACACTCTCGATCTGCCGACGGCCAACAATGTGCTTCCGGCGGAAAGTGCCGGGAATCGGGCAACCGGAGCAACTCTTCTCGGTGTTCAGCCCATGGGCGAGGGGCCGGTGACTTCTGTGATTCAACCCACCCAGGCCCATGGCGTAACTTCCTGGGGCACAGACCCCGGAGTTCCCGGTGGCCCCCCCGGCGGCGACGACGCGCCGGAACCCTCCACCGCAATGCTCCTCGGCCTGGGCGTCGTTCTGGCGGGCGCCTCGTACCGGCGGCGCAGAACCGGCTCCAGCACTTGAATCCATCCCACGCATATTCTGCTTAAAACAGCGGCGGTGCCGAACCGAAGGACTGCCACTACCCGGGAGGCCCGGCAATGGGCATATCCACGTCCGTTGCCGGGCGGATTGGGCGTACGTTCCGACGGCGTCTCGACCCGGGCGCTGACGGGACTGGCGATAAAGGCGGCGCATTCGCCGGCAAGTGCCGATATGGGGCGCGGGCCATCGTGCAGAGGTCCGGTCCGGCGATTTCGCCCTATCCGGCCAAGGTTCGCGCTACAGCCGGCTCGCCTTGGCCCGGGAAGAAGCTGCTCGGCAGCGCGCGGCGGAGCAAGAGAGCCGAAAACGGATGCATCAGTCCGGCAATCAGAAACACCGGCGCATAGGAGAATCGCGTAACGAGCCAGCCGGTGACCAATTGCGCCAGCATTCCACCGATCGCCCCGCCGGAGCCGGTGAAACCGGTGACCGTCCCGACCTCCGACGCCGGGTAAAGGTCGGCCGGCAGCGTCTGAATGTTGGCCACCCAGATGCCATGGCCGACGGTGAGGAAGCAGGTGGCCGCCAGCGCCAGCCCGGCATTGGGGAGAAACGGCGTCAGCATGGCGAAGGGCATCAGCACAGCGCCGGTTGCCATCCCGGCGTGCCGCGCGCGCGGCAGGGACCACCCCGCGTGCATCAGCCGCCCGGAGAGCCAGCCTCCGGCGACGAAGCCCGCGCCGCCGACAACGAACGGCACCCAGGAGTAGTTGCGAACCATGGCCAGGTCGAAGCCGCGCTCGCGCCGGAGATACTCGGGCAGCCAGAAGATTACAAAGTAAATCACCGGGTCGGTGAAGAACCGCGCCAGCGCCACGCTCCAGCAGCCGCGGGTGCGGGCGAGCACCTGCCAAGGGCGGGCCGAGGCGGAGACGGCCGGGGTCCGGACGAACTCCCTTGCGTGACGCGCGAGCTCGCCCGGGGCCAGGAAAGTCGCCCGCTCCGGGGTTTGGTAGAACATCAGCCAGGCCGCCAGCCACACCAGGCCCGCCAGGCCGGTAACGACAAAAGCCGAGCGCCATCCGTGCGCCAGCGTGACCCAGGCCACCACCACCGGAGCCAGCGCGGAGCCGAATGAAGTGCCCGCGTTGAAGATGCCCATAAACAGCGCGCGGCGCGACGGCGGCAGCCATTCCTGGACGGCCTTGGCGGCCGCCGGCCACGCGCCGGGCTCGGCGAGCCCCAACAAAAAGCGGCAGGCGGCCAGCGACACAAAGCCCGAAGCGAAGCCGTGCAGCATCTGCGCCGCCGACCAGGCGGCGGTGAATAGCGCGAACCCGCGTCGCGTGCCCAGGCGGTCCAGAATCCAGCCCGAGCCGGCGTACATCACCGTATACGCGAAAAAGAACAGGCTCAGGATGTAGGAGTAGTCGCGCTCGTCCAGGTGAAAATCGTGACGGATCTCCACCGATACGATCCCAATCGCCAGCCGGTCGAGATAGTTCAGAATCGTCGCGGCGCAAAGCAGGGCGCCCAGAATCCAGCGTGCGCGGGCTACGGTCACCATTGCAGTCTAGCCCAACTGCGAGGAGCGGCTTGGTGAAGATCATGCCGCCGCGCGGCATTCCCCGCCCGCTCCATCCCCTTGCGCTCGTGCCGGCCTCGCACGAGGCGGTCCAGGCCGCCGGCGACTGTGATAGGCTGGCGCCACGTATGGATTCGACTCGGCGGGCATTTCTCGGCGCCGGTGTGGCCGGGGCGGCGCTGCTCACCCAAATCCAGCCGCTGGCCGCCGCGGTGTTGACGCCCGGCGAGCACGCCTCGCTGGCTGCGGCGATGGAGTTGATCATCCCGGCCGGCGACGGCATGCCCTCGGCGCGCGAAGCCGGAGGCCTCGAATATCTGGACGCTCTGGCGCGGCGCGACCCGCAGGCGGCCTCCGACATCGCCGGCGCCCTCGCGGTTCTCGAGGCGTTCGGTACGCGCTCT
>DAIDHC010000058.1 GCA_027452065.1 Bryobacterales bacterium
AATCAATTCATTCGCCCTGGTCAGTTATATTCCCGATCCGCTTGCTTCCTTTCTCGACAAGTTGCGCCGGGAGCTGGTGCCGACGTGTTACCTGCACGCCCATGTGACGGTGCTGCCGCCGCGTCCGTTGCAGGCGACGGCGGAGGCCGCCTGGCAACAGGTGCGCGAGGCGTCGGCCGGATTCCAGCCGTTTGAAATTGCCCTCGGCGCGGTAGAGGTATTCCCGGTTTCCGACGTGATTCACATCGGACTGGCGGCGGGCGGTGGGCAACTGAAGTCGATGCATGACCAGCTCAATCGCGGCAGCCTGGCATATCGCGAGCCTTTCCCCTACCACCCGCACGTGACGCTGGCGCAGGAGCTGAAGCCGGATCAGGTGGATGAGTTTCGCGAGGTGGCGCGGCGGCGCTGGGCGGAGTTTGCGCACGGGCGGGCGTTTCGCGCCGAGAGGGTGACGTTTGTGCAGAACAGCCGCGGCAACGTATGGGTGGACCTGGGCGAATGCCACCTGGGGACGAGGATGAGCGAAGTGCTGGAGCCGACGCTGGCCTGAGCAGGGGACGGGGCGTCAGCTCAGTTCGATGGTGAAGGCGGCGCCGCGGCGGCGATTTTCGGCTTTGACGGAAGCGCCGTTTTTGGCAGCCAGGGAACGGACGATCGAAAGACCCAACCCCGAGCGGGCGGACTTGGTGGACACGTGCGGCTCGAAGATGCGGGGCAGCACATCGGCGGCGATGCCGGTGCCGTCGTCCTCGATGACGATGACGCGGTTGGCGGCGCGGATGCGGACGCTGGCGGCGCCGGCCTGGGCGGCGTTGAGAAGAAGGTTGACGAGCACGCGCTCCCAGGCGGCGGGATTGCCGGTGAGGCGGAAGCCGGGGTCGATGTCCTGGGTGAAGGAGACCTCGCGGGCGCGGATGCACTGCAGGTAGTCCTGGGCGAACTCGATGGCGCTGGAGGCGATGGAGGCGAGCTCGGCCGGGGGACGGCTGGACTCGGCAATACTGCCGGCGATGCGGCGGCCGCGGGCGACGCTGCGCTCGAGCGTGCCGGACAGCCGCTTCCATTTCGGATCCGAGGCCAGCAGTTCGGCGCTCTCCTGAATGGTCTGAAAGACGTTGCTGAGATCGTGAATCAGACCTTCGAGAGTAAAGTCGGCTCCATCCATGGGATCGCGCGCCTCAGTTTGCCAGGCTCCGGAGAAGATCGTAGAAGCCGGGGAAGGATACCGAGGCCGACTCGGAGTTGTCAATCCAGCTTTCGCCGCCGGCGGCGAGGGCGGCGACGGCGAAGGCCATGCCGATGCGGTGGTCGCCGAATGAATCGAGGCGGGCGGCGTGGAATTTCTGCCGGCCGGCGATGTCGAAGCCGTCCGGGTGAACGTCGATGTCGACGCCCATGCGGCGCATGTTGTCGGCGATGGTTCCGATGCGGTCGGTTTCCTTGACGCGCAACTCGGCGGCGTCGCGGACCTTGAGGCCCTCCTCGCTGGCCGCGCCGAGAACGGCGAGCGCGGGGATCTCGTCGATGAGGGCGGCCGTCATTTCCCCGGAAATCGTGCCGCCGCGGATGGGCGAGTACTGGATGCGGAGGTCGCCGACGACCTCGCCGCCCATCTGCTGGATATCGAGCACCTTGATCTGGGCGCCCATGGAGGCCAGGACATCGAGCAGGGTGGAGCGTGTCGGGTTCAGGCCGACGCCGCGGATGACCAGATCGGAGTCCGGAACGAGGAGGGCGGCGGTGAGCAGGAAGGCGGCGGCCGAGATGTCGCCGGGGACGGTCAACTCGCGGGGAGAGAGACGCTGGCGGCCGGCGACGGAGATGGCGCCGCGGCGGATGTCGAGCTCGACGCCGAACTCCTGCAGCGCCAGTTCGGTGTGATCCCTGGTGCGGATGGGCTCGACGACGGAAGTGATGCCGGAGGCGAAGAGACCGGCGAAGAGCACACAGGTTTTCACCTGAGCGCTGGCCACAGGGAGGGTGTACTCGATCGGGTAAAGCTCAGAGCCGTGGATGGTGAGGGGAGGGAACTGGCCGTCGCGGGCTTCGATGCGGGCGCCCATTTCGGCGAGCGGGGACATGATGCGGCGCATGGGACGGCGGTTGAGGCTGTCGTCGCCCCCGATGGAGGAGTCAAAAGGCTGTGCGGCGAGGATGCCGGCGAGCATTCGGATGGTGGAGCCGGAGTTGCCGGCGTCGAGCATGCGGGCGGGAGCGCGAAGACCCTCGAGACCGGCGCCGTGAATCATGGTCGTCTCCGGGGCGCGTTCCACGGTGATACCGAGGTCGGCCATCGTGCCCAGCGTGGACTGGCAGTCGGCGCCTTGGGAGTAATTATGGATGGTCGAGGGGCCGTCGGCGATCGCGGCCAGCATCGCGTACCGGTGGGAGATGGACTTGTCGCCGGGAAGTACGACGGTCCCTGAAAGCCGCCGTGCCGGACAGATTTTCTCAGGCATTGAAACCTTAGTGTACCGAACGAGAGCGAGGCGGGCGGACTAAAGTTCGGGGGCAAACAAGCCGATGAAACGAGTGATGCGTAGGGTGTCCGGGTTGATGACCGCCGATGGGCCGATGATGCTTCGCCTGACTTTGCTGGCATGGGCCGTTCTGCTGACCGGGGGATCGCTGTTTGCCCAGGGGCAGATGACGGCGGTGACGATTACCACTTCTGTGGCCGGCCCCGTTTTCGCCGTCGACGGCGGCCAGTACAACGGGCCACAGCTTTTCCTCTGGCCGGCGGGGAGCAAGCATATTGTTCAGTTCATCGGCGGGCCGATGCCGGGGGAATTACTCGCCCCGGGCGCCGGCACCTACGTTCAGCTAACGCCGTCGCAGGACACCATTTATTCCTTTGCCGGCTGGCAGGAGAACACGGGCCTGCTTCAGAATCTGGGCACCCCGGTGATTACCGTCACCGCCGATCCCAACGTCACCAAGATCGTCGCCAACGTGACCGTGCTCTACCTGCTGAAGCTGCATTTCCCGACTGGGGCGCCGAGCGACAAGCCTCCGGTGTGCGGGGGGGCGCCGGGCGACATTCCCCCGAACGTTTTGGTGCCCGGCCTGGTATATATCGGGGGAACCTGCTTCTGGGGCTCGACGAACGTGTATTTTCCAACCGGCATCGTGAACATCAATGTCTTCCCGTTTCCGGGTTTCGTGTTCGGCGGCTGGTATCAGAATCAGACATCGGCCAACCAGTACCTGACGTCGCTCAACATCACGGGACCGACGACGCTCTATCCCTACTTTGAGAATGCCAAACGGGTGCGGTTCATTACGTCGCCGCCGGGCTGGCCGGTGATCGTCGATCACGAGCAGGTTCCGACACTGCCCAATCCCAACTACGTCGGCAACTGTCCGACAGGCACCGCGCTGCCGGTTGATGCCCCGGCGACGATTGCGCCGATGTGCATCGGAGACTTTGATTTCGCTCCGGGTTCTTCGCACCAGGTCTCGGCGCCCTCGCCGTACTTCGATTCGCGGCACAATGCCTGGGTACTCAGCGGATGGTCGGGCACGAATGCGATACAAAACGGGGTCTACGTCACCGATTCGCGCACCAACGTCCGGGACACGGTCACGGCGAATTTCACTGCCGCCGGCGAGGTGAATCTTCACACTTATCCGCCCGGCTTGTCGCTCACCGTGGATGGAGCCAGCGGCCAGAACCTCTATAGCTATTACTGGGCGCTGGGCTCGACGCACCAGTTCTCGGCCCCGCAGCAGCAGACCGGCTCGGATTCGCGAAAGTATGTGTTCCAGGGATGGTCCAACGGAGGGGCGGTGTCGCAGAGCCTGACCATCGATCAGACGCTGGTGAACACGGGAATCACGCTGACGGCCAACTACCAGGCGATGGGCCGGCTCGTGGTGCAGAGCGCGCCTTCCGGTCTGAGCTTGCAGGTGGACGGGCAGCCCTGCCAGACGCCATGTCAGGTCGACCACCCCGCCGGTACGGCTGTTCCCGCGATCGCGCCGCCTTCCATCAGCTCAGGCCCCAACTCGCGCTACGATTTTGTGAGCTGGTCGGACGGGGGAGCGGCGGCGCATTCGATCACATTGAATAACAACGTGATTACGCTGGTCGCGAACTATCAGACCAAGTACCAGCTTGTTGCCAGCTCGCACCCGGCCTCGGCCGCCACGTTTCGCTTCAACCCGCCCAGCGCCGACGCCTTTTTCCCCCAAGGCGCCACAGTCACGGTTAACGAAAAGGACGCCGCCGGCTACCGCTTTTTGGAGTGGAACGGCGCGCTTTCCGGTACCTGGCCGTCCGGCTCGGTCGTGATGACCAGCCCGGTGAGCGTAGTGGCGATGATGGAGAAACTTCCGTATATCTCGCCGGCGGGCGTTCAGAATGCCGCCGGGCTGACTCCGGACGATGCGGTGGCGCCCGGCTCAGTCATCTCGATCTTTGGCAGCAGTCTCGCCACGCAAACCGGCCAGTCGAGCACCAGCCCGCTGCCGCAGTCTCTGGCCGGCACCAGCGTGGACGTTGACGGCCGGCTTCTGGTTCTCTCGTATGTTTCGCCGGGCCAGATCAACGCCGAACTTCCTCCAGACCTGCCGGACGGCGACCATACGATCAACGTGACGGTCACCGGGCTTCCGGCGGTGAGCGGCAACTTCACCGCGATTCGGAACGCGCCCGGGCTCTTTGCCGCGTGGGTGAACGGAAAAGCCTTCGCCGCGGCAAACCATTCGGACGGATCTGTGGTCAATCAGGCTAACCCTGCTAAGAAAGGCGAGACCATCACGCTTCTGGCGACCGGTCTCGGCCCCTGCCAGACCAATCCCGTTTATGGCTTCAACGTTCCGGCGTCGCCCGCCAACGCGCTCGTGGACTCGGTCACGATTACGCTGGGCCCGCTCCAGCTCACACCCTCGGCTGCGGTCTGCACGCCCGGCCGCCAAGGCTTCGATTCGGTGCAGTTCACAATTCCGCAGGATGCTCCGTCGGCGGTCTCGCTGCCGCTGGCGCTGGCCATCAACGGTCACACCAGCAACACAGTTCTACTGCCGCTTCAATAAGCGAGATCGAACGACTGGCCGCGCTCCGGCGCGATTACTTCCACGCCGAACTTTTCGCGGATGGCCGGAATCAGCGCCTGCTGCTGAGCCGGTTCCCCGTGTACCAGGAAGACGCGTTTCAGGTGGCCGGCGAGCGGCGCCATCCACGCCAGGAGCTCGTCATGGTCGGCGTGTCCGCTCAACTCGTCGAGCACCGCCACTTCGGCCCTCAGCCGGACTGGCTCGCCAAAGACAGGCACCTCCGGCAGCCGCTCGGAGATCTTTCGCCCCAGGGTGTTCTCGGCCTGATAACCGGTGATCAGCACTGTATTGCGAGGATCCTCGATATTGTTTTTCAGATGATGGAGCACCCTGCCGGCCTCGCACATGCCCGAGGCCGAGATCACCAGAAACGGTCCCCGAAGATCGTTCAGCGCCTTAGACTCGCTCACTTCGCGGATGTATTTCAGGCGCCGGAATCCGAAAGGGTCCTCGTGGCTCGCCTCAAACTTCGCCGTATCACGGTCGAAGAGCTCGGAGTGTTTCCGAAACACCTCGGTGACGTTCACCGCGAGCGGGCTGTCAACAAAGATCGGGAAGGACGGAATTTTCCCGGCCTCGATCAGCTCATGAAGTACGAGAACCAGTTGCTGCGTCCGGCCCACTGCGAACGCGGGGACGATGATCCTGCCGCCGCGGGCGTAAGTGCGCTGGATGATGGACGCCAGTCTCTCGCGCACGTCGGCGATCGGCTTGTGATGGCGGCCTCCATACGTGCTCTCCATGATGAGGTAGTCGACGGGCGGAACCGCCTCCGGATCGCGGATGATCGGCAGGCCGGCGCGGCCGACGTCGCCGGAGAAGGCAAGACGGATGGGGGCCGCGCCACTGCGATCCTCCAGCACCATGGAGGTCGAGCCCAGCATATGCCCGGCGTCGAAGGACTGGTAGGTCAGGCCCGGGCCGATCTCGTGGATGGTGTGGAGGGCCTTGGACACAAACAGTGGAAACGTCCGCTCGGCGTCGGGGACCGTATACATAGGCGCCACCAACTCGGGTTCGCTGCCCGCGCCGGCCGCCCGCCGGTGCCTTCGCTTGTTCACGTACTCGGTGTCCTTTTCCTGGATGAAGGCTGAGTCGGTCAACATGGGCACGCACAAATCCGCTGTGGCGGCGCTGGTGATGATGGGGCCCGAGAACCCGTTCTTTACCAGCAGTGGCAGGTTGCCGCTATGGTCGATGTGGGCGTGGGACAGAACCACCGTGTCGATGGAATCGCAGGGAAACGGGAAGTTGCGGTTCCGCATCTCGGCTTCCTTGCGTCGGCCCTGATACTGTCCGCAGTCCAGCAGGTAGCGCTTTCCGGCTACTTCAACGTGATGCATCGATCCGGTGACGGTGCGCGCGGCGCCCCAAAACGTCAATTTCATCCATTCGAGCATGACACAGGCCGGCGCGGGTGGAGTGGCCCGGGCGTGGGCGGAGTGGGTTGGGTGCGCGCAGAATGGGCTGGGCGCGGTCGGAGAGGGCCGACGCAGTGGGAGCGGGCCGACCCGGGCGGAGGGGTTGGGGGCGGGTGGACTGGGCTGGGCGTGGGCGGAGGTCGGCGCGGGTGGAAGCGTCCCGCGCGGGTGGAATGGGTTGGGCGCGCCGGCTGAGGGTCCGGCGCGCGTGAGGCGGGTTCGGCGCCAGCGGAGGGTTCGGCGCGGGCGGAATGGGCCGGGCGCGGGTGGGAGGGGTTCGGCGCGGGTGGGGGTCGGCGCGGGCGAGGCGGGTTGGGCGCCGGCGGAGGGTCCGGCGCGGGTGGGGATCCGACGCTGGTGGAGTGGGCCGGGACCGGGTGGCGGAGACAGGGGGTGCGGGCGGTGGGGGCACGGGATGGTGTTTGCGGAACTGGACCGGCGCGGGCCGGGTTGGGCGGGCACGTGCGCACTGTTTTGGGCGTTGGCGGTTGGGGGCGCTGGGCGGGCTTGGGCTGAGGGGGGCGGGCGCAGGCGGTAAAATGTGGGGCAATGTTTCGTATTTACGGAGTGCTTCTTTGTTTGGGAACCGGATGCTGTCTGGCTTTCCCAGTTTGCGCGGCCACGAAAAAAACCGTCACCGTCGAAAGCCTTCCCCAGATCCGGCGGGAGGCGGGGACGCGGATGGGGTCGCCGGAGTGGTCGCCCGACGGCAACTCCATTCTTTACTCTCGCGGGAGCAAGCTGGTGTTGTACGACGTGCGGTCGAAAAGCGAGAAGGAACTGGTCGCTTTCGATGTTCTGGAGCGGGCGGCCAAACAGCCGCCGGCGCCGGAGCGTTTTGGCTGGCAGAATCGGCGCGTCGAAAATCGGCGCTTCGCCTGGGCGGACTCCGGCGACCAAGTGTTGATATCCACCGCCGGCGATCTTTTTCTGCTGAAGATCGATCCCCTTCAGTGGACTCAGCTCACCGCAACCCCGGACGAGGAGAACGACCCGAAACTGTCGCCCGACGGAAGGCAGGTCGCTTATCGGGTTGGCGAGGAGCTTTACACGCTCGATGTCGCCACGAAGACCACCAGGCGCCTGACGTTTGACGGCACGCCGACACGGATGAACGGGAAGCTCGACTGGGTGTACCCGGAGGAACTCGAAATCGGGACGGCGTTCTGGTGGTCGCCCGATTCACTGTCGCTCGCCTATCTGCAGTTCGACGTCAGCAGGGAGTTCGTCTACCCGCAGGTGGACCTGCTCGGTCTGCGCGCGGTTGGCGAGCCGGAGCGATACCCGCAGGCGGGCACTCCGAATGCGACGGTGAAGGTCGGCGTGGTGAACTGCGACGGCGCCGCGCCGGAGTCACACTGGATGGAGGTGAGCACGGCGGACGACACGCTGATTGCACGCGTCGATTGGGTGCCGGGAACGCGAAAGCTTGCCATCCAGCGTCTGAACCGCGTCCAGAACCATCTGGACCTGCTCATTTCCGATGCCGCGAGCGGGCGGGTCTCGACGGTGCTCAGCGAGACGGATCCCTATTGGGTCAACTGCTCCAACGTCTATCGTTTCCTTCCGGGCGGCAAAGAATTTCTCTGGTCGAGCGAGAGGGACGGCTTCCGGCATCTGTATCTGTACCGGATCGACGGTACGCTGGAGAACCGCATTACCGATGGCGCCTGGGAGGTCAGCTCGCTGGCCGGCGTGGACACGGGCCGGAGGCAGGTTTATTTCGTCTCCACCGAGGCCAGCCCGACCGAGCGCCACCTTTACCGGGCCGGCTTCGACGGTAGGGGGCGGACGCGGCTGACGAGCGCCGCCGGCACCCACGCGATCGCCATGAGTCCGGACTGCCGATATTTCCTCGACACGTTTTCCAGCCTCGGCGACCCACCTTCGATTGCGCTGCGTTCGGCGGTGGGCGACGAGGTCGCGGTGCTTCGGCCGTCTGCGCGCAAGCTGCTCGACGAATATGAGGTGCTGCCCACAGAAATCCTCCAGGTTCCCTCGGCCGCCGGGGCCGCTTTCTATGCGGCTCTCATCAAGCCGAAGGACTTTCAGGCAGGCAGAAAATACCCGCTCGTGGTGATGGTGTATGGCGGGCCCGGTGCGCAGTCGGTGGTGAATGCCTGGCGAAATCCCAGTCTCGCGCAGGTGCTGGCGGCGAAAGGATTCCTGGTCTGGCAGTTAGACAATCGCGGCTCGGTGGGCCGGGGGCACGCTTTCGAAACGCCGATCTACCATCGCTTTGGGAAGACCGAGCTGGCCGACCAGCTCGAGGGCATTCATTATCTTGAGAAGCAGGGAATCGTCGACTCCAGCCGGATCGCTATCACCGGTTGGAGCTACGGCGGGTTCATGACCATCTACTCAATGCTCAACGCGCCCGGCGTCTTCCGCCTGGGCATTGCCGGGGCCCCGGTGACCAACTGGCACAACTACGACACCATTTACACGGAGCGCTATCTCGGCCTGCCGTCCGACAACGCCGAGGGCTATCGGTCCAGCTCCGACGTGACTTACGCGAATCAGTTGCAAGGCAAGCTGCTCATCGTTCACAACATGGAGGACGACAACGTGCTCTTTCAGAACTCGATGCAGATGGCCGATGCCTTGGAGCGCGCCGGGAAAGACTTTCGGATGGTTGTTTATCCCCAGAAGACGCACGGCGTGCAGGGGCCGGCGTCACAGCAGATGTACCAGTCCTGGATGGATCTTTTCGACGAGTTGCTCAAGCCCTGAGGGGCGCACCTTAACCGCGCCGCCGGAAATAGAAAAGCCCGCGAATTGCTTCGCGGGCTTTTCTATTTGTCAATTGGGTTGGCTTAGTGGCCGTGACCGCCGCCACCACCTGCACCACCACCGCCGCGGGCGCCTCCGCCACTGCTAAATCCGCCTCCGCGCGCAGCGCTTCCGCTAAATCCGCCGCCACCGCGAGCCCCACCGCCGAAGCTGCCGCCGCGCGACCCGCCGCCGAAGCCGCCCCGAGACAGAGCGGCGCCGCTGATGTGGCCGGCGACGTTACGCCCACCGCTGAAGCCTCCGGTCCGGCCGAGGCCCGCTGCGCCGAGGCTGGCAGTCCGGGTTCCGGCAGTATAGCCGAGCTGTTTGGCCGTGTAGGCGGTGCGCCCGACACCGTTGTAAGCGCCGCCACCGCCACCGCCCATCAGGGGAGAGTATCCGTAGTAGGAGGGATACATGTTGTAATACGGCCACACCGAGTAGGGGCTCCAGAATGGGAAGCCGAACGGGCTCATGGACATACCGTCGAACGGGAGGTAGGTGTAGGAGCCGAAGAAGGGGTTGAACGCCCACATATTGCCAGCCATTCCCATGCCCATCCCCATGCCCATGTAGCCTCCGCCCATGCCCGTATATCCGCCACCGAAGAAGTCGCCTCCGCCAGCGGCGCCGCCGCCGTAGCTGCCGCTGTTATAGGCCGTCGTAGCCGAGGAGACGTTCGCCATGGCGACGTAGTCGGACCGCCGGCTGCTCCAGCGGTATAGCGCGTCCTCTTCCACCTTGGCGTCGAACTTGCTTTCTGCCATCGTACCTTCGATCGTCGCCTGGTGGCCGTTCTTGAGGTTCATCATCTTGCCGTCGGCGGAGACAACCTTCACCTCTCCACCGTAAACGCCGACTCGCGCGGGCTGGCCATCGAAGCGATAGAGGCCGCTCTTCAGGATGGAGATTTCGGCGCCGCTGTGAAGAATGGTAACCGCGTTATCCTTCGGCATGTCATCGCATTCCACCAACGCCGAGCCGGTGAGGAACTCGACCTTTGTATTGGTAAGCTGCGAGGACACCATGCGCACCGAGGTGTTCTCGCCGACGCGCAGAAAGACGCCGGGAGTGAGCAGGATCTCCGCTCTCCCTTCCTCCGTCTTCAGGACTTCATTCTCTTTTACACTGGGGAACTGGCCGGCTTTTGGACTGATGAGTTCTCCACCCACCGTCACGGTGCCTTCGACGTACTGCACGACGCCGGCACGAGCCGAAATGACCTGCTGTGCGGCCGCCCCTACGGGCAGGGATAGGGCCGCTATCATCAAGCCTGAAAACGTTTTGGAGGGGATAAACCTCATGACTGCCTCCCTTGTGACCTCTACGCTACCCTTAAATTCGACGGGTGTCAACCCGACCGCGTTACAAACCTCTACAATTTCCATGCAACGCGGCCGGAACTCATTTCCGCGGGGCTGGGCGGCCCGCGCCGCGCTGCTGGCCACGGTGTTTCCGGCGCTCGTCTGTGCCCAGATTCCCGCTGCCGACACACGTAATACTATCACCCCCGGAACCAACACACACTTCACCGCCGCGCATCCGCCCTCGCTCGCTGTATGGGAGATGCGCCGGGCGAGGCTGCGGGAGCAAATTCTATCCGCTGCCGGGCTCAACCCTCTGTTCGTCCGGACGCCGCTGGATGCGCAGATCTACGGGCGGATCGTCCATAAGGACTATACGGTTGAAAAGGTGTTGCTCGAAACGCTCCCCGGATTGTATCTCGGCGGAAATCTTTACCGGCCCGTCGGGAAAGCGGGTCCGCTTCCGGGCATCGTCTCGCCCCACGGTCACTGGGATTATGGCCGTCTGGAGAACACCGCCGTTGCGTCAGTGCCCGGACGCTCGATCAATCTGGCGCGCCAGGGTTATGTGGTCTTCACCTACGACATGCTGGGATACAACGACACGATTCAAACCCCGCATGATTTTGGCGGACCCGAGGAGGCGCTGTGGTCCTTCGGTCCCTACGGCATCCAGCTTTGGAACTCGCTGCGGGCCGTAGACTTTCTGGTCTCCCTTCCCGACGTGGACGCCAAGCGCATCGGCGCCACCGGCGCCTCGGGCGGAGCGACTCAGATTCTCGGGTTGCAGGCGGTGGACGAGCGCATCCGATGGTCGGCGCCGGTGAACATGATCTCCTTTATCATGCAGGGCGGCGGCGCTTGCGAGAACGCGCCCGGGCTGCGCGTCGGGACGTCGAATGTCGAGATCGCGGCGCTGATGGCGCCCCGGCCGATGATCATGGTCTCCGACACCGGCGACTGGACGAAGAACACGCCGGTCGAGGAGTTTCCGGCCGTGCAGAGTATCTACCAGCTTTACGGACAGCCGGGCAACGTGGAGACGGTCCGGTTCGAGGCCCAGCACAACTACAACAAGGACAGCCGCGAGGCGGTATACCGATTCTTTGCCCGGCGCATTCTCGGCGATACACGAGGGGACGCCGTGGTCGAGAAGCCGTTCCATCCGGACAAGCCCAATGACCTGCTCGCGCTCCAGGGCCGGACGCTGCCGGCCAATGCCGTGAATCTCGCCGGACTTTTTGAGGAGTGGAAGGCAATGTCCCGGCAGCAGATCGCCTCGCTCGACGACGCCGCGCTGAGGGAAGTGTTGCGGGCGGCGGTAAGTATCGAGTGGCCGGACCGCGTGGAGGAAGCCGCCGCTCCGGGCGGAATCGTCCTTGGCAGGCCGGGCGCCGGCGATCGAATCCCGGCTGTGTGGAAGGCCGGCGCGCGTCCGGGCACGACTCTTGTGGTTGACGAGGAGGGTTCTGCCCACGCGCTGCGCTCGCCGGAAGGCGCATCGGCCGCACAATCCGGCGCCGGCGTCCTGGCCATCGATGCATTCCAAACCGGCGCCGCCGTGGCCCCGCGCGACCGCTCCGGCGAGTTTTTCACGACGTTTAATCTCACCGACGACGCCAATCGAGTTCAGGACATTCTCACGGCGCTGCGTTATCTCGAATTGAAGGGCCCAGGCCCGATCACCGTCGTTGCCCGGGGCCGGGCGGCGGTCTGGACGCTGTTCGCCGCCGCGGCGGCGCCGATCCGGGTGCGCCTGGACGCCGATGCCAGCGCATTTTTCGGTTCGGAGCGCGAGTTCCGCGAGCAGTTTTTCGTTCCCGGAATCCTGCGCGCCGGAGGTCTGGATACAGCTCTCCGGCTCACTCGCGGCGAGCGTTGAACGCTGTATACTGGCGAAATCCTAACTTCTATGCGCAGGTCTTGTTTGATTTCACCGCTTTTCGCGCTTGCTGCAATCGCCGCCGCGGCGCCCGGCCTCGCGGCCCAGGACGAGGCCGCAGCCAAGCCTCCTGTCCCCACGCCGATCTCCGCAGGAATGGAGTATCGCTCGATCGGCCCCTATCGGGGCGGCCGCTCGCTCAGCGCGACCGGAATTCCGGGCGACCCGAATGTCTATTACTTCGGCTCCACGGGCGGAGGCATCTGGAAATCGGTCGACGGCGCCAACACCTGGAAACCGGTTTTCGATCACGGAGGCTCGGCCACGATTGGCAGCCTCGCCGTCTCGCCGTCGGATCCGAACATCATCTACGCCGGCACGGGCGAGGGCTGCATCCGCGGCAACACCGCCCAGGGCGATGGCATCTACAAGTCCATTGACGCGGGCGCGACCTGGAAAAACGTCGGGCTTAAGGACACGCGTGCCATTGGCAAGCTGATCGTCGATCCGCACAACCCCGATATCGTCTTCGTCGCCGCTCTCGGTCATATTTACGGACCGAACGCCGAGCGCGGCGTATTCCGGACCACCGACGGCGGCAAAACCTGGAGCAAGGTGCTCTATGTCGACGACAAGACCGGCGCCATCGACGTGGTGTTCGATCCCCACAACCCGAACATCCTTTTCGCCGCGCTCTGGCAGGTGCATCGCACGCCGTGGACGCTCGACAGCGGCGGCCCGGGCAGCGGGCTCTATCGCTCGGCCGACGGCGGCGCGACGTGGAAGAAGTTCACGCCCGAGCAAGGCCTCCCGCAGGGCCCTTACGGACGTATCGGCGTCGCCGTCGGCGCCAACTCCGACCGCGTCTACGCACTTATCGAGGCCAAGGAGAACGGCGGCCTGTACCGCTCCGACAACGGTGGCGTCCACTGGGAACTCGTCAGTCCGGATCACCGCCTCGTCCAGCGTGGCTGGTACTACATGCATGTCGTCGCCGACCCGAAGGACCCCGACGAGATCTACATCATGAATGTCGAGTTCCTTCGCTCGATCGACGGCGGGCACACTTTCAGTGAAATTCACGTGCCGCACGGTGACAATCACGGACTCTGGATCGACCCGCTCAACACCAATCGAATGATCCAGACCAACGACGGCGGCGCCACTGTCAGCGTTGACGGCGGAAAGAGCTGGACTCGGGAGGACAACCAGCCCACGGCGCAGTTCTACCATGTGATCGCCGACAACCGGTTTCCGTATTATATTTACGGCGCCCAGCAGGACAACACTACGGTGGCCATCGCTACCCGCGGCGCACGCGGCAGCATCGACCGCCCTGATTGGTACGACGTCGGAGGAGGCGAGTCCGGCTACATCGCTCCCGACCCGCGCGATCCGGAGATCGTATATGCCGACGGCTACCAAGGTACGATCAGCCAGTTCAACAAGCACAACAACCAATATCGCGAGATCACTATTTTCCCCGAGCTCACCGACGGCGAGGGCGCGGCCAAACTCGAGCACCGCTTCCAATGGACCGCGCCGCTGTTTATCTCGCCTCACGATCCCAACTTGCTGTACCATGCCGGCGAGCGGCTGTTCAAGACCACCGACGCCGGCACCCATTGGGTGGCCATCAGCCCCGATCTCACTCGCAACGATAAGACGAAGCAGATCGCTTCCGGCGGCGCGGTCAGCATCGACGATACCGGCACCGAGTATTACGACACCATCTTCGCTGCCGTCGAGTCTCCCATTCAGAAGGACCTCATCTGGGCCGGCACCGACGACGGCCTGATTCAAATCACCCGCGACGCGGGCAAAACCTGGACGAACGTGACACCCAAAGATATGCCCGAGTGGAGCCGCGTGAGCCTGATTGAGGCGTCTCCGCACGAGGCGGGCGTTGCTTACGTTGCCGTCGACCGCCACCAGAACGACGATATGCGGCCGTACATCTATAAGACATCCGATTTCGGCAAGACGTGGACATCGATCGTCAGCGGCATTCCCGAGGGCGCCTTCGTACGCGCGGTGCGCCAGGACCCCGTGCGCAAAGATCTTCTCTTCGCCGGAACCGAGCAGGGGGTCTTTGTTTCGTTCAACGACGGCGGCCAGTGGCAGCCTTTGCGCCTGAACCTTCCCACTACACCGGTCCACGACCTGATCGTCAAGGGCAACGACCTCGCCGTCGCCACGCACGGGCGTTCGTTCTGGATTCTCGACGACATCTCGCCGCTGCGCCAGTACACCGACGCGATTGCCGCGCAGGACTTCCATCTCTATCAGCCCGCCGAGGCGATTCGCATTCGGGGCGGGCGCGGCCGCCCGTCGCCGTTCACCGGCCAGAATCCGCCCTCCGGAGCGGTCATCTATTTCTTCCTCAAAAACAAGCCGAAGACGGCGACGATTGAAATCCTCGATGCCAAAGGCAAGCTGGTGAAGAGCTACTCGACCGAAAAGACCCTGCCGCTCACCCAGCCACTCGATCCCGAATCGCCCAAGCCGAAAAAAGAGCTCGATGTCAAAGCGGGTCTCAACCGTTTCGTCTGGAACCTTTCCTGGAACGACATCGCCCCGCGCGTGCCGGGTTATTTCCTGTGGGAATACGAGGGCGGCGCGCACGGCCCCACCGCACTGCCGGGCCATTACCAGGTGAAGCTGACCGTTGACGGGAAGAGCGAGACCGCGCCGTTCGAGTTGAAGATGGATCCACGCATCAAGACGAGCGTGGCGGATTTGCAGAAGCAGTTTGATCTCATCATGAACGTCCAGAACGAGCTGGCCAAGGTCTACACGACCGTGAACCAGATCCTGGACGTGCGCGCGCAGTTGGCAGGGATGAAGAAGCGCATCCCGGGAACGCCCGCGGCATCGCTGGCTTCGTCGATTGATTCGCTCGATGCCCGGCTGGCTGCCGCGGAGGCGCCGCTGATCAACTTCAAAGTCGCGGCGAGCGAAGACTCGCTGCTCTACCCTCTCGGCGTCGACGGGCGGCTGGCGTACCTGTCGGAAATGATCTCCGGCAACAATGACTCGGTGCCCACCGAGGCGTCCTACAAGGAGTTCGACAAGCTCAAGAGCGAGGCCGAAGAAGATCTGCTGAGCTGGTCCGTCATCCGGAAGAGCGAGCTGCCCTCGTTTGAAAAGCAGGCGCAGAGCAAAGGCGTCGGTGCAGTTTTTATTGAAACGGGCGGTGTGGATAAGTAAGGGATAGCTACGGCGGCCCGCCCGACCGCCGTCCATTGGTTGCTAGCGGCTCCAGCGGCGGTAGACAACGTTCGGACGGTACATCACGACCGGAGCCCGTCTGAAGCAGACCGGCGGCGGAGCCACAATCACGGGCCGGGGCGCCAGCCAGATCCGCCGCACGGGCGCGACAATGACCGGCCGCGGCCCACCCAGTCCAACGCCCATCACTATCGCGGCGGGCGCGGCGGCCGCGCCGGCCAGCGCCAGCGCCGCTGCTGCCACGATCGCTCTCAGTTGTTTTCGCATCTCGACATCCTCCATTCCTGCAAACGCGCGGAGAGGCCGCAGGGTTGCTGTGGATGGCGCCGCCGGAGCCGGTACGAAAAAATTTTA
>DAIDHC010000059.1 GCA_027452065.1 Bryobacterales bacterium
CAGTTGCGCAACGGGGAGCGGGAGCTGACGCCGGCGCTGATCTCGCTGCTGCTGGAGACGGTGGACGCGGTGAAGGCGGTGCTGAAGTCGATCGAGGCCAGCGGGGAAGAGGGCGAGCAGGACTACGCCGGGCTGTGCGCGAGGCTGCAGAAGGCCTGCGACGAAGGAGGGAAGACGGCGGCCGGGCCGGAGCCGGCCTGCGAGGCCAGTGCGGTACCCGCGGCGGCTGCCGGGACGACAGTCGCGGCGCCGAAGGAAGTTCCGGCCGAGGCGTCGAAGGAGACGGTGGCCGAAGCTGGAGTCGAGGGGGCGGCGGCCGTGGCCAAGGGGCCGTCGATTGCCGATTCGACGATCCGGGTGGATGTCGGGCTGCTGGACAAGCTGATGAACCTGGTGGGAGAGCTGGTGTTGGCGCGGAACCAGATTCTGCAGTTCAATGCCCGTCAGGAGGACGCGGCGTTCAACGCCAACTCGCAGCGGCTGAACCTGATCACGAGCGAGCTGCAGGAGAGCGTGATGAAGACGCGGATGCAGCCGATCGGGATGGTGTGGAACAAGCTGCCGCGGCTGGTGCGGGACGTGGCGGCATCCTGCCACAAACAGATCGCGCTGGACATGGACGGAGCGGAGACAGAAATCGACCGGACCATTCTGGAAGCGATCAAGGACCCGCTGACGCACATGGTGCGAAACTGCTGCGACCACGGGATTGAGGCGCCGGCCGAGCGGCGGCGGCTGAGAAAGCCGGCCGAGGGAAAGCTGTCGCTGCGGGCCTTTCACGAGGGCGGGCACGTGAACATCGAGGTGAACGACGACGGGTCGGGGATCGATCCGGAGCGGATAAAGAGCAAGGCGGTGCAGAAGGGGCTGATCCGGCCGGAGCAGGCTGAGCGGCTGAGCGACCGGGAGGCGCTGCAGTTGGTGTTTCTTCCGGGCTTCTCGACGGCCGAGCAGGTGACCAGCATCTCGGGCCGTGGCGTGGGGATGGACGTAGTCAAGACAAACATCGAGCGGATCGGGGGAGTTGTGGATCTGACCAGCGTTCCCGGCCAGGGGACGTCGGTGAAGATTAAGATTCCGCTGACGCTGGCGATCATTCCGGGGCTCGTTGTGACCAGCGGTGGCGAACGGTTCGTGATCCCGCAGGTGAGCCTGCTGGAGCTGGTGCGGCTGGAGGGTGAGACGGGGTTGAAGCAGATCGAGCGGATACACCAGACGCCGGTATACCGGCGGCGGGGGAGCCTGTTGCCGATCGCGTATCTGAACGAAGTGCTGGGCGTGGGAGGGCCGGGGAGCGCGGAGGTGGTGAACATCGTCGTGCTGCAGGCCGAGGACCGGCAGTTCGGGCTGGTGGTGGACGGCATCAGCGACACGCAGGAGATTGTGGTGAAGCCGCTGGGCAAACAGTTAAAAGGTCTGACCTGCTATGCCGGGGCGACGATCATGGGCGATGGGAAAGTGGCGCTGATTCTGGACGTGCTGGGGATTGCGCAGCGCAGCGGCGTGATGGGCGAGCACCGGGAGGCGCAGCGGGGCGAAGAGGCGGGAGCGGTGAAGCGGGCCGCCGAGAGGCAGTCGCTGCTGCTGTTCCAGAGCGGGAGTTTCGAGCGGCTGGCGGTTCCGTTGTCGATGGTGGCGCGGCTGGAGGAGTTTCCGCGGACGCGGGTGGAACTGGCCGCAGGGCGGATGGTAGTGCAGTACCGGGGCCGGATCCTACCGCTGGTGCCTCTGGCCGAGCGCCTGGAAGGCAGGAAGGGCGCGGGGATGGACCCGCTGCAGGTGATCGTTTTCGGGCAAGGAGAGCGGACGGCGGGGGTGATGGTGGACCGGATTCTGGACATCGTCGAGGAGGACCTGTCGACGGTGCGGCGGACGCGGCGGCCGGGGCTGCTGGGCTCGGCGGTTGTGGGCAACCGGGTGACGGATCTGCTGGATCTGGAGGCGGTGATGAGCGGAGCCGAGGAGGACTGGCCGCAGGGGCTGGTGACGCTGGGACGGGAATTGGATGGCGGGGAACGGGCGGCGGAGTGGGAAGCGGCGCCGGCCGGAGAAAGGAGCTGAGATGGGCGAGAAAGCGGAGATCGGACGGGCGGCGGCGTCGGCGAGCCGGCAGTACGCGACGTTTTTTGTAGACGAGTTGTTTTTCGGCATCGAGGTCTGCCAGGTGCAGGAGGTGCTGCGGTATCAGGAGATGACGCGGGTGCCGCTGGCGCCGGAAGTTGTCGAGGGGTTGATCAACCTGCGCGGGCAGATTGTGACGGCGGTGGATATGCGGCGGAAGTTCGGGTTGGCGCCGCGGCAGGCCGGGCGGTCGCCGATGAACATGGTGGTGCGGAGCGAAGAAGGGGCGGTGAGCCTGCTGGTGGACGAGATCGGGGACGTGCTGGAGGTGGCGCAGACCAGCTTCGAGCCTCCACCGGAGAACCTGCCGGGGCGGCAGCGGGACCTGATCGTGGGGGTGCACAAGCTTTCGGGCGGGCTGTTGATGGTGCTGAACACGGAACGGGCGCTGGCGATGCCGAGGGCGAACTAGGACGGAGGCCGCTATGAGAGCCATGGTGGTGGACGACTCGCGGGCGATGCGGCTGATCCTGCGTAAGACGCTGGACGAACTGGGTTACGAGGTGAGCCAGGCGGCCAACGGGCGCGAGGCGCTGGAACTGCTGGAACGGGATCCGGAGCCGGTGGGCCTGGTTCTGGTGGACTGGAACATGCCCGAGATGAACGGGATCGAACTGGTGCGGCGGATGCGGGCGCACCCGCGGTTCACCTCCGTGCGGCTGGTGATGGTGACTACCGAAACGCAGACCGAGCAGATGGTGGAGGCGCTGGAGGCAGGGGCGGACGAGTACATCATGAAGCCTTTCACCTCCGAGGTGATTGTCGAAAAGCTGCGCATGCTGGGGCTGGCCGCGTAGATGGGCGCGACGATGGGATCGCCGGGCGTGATGACCGGCGAGAGGATCCGCGTGCTGGTGGTGGACGACTCGGTGGTGATTCGCCGGCTGGTGACGCACGCGCTGTCGGAGGAGCCTCTGCTGGAGGTGGTGGGGACGGCGTCGAACGGGCTGATCGCGCTGCAGCGGATCGAGCAGTTGCAGCCGCAGGTGATCACGCTGGACGTGGAGATGCCGGGAATGAATGGATTGGATACGCTGCGGGAGATCCGGAAGCGTTACCCGCGGCTGTTCGTGATTATGTTCAGCACGCTGACCGAGCGGGGGGCGGCGGCGGCGATCGAGGCGCTGGCGCTGGGGGCGAACGATTATGTGACCAAGGCGTCCAACAGCGGCTCGCTGGACGCTTCGATCCGGAGCCTGAGGATGGAGCTGATCCCGAAGATCCGGCAATTTTTCCGGATTGGGAGCGAGCGGGAGCCGGCCGCGGGGCCGGTGGCGGCGCCGCCGCGGCCGGCGGTTCGGAGCGGCCCGATGGCGCGGCACGTGGTGGCGATCGGAGTATCGACGGGAGGGCCGGCGGCGCTGGCGGCGATCATGCCGCAGTTCCCGGCCGACTTTCCGCTGCCGGTTGTGATTGTGCAGCACATGCCGCCGCTGTTCACGCGGCTGCTGGCCGAGAGGCTGCAGGGGCACACGGCGCTGAAGGTGGAAGAGGCGCACGCCGGGGCCGCGGTGGAGCCGGGGCGGGTTCTGATCGCGCCCGGAGACTACCACATGCGCGTGAAGAGGCAGGGACTGAGAGTTGAGGCGACCCTCGACCAGGGGCCTCCGGAGAATTCGTGCCGGCCGGCGGTGGACGTGTTGTTCCGCTCGGTGGCCGAGTGCTACGGGGGCGGAGTGGTGGCCGTTGTATTGACGGGGATGGGCCAGGACGGCTTACGGGGCGTGCAGGTGCTGCGGCCGCTGGGGGCCTATGTCATCGCACAGGACGAGGCGTCGAGCGTGGTGTGGGGGATGCCGGGGTTCGTGGCGCGGAACGGGCTGGCGGACGCGGTGCTGGACCTGGGCCGGGTGGTGCCGGAAGTGGTCAGGCAAACGAGTATGGGGAGAGTAGGAGCATGACCGGGACAACGGCGGAGCGGCGAGGGCCGGAGGAGATCACGGGCGAGAACTTCGTCTTTCTTCAGCGGTGGGTTCACCAGGAGACGGGCATTGTGCTGGACGACGGCAAACGCTACCTGGTGGACGCCCGGCTTACACCGCTGGTGCGGGACGAGGGGCTGCAGTCGCTGAACGAGCTGTGCAATCTGCTGCGGGCGACGCGGGCGCCGCATTTGAACCGCAAGGTATTGGAGGCGATGACCACCAACGAGACGCTGTTTTTCCGGGATCTGGCCCCGTTTGACGCACTGCGGGAAACGATCATACCGGAACTGGTGGAGCGGAACCGGGCGATCCGGGCGCTGCGGTTCTGGTCGGCGGCGGCATCGAGCGGACAGGAGGCTTATAGCCTGGCGATGATGCTGGTGGAAATGGGCCTGGGGGACTGGAACATCCGCATACACGGTACCGACCTGTCCGAACAGATGCTGGAGAGGGCGCGGGCCGGCCAGTATCTGCAGATCGAAGTGAACCGGGGGCTGCCGGCGCGGTACCTGGTGAAGTACTTCGAGCGGGAGGGCTTGGAGTGGCGGGTGCAGGAGCGGCTGAGGCGCATGGTGCGATTCGAGCGGCGGGACCTGCGGGAGCCGATGGCGTCGTTGGGCACCTTCGACGTGGTGCTTTGCCGGAACGTGCTGATCTATTTCGACGTGGAGACGAAGAAGAGGATTCTGGGCCAGATCCGGAGCCGGATGGAGCCGCGCGGATACCTGCTGTTGGGGGCCGCTGAGACGACGTTCGGGCTCGACAACCGGTTTGAGCGGAAGCCGGTCGGCGGCGCGGTGTTTTATCAGATTCGGGAGCAATGCGAATGAGACACAGCATGACGGAGACGAACTACGAGGCGGAGACGGCGCAGATTGTGGGCGATGTCTTCGGGGCGATGCTGGGGATGGAACTCGGGCACGTGGAACGGGGGCCGGAGCCGGCGGGCACGGAAGGGGTTCTGTCGGCGGGTGTATATTTCACGGGTCCGTGGCGGGGTGCGGCGCTGGTGGAGTGCACGCCGAGCCAGGCGCGGGAGTTTGCGCGGCGGCTGATGCCGTTGGAAGGACCGCTCAGCACGGACGACGTGCGGGACGCATTGGGGGAGATCGCGAACATGGTGGGCGGGAATCTGAAAGCGATATTGCCGGCGGGCGTCGGGATCTCGATGCCATCGGTGGTGGCGGGTTCCGATTTCACGCTGCGGGTCTGCGGAGGGAGAATTCTGACGCGGGTGACGTTGGACTCCGAGGTGGGTTTGTTCCGGGTGGTGGTGGTGGAGACGGCTGTGGCGAGCTAAGCCGAGCGGAGGGCGCGGCTCGAAGTAAGCAGGGACGCGAAACAGAGGGTGATGAGGGCGGCCGAGGCGAGTGCGGTGGCGGCTGGGCCGGCGAGGCTGATGAGGGCGCCGGCGGGGAAGTCTCCGAGGGGGCGGATGCCCATGACAATGAGCGTATTGAGGCTCATGACGCGGCCGCGAAGGGGAGCCGGGACGCGGGACTGAAGCAGGGCGGTGGTGATGGTTCCGGCGGCCGACTGGGCGGCGCCGAACAGGAACAGCAGGGGGGCGGCGAGCCAGAGCGGCTGGGCGAGGGGGACGGCAGCGAGTGTGAGGGCGGCGAGCAGGAGAGAGGCCAGGAACGGGGCGCCGCGGGCCCAGCGGTCGCCGGCGGCGGCCAGCAGGAGCGCGGCGGCGATGGCGCCGAGGCCGGCACAGGAAAACAGGAGTCCGAGTTGGGCGGCGTCGCGGCGCCAGATTGTAGTGGTGAGGATGGGCAGCAGGAGGGCGAGCGAGGGGGCGAAGAAGAGCAGCGCGCCAAAGCCGGCCAGAGCGGAGCGGAGCACGGGATCGCGCCGGACGGTGTCGAGGAGTTCGGCGACGGCGGTGAGCAGAGGCTGGCGGCGGGCCGGGGCCGGGGATGCGGAGGGGCCGATCAGGAGCAGGGCGGCGAGGACGGCGAGATAGCTGGCGGCGTTGAGAAAGAAGTCGCCCGAGTAGCCGATGGCCGCGGTGGCGAGACCGGCCAGCGCGGGGCCGGCGATGGAGGCTCCCTGGAAGGCGGTGGCCTGGAGGGAGATGGCGTTGGTGCGCAACTCCGGAGGCACGAGCGAGGGGAGGAGGGCGGCGCGGGCGGGCTGGTCGGCGCTGAGAATGGTGCCGGAGAGGAAGGCCACGACGAGGATCATCCAGAGCTCGATGCGCCCGCTGGCGGTGAGCCATCCGAGCAGGGCGGCGAGGGAGGCGAGCATGGTCTGGGTGATGAGTAGGAGGCGGCGTTTATCGAAGGAGTCGGCGATGCCCCCGCCGAGGAGGGCGAACAGAAAAAACGACGAGGCCTGGGAAAGCGAGACCAGGCCAAGGGCGAGACCGGAGCCGTGGGTGAGGGAGAGAGTGAGCAGGCTCTGGGCGATGATCTGCATCCAGGTGCCGACGGCCGAGAGGGCAATGCCGGTCCAGGCAAGGGCGAAGCGGCGGTGTGCGAAGGATACGAAAGCGCCGGCCGGGGTCGGCATGCGGGGTGGGTTTTGGTGGACCTGGAGAGATTCGAACTCTCGACCTCTTCCATGCCATGGAAGCGCGCTCCCAACTGCGCCACAGGCCCACGAATGGGACTTTTTTCAGTTTAGCACGGGCCTTGGATAAGATGAAGACCTATGGAACGCTCAGAAGCTTG
>DAIDHC010000060.1 GCA_027452065.1 Bryobacterales bacterium
TCGATGCTGCTGCCGCAGGTGGTCGGTTTCCGCCTGAAAGGCCGTCTGCCCGAGGGCGCCACCGCCACCGACCTCGTGCTGACCGTAACGCAGATGTTGCGCAAGAAGGGCGTGGTCGGCAAGTTCGTCGAGTTCTTCGGCGCCGGCGTGGCCGCGCTCAGCCTCGCCGACCGCGCCACCATCGCCAACATGGCCCCCGAGTACGGCGCCACCATCGGCTACTTCCCGGTCGATCACAAAACGCTCGAATACCTTCGGCTGACCAACCGCCCCGCCAGGCTGATCCAACTCGTCGAGGCTTACTTCAAAGAGCAGGGCCTGTTCCTGGCCGCCGACTCGCCCGAGCCCGATTACTCCGACACGATCGAGCTCGATCTGGCCACCGTCGTCCCCTCGCTCGCCGGCCCCAAGCGCCCGCAGGACCGCATCAATCTGCCCGACGTGAAATCCAGCTTCCTCGGCTCGCTGGGCGCTCCGCCGCGCGAGACCGCCATCGCCGGCAACGGCGCTTCCCTTCACGACGGCTCCGTGGTCATCGCGGCCATCACAAGCTGCACCAACACCTCGAACCCCTCGGTGATGGTCGCCGCCGGCCTGGTGGCAAAGAAAGCCGTCGAAAAGGGCCTGAAAACGCCGTCCTGGGTGAAGACCAGCCTCGCTCCCGGCTCGAAGGTCGTCTACGACTATCTGCAGGACGCGGGTCTTATGACGTACCTGGAGGCGCTGAATTTCCACCTGGTCGGCTACGGCTGCACCACCTGCATCGGCAACAGCGGCCCGCTGCCGGAGCCCGTCGCCGAGGCCGTCCAGAGGGAAAAGCTCGTCGTCGCCAGCGTGCTCAGCGGCAACCGCAATTTCGAGGGCCGCGTCAATTCGCTCGTTCGAGCCAATTATCTCGCCTCGCCGCCGCTGGTGGTCGCCTACGCTCTGGCCGGCCGCGTCGATATCGACCTGCTGACGGAGCCTCTCGGCCACGGCGCCGGCGGCGCCCCCGTTTTCCTGCGCGACATCTGGCCCACGCCGGCCGAAGTTGAGCAGGTGGTCGGCCGCTCGGTGCGCACCGAAATGTTCCAGAAAGAGTACGCCGAGGTCTTCCAGGGCGACGATTCCTGGAACTCCATCCGAACGCCCCTGGGCGAACTCTACGCCTGGGATCCCGCCTCCACCTACATCAAGAAACCGCCGTATTTCGACGCTATGGCCGACCCCGGAGCGCCGATCCTGGACATCAAGGGCATGCACGTGCTCGCCCTGCTCGGCGACTCCGTCACCACCGATCACATCTCGCCCGCCGGCTCCATTCCCAAGGACAGCCCGGCTGGAAAATACCTGATGGAGCACGGCGTCAGACCGGCGGATTTCAACTCCTACGGCTCGCGCCGCGGCAATCATGAAGTGATGGTGCGCGGCACGCTGGCCAACATCCGGCTCAAGAACCTGATGGCGCCCGGCACCGAGGGCGGCTGGACCACGCACGTGCCCACCGGCGAGCGCATGTCCATCTACGACGCCTCCCTGCGCTACCAGCGGGACGGCGTGCCGCTGCTCATCATCGCCGGTAAGGAATACGGCTCCGGCTCTTCGCGGGACTGGGCGGCCAAGGGCACTCTGCTGCTCGGCGTCCGTGCCGTGCTGGCCGAGAGCTTCGAGCGCATCCACCGCTCGAACCTGGTCGGTATGGGCGTGCTGCCACTCCAGTTTCTCCCCGGTGAAAACAAGGAGTCCCTCAAGCTCAGCGGCGACGAAACCTACGCCATCGAGAATCTCTCGGCCGCCATCCTGGGCGGCGAGCGCGCCCGTATCCGCCTGGTTGCCGCCGACGGCTCCCACCGCGGCTTCGAGGTGCTCGTCCGCATCGACACCCCGCGCGAGATCGACTACTTCCGCAGCGGCGGCATCCTACCCTACGTGCTCCGCCAGATCGCCGGCGCCGTCCCCGCTACGGTCTGAATGCTTCCGGGGCGCGGCGGCCATCAACCCAGCCGCGCCTCCACCGCCTCGAGCCGCTTCTTCAGCTCGCTCATCTCCTGGCGCAGCGTCCGTATCTCGCCCTCGAGCTGCTCCAGCCTTCCCGCCGGCACCGCCTCTTCCTCCGCCATCGCGACTCCCGCTTCCATCACCGGCTCGCCCGACAGCAGGTGCGCGTATCGCGGCTCCTTCTGCCCCGCCAGCCGCGGCAGTTTCCGGGTCAACCCTCCTCCGGGCCACTCCGCCAACCGCTCGAGCGCAGCCTCGGTTTCCTCCAGCCCCTCGAAGCGAAACATGCGCTCGCTGCGATCCTTGATCTCGCCCAGCGTCTGCGGCCCCCGGAGCAGCAGCGTGCACAGCACCGCCGCCTCCCTCCGCCCCAGGTTCAGCGTCTCCGAGATCCGCTGGCCATATTTTTCCACCCGCCCGCCGCCGGCCGATGCCGCCAGCCGCTTGTTCTGCAGGCTCAGGAGCGCCTCGCCCACCGTCCGTTCGTCGTAGTCCACCACCGGATGGCGGTTCGATTTCTGATTGCAGGCGTTCACCAGCGCGTTTAACGACAACGGATAGTATTCCGGAGTCGTCGCCTCTTTCTCCATCAGCGCCCCGAGCACGCGCACCTCAACCGTATCCAGCGGTTCCATCGAATCCCCTCTTCCGACTATGCCGGATGCCCCGGATCGATCCACCGCGCCGCGCCCGGCGTCTCCGGGCTCTCGATGTCCAGGTTCACCACAATCGGCTCCTGCCCGCTGCGCACGATCACCGCCTCCACCGGCTCGTCCGGACGCGCGTTCAGCTCCTGGTGCGGTACCCACGGCGGCACGAAAATGAAATCGCCGGGCCCTGCCTCGCCCACGAACTCCAGCCGTTCGCCCCAGCGCAACCGCGCCCGTCCCTTGACGATGTACAGCACCGTTTCAAGTTCTCCGTGGTGATGCGCGCCGGTTTTGGCGCCCGGCGCCACCACCACCGTGCCCGCCCACAATTTTTGCGCTCCCGCCGCCGCCGCCGTGATCGCCGCCGCCCGGCTCATACCCGGCGTCTGCGGCGTGTTGGGGTCCAACTCGCCCGCCCGCACGATGCGAACGCCGTAGCGTTCCCAGTCGGGCGTCCCTTGCTCCGGCCGATACGATTCCATCCCGACCTTCATACTACATCGAGCGGCCGGCATGTTGAGGCCGCACCATTCGATATAGGATGATGTCTATGCCCACTGAGAAGGTCGTTCTCCGCCACAGCCACCGCGAATTTCCCTCCGGCTCGACCGTTCTCGGCGCCTCCCCCGCCGACGAACTCATGGAAGTTTCGGTTATTCTGCGCCGCCGCGCCCCGCTCCCGGCCCCAGACTCCGGAAAAGTCGTCACCCGCGAGGAGTTCGCCCGCCTTTACGGCGCCGGTGCCGCCGACATCGACCGGGTACGCGAGTTCGCCGAATCCGAAGGACTGCGGGTTGTCTCCTCCGATGCCGCCCGCCGCACCATGGTTCTGGCAGGCACTTCCGCTCAGATGCAGAAAGCCTTCGCCGTCGATCTGGTCACCGTCAGCCATCATGGCCGCACCTTCCGCGGCCGCACCGGCGCCGTGCATGTCCCCGCCAACCTGGACGGCGTCATCGAGGCCGTCCACGGTCTCGATAACCGCCCGCAGGCGCGCACCCGCCTCCGCCTCCGCGGCGCCGCCAGCGCCGTTCCCCACGCCCTGGGCGACACTTCCTATACGCCCGTGCAGGTGGCCCAGCTTTACAACTTCCCCAACCCGGCCACGGGCGCCGGCCAGACCATCGGCATCATCGAGCTCGGCGGCGGCTATAGCGACTCCGACCTGGCGACGTACTTCGGCGGCCTCGGCATCAGCCCCGCACCCGCCGTCACCTCCGTCGGCATCGGCGGCGCTTCGAACCAGCCCACCGGCGATCCGTCGGGCCCCGACGGCGAGGTGGCGCTCGATATCGAAGTCGCAGGCGCCGTCGCCCCCGGCGCCGCCATCGCCGTCTACTTCGCCCCCAACACCGACCAGGGCTTCATCGACGCCGTCACCACCGCCATTCACGACAACGCGAACAAACCCTCGGTCATCTCCATCAGTTGGGGCGGCCCCGAGTCCACCTGGACCCAACAGTCGCTGCAGTCCTTCGACCAGGCCTTCCAGGACGCGGCCATCCTCGGCGTCACCGTCTGCGTGGCGGCCGGCGACGGCGGCTCCTCCGACGGCCAGACCGACGGCCAGCAGCACGTCGATTTTCCCGCCTCCAGCCCGCACGCCCTGGCCTGCGGCGGCACGCGTCTGGTCTCCCAGGCGGGCGCGATTCAAAGCGAAGTCGTGTGGAACGACGGCCCCGGACAGGGCGCAACGGGCGGCGGCGTCAGCGAGAGCTTCCCTTTGCCCGCCTTCCAGACAAGCTCGGGCGTTCCGGTCTCCGTTAATGGGAGCCAGTTCGCCGGCCGCGGCGTTCCCGACGTCGCCGGCGACGCCGACCCTGCCACCGGCTACCAGGTTCTCGTCGACGGCCAGAACATCGTCGTCGGGGGCACCAGCGCCGTCGCCCCGCTGTGGGCCGGCCTCATCGCGCTGATCAACCAGACGCTGGGCAAGCCGGCCGGCTATCTGAACCCGGCCATCTACGCCCTGCCCGCCGCTTCCGGCGCATTCCGCGACATTACGTCCGGCAACAACGGCTCCTACTCGGCCGGCCCCGGTTGGGATGCTTGCACCGGCCTCGGCAGCCCCAACGGCGCCGCGCTGCTTAGCGCTCTTTCCAACCCCGCGCCGTCCGCCTGACCGCGGCCTCGATGAACATCCTCGTCCTCGGAGGTACAGGCTTCATCGGCGCGCCCGCCGTACGCCTGCTCGCCGAGGCCGGACATCGCGTCGCCGTCTTTTCGCGCGGCCGCCGCGGCGCCGATCTCCCTGCCGGCGCTGTCTCCATCGCCGGCGATTACCAACACCTGGCCGACTCCGCCGCCGAGTTCCGCCGCTTCGCCCCCGAGTCCGTCATCGACATGATCCCGCTCACCGCCGCCGACGCTGAGCGGGTGGTGGAAACTTTTCGCGGCCTCGCCCGCCGGCTGGTCGTCATCAGCAGCCAGGACGTCTATCTGGCCTGGGGATGTGTCACCGGCACCGACCCCGGACCGGTCGATCCTCATGTCACCGAAGACAGCCCGCTGCGCCGGTCCCGTTACCCATACCGCGGACGCCCGCTTCCGGCCGCCTACGAATGGGACCTGGAAAACTACGACAAGATTCTCGTCGAACAGGTGTTTCAAAGCGAGCCCGCCCTGCCCGCCTCCATCCTCCGCCTGCCCATGGTGTACGGCCCAGGCGATCCCGTGAATCGCATCTACCCTTATCTCCGGCGCATGGACGACGGCCGGCCCATGGTCCCGATCGAGCGAAACGCCGCCCGCTGGCGCGGCCCCCTCGGCTATGTCGAGGACGTTGCCTCCGCCATCGCGCTCGCCGCCACCCTGCCCGCCGCCACCGGCCGCGTCTACAATGTCGCCGAGGCCGACCTTCGCCCGCTCGCCGATTTTGTCGCCGAAATAGGCGCCGCCGCCGGCTGGAACGGCTCGGTGGTCGAACTTCCCCCCGGTGCGATCCCCGGTCCCTGGGATGCTTTTCACCTCAGCCACCATGTCCTCACCGATTCCAGCCGCATCCGCGCCGAGCTCGGCTACCGCGAAATCGTCGTCCCCCTCGACGCCCTCCGCCGCACCATCGCCTGGCAGCGTCTCCATCCCCCGGCCGTCTCCGCCGAAGCCTTCGACTATGCCGCCGAGGACCGCGCCCTGGCCGCCGCCGGCCTCGCCTAACGCTGGCAGCCCGGGCAGTAGTAGGTCGAGCGGCCTCCCTGCCGCACCCGTTTCACCCGCGCCCCGCACCGCCCGCACGGCTCTCCCTCGCGCCCGTAAACCCGCAGCGCAAACTCCGCCTCGCCCCACCGGCCCGGCTCCCCATACTCCGCGCCGGCCGTTCTCACCGCCTCGGCCATCGTCCGCCGGATCGCCCCGTGCAGCGCTTCCATCCGCGCCGCGCTCAGCCGGTTGGCCCGCCGCCCGGGATGAATGCCGGCCGCAAACAGGATCTCGGCCGCGTAAATGTTGCCGATGCCCGCTATCCGCGTCTGGTCGAGCAGAAACAGCTTCACCGCCTTCCGGCACCGCCGCGCCGCTTCCGTCATCCGCCCGGCGGTGAAGGCCGGCGACAGCGGTTCCGGCCCGATCGCCGCGCTTAGTTCCCGCACCTGGTCCGCCGTCATCAGACGCACCCGCCCCAGCGCCCGGGGGTCGTGGAAGACCAGCGCCCGCCGCCCGTCAAACTCGAGAATCATCCGCGCCGCCGCCGCGTGCATCCGCGCATCGGGCGCCATCTCGAGGTTCCCCGTCATCCGCAGATGCACGTGCAGCGCCCGCCACGGCTCCGGCCTTCCCGCCAGATAAAGCAGAATATTCTTGCCCCGCCGCAGCACGCGCCCGATGCGCCGGCCCTCCAGCCACGCCTCCATCTCGCGCGCCCCCGGCCCGGCCGCCGTTCCGGGGCGCAGCAGGCGCGCCCGCCGGATGATGCTTCCGGCCACCTCCGGCCGGATCCTTCGGCACACTGCCTCCACCTCGGGCATCTCCGGCATCGTCAGTCCCGCGTAGCCAGGTAATTCAGGCTGTGCCACTCCAGCCCGGCCGCTTCGTTCCCCCTCATTTCCACCAGCCGTCCTCCGGCGCCGGCGATCCAGGCCGCTACTTTCTCCGGGCTCTGCCCGTGCATTTCCTGGTAGGTCTGCGGCCGCCGGAACAGCCACCAGAAATGCCGGTAGCAGAAATCGACGGCCCGCCGCCCGGCCCCGCTGCTCCCGCGCCGGACACTGGGAAGCTGGAACAGCAGCGCTCCGCCCGGCGCCAGCAGCCGCACCATCTCCCGCACGTAGCCCCGGCTCAGCGCCGGACGCATGTGCTGCAAGGTCAGGTTGGAATAGATCAGATCGAACGGCTCCGCGCCCAGCGCTTCCAGGTCCCGGCGTTGGTTCAGGACATACCGGCAGCGCTCGCCCCATCGATTGTGTTTCTTCGCCAGCTCGATCATCGGCGGCGCGATGTCGACGCCGGTCACCTCGCCGAAATGCCGCGCCAGAGCCTGGGTCAGACGCCCGGCGCCGCAGCCGAAATCGAGCGCCCGTTCCCGCCTCCGCGGCGGACAGGTCCGCTCCAGGTACTCCATCACCGCGTCGATCTCCCGCACGCCGGTGGCGAAAAACTCCTCTACGTCCCAGCCATGGTTCTGCTTACCCGGCTCGGCCAGAATGGCCCAATACGGATCCTGTTCCCCAAGCATCGTCCATTGCCGCTGGAGCGCGCGCAGACTCATCGATTCCATCTTCCCTCATGGCGCCCCCGCGCCGCCCCGCCCGGCGTGCCCTGCGGCGGCTGCCGCGCGTTGCGCGCCCGCCCGCGGCTCCGGCGTGGGCACTGCATCCGCGCAAAATCATTCTGTGGGTCGCCATTGCGAGGCATCATGGGATAATGTAGGGCGTGGCCAAGCCAAAGGAGCTCGAATATCGCCTGGACCGGGTGGGCCAGGAACTTCGCCTCCTGCAGAAAATCAGCCGTCTGCTGGTCCGCGATATCCCGCTCGATGACGCCTTGAACGCCATAGTCGGGATTGTCGTCGAGTTCATGGCCTGCGATTCCTGCCTGCTTTATTGCATCCAGGACGGCGAACTGGTGCTGCGCGCTTCCAACACCCGCCTCACCTCCGCCGTGGGCCAGGTCCGCCTCAGTCTCAACGAGGGCCTTACCGGCTGGGTCGCCCGCGAGCACCGGCTGCTGGCCATCTTCCGCGAGGCCTATCGCGATCCCCGCTTCAAGGCGTTCTCCGATCTGCCGGAAGACACCTTCGAGGCCTTCCTCTCCGCTCCACTTGTCAGCCGAAGCGGCGTGCTCGGCGTCATCAATCTCCAACACAGGCAGCCTCATGCCCATTCCGGCGGAGAAATGGAACTGCTTACTACGGTCGGCGAACTGGTCGGTTGTCTGCTGGAACTGTCCAGGCTCCATCCGCCGAAGAATCGCGCCCCAGAGCCGATGCTCGTTTCCTCCAGCGCTCCCGTTCCGGACATGTAAGTGAATTTCCGATCCCTTCTTCTCTTCACAGTTCTCCTGTCGCCGGCCCTCGCCGATGAGCGGTGGAAGCTCCAGTATTTCTACGACAAGCTCGACGAGACCTTCGTCTTCCAGAGCCTGGTCTGTTCCTCGGCCGTCCACTGCATGGCCGTCGGAGCCATCTCCGACAAGGACAACCACAGCCGCCCGGCCGGTGTCGTCACCACCGATGGCGGCGAGCATTGGACACAGGTTGAGCTCAAAGAGACCCCCTTCTCCGTCTTCTTCCTTAACGAGACGCTCGGCTGGCTCGCCACCGACAAGGGCGTCTGGCAGAGCCAGGACGGCGGCATGAAATGGGAGAAGCTGGGCAAGCTCGAAAATATCGAGGACGTCTTTTTCACCGACGCCCAGCACGGCTGGGTCGCCCTGGTCGGCGGCCGCGTCCTTAGCTCCGATGACGGCGGCAAGCAGTGGAAAGACGTTGACCTCGGCGCCCTCCCTTATCCGAAGGACCAGATTTCGTTCGAATGGGTTCGTTTCGCAGACGCCAAATCCGGCTTCGTCGCCGGCTCGGCCTACCCTTACGGCGAGCGCCGCTCCCTGCGCCCGGATTGGATGGACCCCGAGCGAGCCCGCCGCTTCCACTCTCCGCCCACCATATCCTTCGCCGTCACCACTTCGGACGGCGGCGCCACCTGGCACGCCGGCAAGCCGTTCTCAAACTATGGCGTCCTGCTCCACTACCAGCCCGTCGCCGACGGCCATGCCCTCACCCTGCTTCAGTTTGACGACGGCGCCGAGTGGCCCAGCCAGATTGGACTGGCCGATCCCGTCACCGGCACGTCCTTCATCATCTTCCGGCGCAAGGACCGCGTCATTAAGGACGTCCTTCCTCTCGACGGCGGCGCTTATCTCATTGCCGCCATCGAACCACCGGGCCTGTCCACCTCGCTCCCTATCCCGGGCAAGATGAAGATGATCCGCGGCAGCGGCGGCAGCACCTGGAAGGAAATTCCGGTTGATTACCGCGCCGTCGCCCGCGACCTCACCCTGGCCAGCCACGGCAATACCGACTTCTGGGTGGCTACCGACACCGGCATGATCCTGAAGCTGGTAACCGACTCCCAAACAAAACCGTGATCCGCTGGTTTATACACAGCCAATCCACCGCGGGATGCCGCTAAGTAGCTGAAAACAGGGTCAATTTAGTTTGAGGAATTCGCATTGTTACAGTTTCTTTTCGGTTGACGCCAGCCGCGTTTGGAGTCATGCTAAGGACGGTTCCAAGAGGTTCATGGGACAGTGAGTCCGGCAGGCGGTAGCGGACCCGGAACGATGATCCGTCGTTGAAGTCCAAAAGAAACAACGGCGGGGAGCGATGGGAGATCGGGCTGTTTGTCAGGATAGGTCGTTCCGGCCGAGGCTGGTTGAGCGCCCTGATCCCGAGGGAAGAAATTCCCGGAGGGGAGCGAAGATCGGTTTCGACAGGGACACCGCGGTGTGCGAATCCGGCAACGGGTTCGGGTCGTTGATCGGCCCCAATCCCGAAAGGGAAAGAGGTCGGGAGGCTCGGGTCAAACGGGTTGGAGGAATGCATCGCGGCTTCGTTGAAGAGGCAGGCCGGGAGCGTTGATCCCGCCGTGGGAGCGCTTGCAAGAGTACGCTCACTGCGGGGAAGCAAAAGGCCGCATCGAAACGTTGACCTCATGCGGGTTGCGAGCGGGTCCTAGCTGAAGCTACGATCCCGGGCCGGGAGAAATCTCACTCGGGTGAGCGAAAGCCAAGGGTCACGGCAGTCCCGTAAGCCACGCCTGCGCCGAGCATGCCGGCGGGGAGGCAAACTGCTCTCAACGGGTCACTTGGAACCATTTTTCTTTTTGGGGCCCCTGCTCCGTCCGCCTCAACCTCGGGAGTGCGATTCCACAAGATCTTCAGCCGCCGCCGTCTGAATCGGCCGGAAGCTGGCGAAGTTCCAGCGGCAGGTGTTGCAAAAGCACGGCTTGGCCCGCAGCAGCAGCATCCACCGCGTCAGCAGCCCCAGATGCGCGAACCGCTCGTTCCTCTGGCTCAGGTCCTGGCCCAGACATTTTGGACAGTGCGCGTACAGCACACCTTCGGGCTCGATCAAATGCTGGCGGTACCGGAACTGGCAGCTCCGGCAGCGGTAGATGCTCACTCCCACCCAGCGCAGTGCCCATTCCTCGAAGCCGCGCCTTCGCGACACCGACACACGCCTGCTGCCACACCTTGGACACGCTCCTAGCGCCATTGTTTTATCCGTCCGCGCGCGCCTTCGCCTCGCCCGCGCTCCCGATCGGTTACGCTCCCGAAACCCCCGAAGCTGTCTGCGCCACCTGCTGAGGCTGCCCCACGCTTTCCTCCACATACCGCCGCCGGTATCGCGCGAAGGCATCTCCCAGCGCCGCTCCCACGCTCTCCGAGCGCCCGATCCTCAACCCGTCGATCGTCTCGACGGGAAGAACGTCGCGCGTCGAGGACGTCATGAATACCCCATCGGCACGTTCCAGGTCTTCCAAGAGCAGAATTTGCTCCCGGCAGTCGATTCTCTCCGCTCGAACCTCGTCGAGCAGCAACGCCCGCGTCACACCCGGAAGACAGCCGGATTCGAGCGGCGGCGTAACAGCCGTCTGCCCGAACACCGCAAATAGATTGGCCGATGTGCACTCGCTCACTTCCTCGCGTTCGTTCAACAGCACATACTCATCCCAGCCCGCCGCGTGCGCCTCTTCATACCAGGCCAGGTTGAACGCCCACGAGGTCACCTTGACGCCGGCAAATTCCGACGCCGCGTGCCTCGCGTTGCGCTTCACTCCCAGCCGCGCCCGCCCGCCCCATTCGGCCAGATCGGCCGTGAAGGCGAAGATGTCATAATCCCTGTCAATCCCCGGCCCCTCGAAGGTGCCCCCGTGATTCCGCACCACCGCGATTCGCAGCGTCGCGTTCATCGCCGAGTTGGCTTCGATCAGCCTCCCGATTCCGTTCAGCATCCGCTCCGGCGCCGCCGGAAACGGCACCCGCAGCCGCGCCGCGTCCCTCTTCATCCGCTCCCAATGCCGCCGCCACGCAAACAGCACCCCGTCGCAAACCCGGATGGTCGTGAATACACCCCATCCGTTCATCAGCCCCGTCTGCCCGGCCGAGGCGCTCCTTCGCGACGCTTCCTGCACTTCGTCGTTATGCAATAAGTGGGCGTGCATTGGTGTAATTATCGAACAAAAACAGTCTCCCCCGCAGCGGTACTTTGTGACCGGATCTCTCACCTCCGCCGGCTCCAGGCGCATGAACCCAAAGGCCTGGAACCAAGGTTCCCCCCGGTACGCGCTTTCCTCCTCCTCCGCCCCTGATACAGTGAAATTTGAGCCGCCCTCTCCAGGTCACCATCGCCGGCGCCGGCATCATAGGCGCTTCCCTCGCCTGGCGTCTGGCCCAGGCCGGCGCCTCGGTCCGCCTCCTCGATTCTGGCCGCATGGGCGGCGAAGCCAGTTGGGCCGGCGCCGGAATGCTCGCCCCGAGCGGCGAATTCGACCGCAAAACCCTGTGGACCGACCTCGCTCTCGAAAGCCTGGACGCCTACCCCGATTTCGTCGCCGAGCTGGAATCCGAATCCGGCGCCTCCATCGACTACCGCGCCTGCGGCTCGCTCGAATCCGCCGACAGCCCCGCCGGATGGGAGCGTCTGCTGGAACGCTCCGAACGCCAGCGTCAATTCGGAATCGCCTGCTTCCCCGACGGCCTCGCCCTCCGCTATCCCAACGACGCCCTCGTGAATCCCCGCGACGTCATCCAGGCTCTTCGTCTGGCCTGCCTTCGCCGCGGCGTCGAAATCGTCGAGCACGCCGCGCCCGCCCCGCTGGAAGCCGATTCCTCGCCCCTGGTCATCGCCGCCGGAGCCTGGTCCGGAGCCCTGGACGTCCGCTGGCGCGGCAGCCCGCTCCCGCTTCCCCCCACCGTCCCCGCCAAAGGGTACCTGCTCGGCTACCACCTCCCGCCCGATTCGCTTGGCGTCATCCTCCGCCGCGGGCACACCTACATTCTCCAGCGCTCCACGGGATTCACCATTGCCGGTTCCACCGAGGAGCGCATCGGCTTCGACCGCACCATCGATCCGGAAACCTGCCGCCTCCTCCACGCCCGCGCCGCCACCCTGTTCCCCGCCCTCGCCGGCCGAGCTCCCGAGGAATGCTGGATCGGCTTTCGCCCGGCCACCGCTTCGGGCGAAATCGCCCTCGGCCGCCTCGCAGATTCCCCCGTTTGGCTCGCCTACGGCCACTACCGCAACGGCATCCTCATGGCCCCGGCCACCGCCCGCCGCCTCGCCGCCGAAATCGCCGCCTGAGCCCGCGCCCTAACTTCGCCCCCAGTCCGGAAACGGCCCGGGCCGCGCCTCCGCCGCCTCGCGCAGCAGTTCCGGAACCCGCTCCCGCCTCCGCATCAGCCGCCGCAGCAGCTTCTCAAACTCTTCTTCCTCGCCCTTCATCCACCCCGGCGGCATCTGCTTCCACGCCCGGTCCGCCACCTCCTCCGGAAAGTTCACAATCCGGCCCAGCCAGGGCTCGAAATCCTCCATGCGCCGCACTCCCCGGTACACCTGCCGCCGGAAATAGAATCCCTGCGCCCGCCCGTCCGCGAAGCTCCACTCCGGCCCGTTGAACACATAGCCGTGATCGATCATCTGCGCTACGAACCCGACCTTCAGCGGGTGTTCGCCCTCGACCGGCAGCCACTCTTTCAGCCGCGCCCGGAAGAAGATCGCCTGCCGCGCATCCGCGTTCCCCATCCACTTGTCGAACACCAGCACGCCCACCATGTCCCTCAGGTTCGCCACCTTGTCGAGCAACTGGTCGGGCAGAAAGTCATACACCGCCAGCCGCTCCGGATGCCCCGGATACCGCGATCCGAAGTGCCAGCCCGGCTCAATCTCCCGCCGCTGGGCTCCCAACCGGAAGCAGGCCTCCTCGTGCGCGTCCAGAAATGCCGCGTCCACTTCCACCGCCTCGGCCGGCGGCGCCGAGATGCGCAGATAATCCAGAAACCACGCGCTCATCCATTCGTTCACCAGGATCCGCCGGTGCTGCGGGTTGTTGGTGAATTTCACCACGTAATGGTTCCCGTCGTCGCACTCCACCAGGTGCGCCTGCGCTCCGCCCCGCATCTTGCGAATCAGTCGGCGGGCATGGACGGGCATCGGATCGAGGGCGAGAATAGAATCTAAGGTAACCTAAAGAATTACCACACGATCGAGGAGACCAACACAGGCATGGCTGACGAGACGAAACAGGAACCAACCGGCGGCAAGAACACGGACGAAATCGCGCTCGAACTGATGAAGTTCGTCGCCGTCACCACCGGCTATGGGAAAGGACTAGGTGGGGCCGGCTTCACCGGAAAGCAGGCGCGCACTCCGGAGGAATACGCCGAGTCCCTGCTCCAGCTTTTCGAGCGCTGCCGGTCCGTAGTCGCCGGCTCCTGACCCCGTCCTGCTGACCGCCCCGCGCGGTCAGCGTTTCTTCTTGGCCGGCGATTTCTTGGCCGGGGCCTTCTTGGCGGGGGCCTTCTTGGCCGGTGCTTTCTTGGCCGCCTTCGCCGGAGCCTTCTTCACCGCGGCTTTCTTGGCGGGTGCTTTCTTGGCGGCAGTCTTTTTGGCCGGGGCTTTCTTCGCAGCCGCCTTCTTGGCGGGCGCCGCTTTCTTCGCCGCCTTGGCCGGGGCCTTCTTCACGGCGGCCTTCTTTGCCGGAGCCGCTTTCTTCGCCGGAGCAGCCGCTTTCTTCGCCGGAGCAGCCGCCTTCTTGGGCGGAGCCGCCGCTGCCTTCACCGGAGCTGCCTGCGCCTCCGTCCGGTTGGCCGCCTTCTTCACGGGCTTCTTCTTCGCGGGCGCTTCCGCCTTCGCCGCTGCGGCCGCTGCCGCCGGCGTCTCCGGTGCCATCGGAGCCTCTGGCGCCGCCGGCTCAACGGGAATAATCTGTTGCGTGATTACCTCGACCACGATCTCCTCCTCTTCGTCTTCCTCGCCCGGGCCATACTCGCCGATCTCCGGCTCCATGGCGACGCTCTCTTCCTCGTATTCGAAATCGTCCAATTCATCGTCGCCGGCGGCGAGCGGATGTCCATTAAACATTTCCCATGCCTCCCGTGAGGTTGAAAAACTACACCCTAGAATAACTCGTTTTCCGGCGAAGGCAAGAATAAATCGTCCCCGGAGCGGGGAGGAGGGAGGAAAAGCGGACAAACGCGCGGACTAGCGCGAAAGTGCGGCCGGCGCGCGGTGCGGAGCGTGCAAACTCGCCGTTGTATACGTCTTGCTCTTGGACCCTCGCGCCGCCGAGGCCGTAGTCGCCCGCGAAGGACTACGCCGCCGCGCCGTGCTCGTCCCGCGCCGGTATTGCTTGCCTCGCGCCGCCGGCCGGCGCGCCGCCACCACCGGCGCCCGATAGCTCACCGGCACCACCAGCATCTGCCCCGCCGCCGCGCCGCCCGCGTTCGCCGTCTCGATCAGCTTCGCGGACGATCCATACCGCTTGGCCACCGAGGCCAGCGTCTCGCCTGCTTCCATGCGGTGCAACCGCCAGCTCGCCCGGTGTTCCACCGGCACCTGATCGAGAGCCGCCGTCAATGCCGCCGCGTTCCCCTTGGGAACCTTCAGCGAAAATCCCGACGGCGCCAGATTTTTCAACAATGCCGGGTTCAGGTCCTCGATCTCGTTCAGGTTCGTCCCCAGCGCATCGGCCACCAGCAGCAGGCTGGTCGGCGCCGTCATCGCCACCGTTTCGGTTTCCAGCGGCGCATCCGGCTGCACGTCGTCCAGGCCGTAGTCCTTCGGGTTCTTCGCCATGATCGTGATCGCCACAATCAACGGCACGTAGTTCATCGTCTCTTTCGGCAGTGCTTTCAGCCGGTGCAGTTCCCAGAAGTCCGCATAGCCGGTCCGCTCGACGGCCCGGTCCACGCAACCCGGCCCGCAGTCGTAGGCCGCCATCGCCAGGTACCAGTCCCCGAAATGCTTGTACAGGTCGTGCAGGTGCCGCGCTGCCGCCTTCGTCGCTTTCTCCGGGTCCATCCGCTCGTCGGTGTAGGGCGTCTGCGTCAGCCCATATTCCTTCCCCCGGAACTGCGCAAATTGCCACAGCCCGATGCACGACTTCACCGATTTGGCGCGCGGCAAAAATCCCGATTCGTCCTGAGCGAGGTAAATCAGCTCCTTCGGAACCCCCTCCTGCTCGAGGATGCTCTCGATCATCGCCCGGTACCGGCCGGCTCGCCGCAGCCCCGCCGCCACCGTCTTGTGGCCGCGGTCGCTCGAAAAGTAGTGGATGAAGCTCAGCACCGGGTCGCGCAGTTCCAGCGGCAACTGCGACACCGTCGCGCTCAACTCCCCGGCCACCTTCGGCTTCAGGTTCGGGTCCACCGGAAACGTCATGTCCAGGATGTCTTCCATCGGCGGCCTGTCATAGCCGATCTGGTCGTCCGGCCGCCCCGCTCCCAGCCCCTGCGCGTCGTAGCGGAAAATCGCCTCGGTCAACTGGTCCATCTTCCGCTCGGCCCGCTGCCGCTCCGGCACCCCGGCCGGCGTCTTCAACAGCGTCTCCAGCGCCGCATCAAACTCCAGACGCGCTTTCTCCGTCTCGCCCTGTTCGTAGAATCGCTTCCCTTCGGCAAAGTGCGCGTCTGCTTCGGCGATCTGGGAGTCCACGACGGTTGGCGCCGCCGGAGCCGCCGGCATCCGCGCCGGCACCACGATCGGTTCCTGCCGGTATAAGCCCGACTCCTCCGCCGGCTTCACGCTTACGCTCGCCTCGGCCATCGCCGCCGCCGGCGCCGCCGGAAGGAAAGCGTTTGCAAATCTCGTAGAAGACGTTGAATGGCTGCTCGCGCATCCGCTCAACACACCCACGAGCCCGGCCACAGAAACTAGAATCGCGCTTCGACGGTGGATCATCATCACAATTTGGTTACATCGTCGCTAAACCACAGGAACTTCTGACTTTACAATAAAGGCGCCTGTGGGTCAAGCTAATTTCACGCACTCCCCAGTATCGCAAATTACGCTCCCTTCCGTGGGCCTACCATTTTCCATCGGCAGTTTCTATGTTCTTTCATAGGGTCCGTCTTCTCCCCCCTCCTGCTATCCTCGTCTCATGAGCGCGCCGATTCCGCATGCCTCTGCTTAGCGTCTCCGGCGAATTCGGCTGCCGGCCGGAACAACTCGCCCGCCTCGCCGCCCAGCGCCTCGGCTGGGACCTCGTTACCGAATCCACGCTCCAGGAGAGCCTGGAACGCGATTTCGCCGGCCGCCTCCCTATCCCCGACCGCGCCTGGCCCTTTGTCGCCGCCGCCGTCCTGGTCCAGCACGCCGCCCACGGCCCGCTTGTATTTTCCCTCCCCGACGGCCAGTTCCTCCTGCCCTCCCTTTCCGGTCTCTTCCGGCTCCATCTCACCGCCCCCGAATCGTCCCGCCTCGGCAGCGTCATGATCGACCGCCGCCTGGACCGCACGGCCGCCCGCGCGCTCCTTCGCCAGTCCGAGGCCGAGCTTCTCCGCCGGCGCCGCCTCCGCTTCGGCCGCCTCCCGGCCCGCCCCGCCGCCGCCGATCTCATCCTGAATACCTCCACCTTCGACCTCGACCACCAGGCCGCACTGCTCGAATCCGCCCTCGCCGCCTCCGGCGCCCGCCACTCGGACTCGCTCTCGGCCGCCGCCGAAGCCCAGCTCCTTTTCCAGATCCGACTCAAGCTCGCCCGCTTCGGCCTCAACCCCCCCGGCCATGTCCCCGCGCCCCGCCCCCACTTCGGCCATCCGAGCGAGGAAATCTTCGCCAAGCTGCTGGATTTCTACCGCATCCAGTGGCAGTACGAACCCAAAAGCTTCCCTCTCCAATGGGACAAGGACGGCCGCGTCACCGAAGCCTTCACACCTGATTTCTTTCTCCCCGAATTCGACCTCTACCTCGAGCTCACCACCATGAAGCAAGCCCTGGTCACCCGCAAAAATCACAAAATCAAGCTGCTCCGCGCCATCTACCCCCACGTCAATATCCAGGTCTTCTATCAGAAGGACATCCAGGACCTGATTCTGAAATACGGCCTGCCGCGTCCGGGTGACGAGCCCACCGAACTCTGATGAGCCCCGAGCCCAACATCGAACGCATCCTCTTCACCGAGGCCCAGGTCGAGCAGCGCATCGCCGAAGTCGCCGCCGACATCAGCCGTCATTACGCCGGCCGCGAGGTCAAGCTCATCGGCGTCCTCAAAGGCTCGGTCTTCTTCCTCACCGCCCTGGCCCGCCGCCTCACCGTCCCCGTCCGCATCGACTTCCTCGCCATCAGCCCCTTTGTCAGCCCCAAGGGCGCCCCCGGAGTCGTCCGCATCGCCAAGGACCTGGACGACAGCATCGAGGGCGAGCATGTCCTTCTGGTGGAAGACATCGTCGACACCGGCTTCACCGTCCGCTATCTTCTTCAGAACCTCGCCGGGCGCGGCCCCGAATCCCTCGGCCTCTGCACCTTGCTCGACCGCACCACCCGCCGCATCGTCCAGGTGCCGGTCGACTTCCGCTGCTTCGAGATTCCGGACCGCTTCGTCGTCGGCTGCGGCCTTGATTTCAAACAGCTCTACCGCAACCTCGGCTACATCGCCGTCCTGAAGCACGACTGAGCGGCGCCTTCAGGAAAACGACAACATGTATGTGCGCCCGCCGGCCACCCGCACCGGCACCGTGCCGTCCGGCCCGGCAGAGGCCGGCACCGATGCGCCGAACGAGCGTATGCTCGCGATCGTCTGCCCCTTGGGCGCCCGCAAACGGTGCTGGCCGTCGCTGTGCGCCCGCAGTGTCGCCGCGGTCGCCTTTCCGCCGCGCCACAGCATGTCCACTTCCAGCCCGCCCCGGGCCCGGAGGCCCCGGAATGAACCCTCCGCCCAGTCCTTGGGAAGCGCCGGCAGCAGCTCCACCTCACCCGCGTGGCTCTGCAACAGCATCTCGGCCACCGCCGCCGTCCCTCCCAGGTTCCCGTCGATCTGAAACGGCACCGGTTTGTTCGACCAGCACCGGTCCAGCAGATCCGGATTCGCGTTCTGCCCGATCAGCCCCGCCACGCACCGGTGCGCGTCCTCGCCCTGCCCCAGCCGCGCGTACAGGCACGCCCGCCACGCCATCGACCACCCGATGTCGTTGTCCTCTCTCAGCTCCAGCGTCTTTCGCACCGCCGCCGCCAGCTCCGGCGTCCCCCGTAGCGTGATCTGATTCGACGGGTACATCGCAAACAGGTGCGACATGTGCCGGTGATGCGGGTCTACTTCGTCGTAATCCTCGCGCCATTCCTGCAACTGCCCCCGCTTGCCTACCTTCAGCGCCGGCAGCTTCTCCCGCGCCGCCAGCGCCTCCTTCTGAAAATCCTCGTCTACGCCCAGCGTCAGCGCCGCTTCCGCCGCCCGCCCCAGCAGCGCCCAGGCGATCTCGGTGTCCAGGTAGGGCCCCATGCACAGCCGCGCCACCGTTCCGTCCGCCATCCGGTAGGCGTTTTCCGGCGACAGCGACGGCCCGGTCACCAGCCGCTTGTCGGCGTCCTCCACCATGTAGCTCAGCAGAAACTCCGCCGTCTCCCGCAGCATCGGATAGCACCGGGCGGTCAGAAATTCCCGGTCCCGGGTGAACTCATAGTGCTGCCAGAAATGCAGCGCCAGCCACGCCGCCCCGGTCGGCCACATCCCGCTCCTCACCCCGTCCACCGGCACCGCGTCCCCCCAAATGTCGGTGTTGTGATGCACCACCAGCCCCCGCGCCCCGTACAGCTCGGCCGCCGTCCGGGTGCCGTTCTCCCGCGTGCTTTCGAGCAGATCGAACAGAGGCTCGTGCATCTCGGACAATCCGCAGGTCTCGGCCGGCCAGTAGTTCATCTCCACGTTGATGTTTGTCGTGTACTTGCTGTCCCAGGCCGGCGCCAGGCTGTCGTTCCAGATCCCCTGCAGCGTCGCCGCCTGCGTCCCCGGCCGGCTCGACGCGATTAAGAGATACCGCCCGTACTGGAAATACAGCGCTTCGAGCCCCGCGTCCGGCTCCCCCGAGGCCAGCCGCGCCAGCCGCTCATCGGTCGGCCCTTCGATTTCCGGGCCTCCCAGCTTCAGATCCACCCGTTTGAACCAACCCGCGTGCTCGTCCATGTGCGCCCGCCGCAGCCCCGCGTACGGCTTGTTCATCGCCACGCCGAAGCGCTGGCAGGCCGCCTCCGGATCCGAATAATGAAAATCGGTCGCCGCCGTCAGAAACAGCGTCACCGTATTGGCTCCCTGGATTTTGAGCTTCCCCTCCTCCACCTTCATCGAGCCCCCGTCGGCGATCGCCCGCAGCAGCGCGTTGAACTTCATTCCCGCCTTCGGCTCGTCCTTGTGCGCCTCGTCCCTTGCAATCGCCTCGCCCGACATCATCAGCCCGTCCGCCCCCGATGCCCGCACCACCGCATCCCGCTCCCGCGACAGCGCCGCCTCCAGGCTCACCCCGCGCACCGCGTCCCCGGCGATCATCACCACCAGCACCTGGTCAACAGCCGAGGAAAACACCTCCCGGGTGTAGGTCACGCCGTTTACCTTGTAGCGCACGCGCGCCATCCCGGTTTCCAGCTCCAGCTCTCTCCGGTAGTCGGAAACCTCGCCTCCCGCCGGAAAGGTAAGCGTCAGCTCGCCCAGCGTCTGGTACGGCGGCAGACGCTTCGGAATGGCGATCATCGTCCGCTCGACTATGTCCTCGGCCTCCAGCGGCTTGCCTTCCGCCAGCAGCCTGCGCACCTCGGCCAGGTGCGCGCGGCCCTCCGGATTGTTCCGGTCCCGCTTGTCCCCCGCCCACACCGCGTCCTCGTTGAGCTGGATCCGCTCGACGGGATAGCCCCCGAACACCATCCCTCCCAGCCGCCCGTTGCCCACCGGCAGCGCCTCCACCCACTGCCGGGCCGGCTGCCGGTACCACAGCCGCGGCCCGGAAAGCTGTACTTGCGCCTCCCCCGGCGAGGCCCCCCACAGCATCGCGCCCGCCACGCCCCCCAGAAACTGCCGACGGTCCAGCTTCCTTGAGTCGGTCATATGCCTCCCAGCTACTCTATTCCCCCCGCAGGCGTTCGGTTTCGTCCTTTTTCGCCGCCGCCGCCCCGCACGAGGCGCGGATCACCAGCGAACAGTCAAACAGCAACTCCCGCGCCGGCAGCCGCGGCCGTTCCAGCCGCTCCAGCATCATCCCCAGCGCCGCTTCCCCGATCTCCCGGCACGGCTGATGGATCGTCGTCAGCGGAACCGGCAGCAGCGCCGCGTACCGCACATCGTCAATCCCCACAATCCGCACGTCCTCCGGAATCCGCACGCCTCGCCCCATCAGCCAGTGCATCAGCCGCCCCGCAATCCGGTCGTTGGCAGCCACAAACGCGTCGCATTCCAGCGCCTCCACCGGGATTTCGCCCGCCTCCCCGGCCGGCGCCGTGAACACCCTTTCTTTTCCGATCCCGGCCTCCGCCAAAGCCGCCCGGTACCCGGCTACCCTCCCGGCCACCGTCGTTGCCTGGCCCTGATAGCCCAGAAACCCGACACGTTTTGCGCCTAACCCGAGCAGATGGCCCGCCGCCAGGTACCCCGCGCGGTGATTGTCTATCCCCACCAGATCCCACCGCTCCCTCATCGAATCCTCCTCCGGCCTGCGGTCCAGCAGCACCACCGAGATCCCCGCCTCGCTCAGCATCCCCAACACTTTCCGGTTCACCGCCCCGCTCTTCGGGCTGAACTCCAGCGGCGCGAAAAACACCCCGCTCACCCGCCGCGCAATGCACTGCCGGCACAATTCCAGCGCCTGCGCCTCCCGCGCCGCCTGCGATAACCCGGCGTATGGCCACAGCAGAGCGTGCCCCTCCGCCCCGGGCGCCGCCGCGATTCCCTGGCAGATCGGCTCGAAAATCTCCGTCTCCCCCAGGTTCGGAATGATCAGCCCGAACACCAGCCCCGTCCGCTGCGTCCCCTCGCCTCCCCGCACATACGTCCCCGACCCCGCAATCCGGTCCACCATCCCCCGCCGCTGCAGCTCCCGCACCGCGTGTCCGATGGTGATCCGCGATACCCCAAACCGCTTCACCAGGACCGCTTCGCTCGGAAATTTCTGACCTGCCGCGTACCGGCCCGCCACAATTTCGTTGGCCAGTTCTTCCAACACCGCCTGATATTTGGGTTTGTTTTCCGGATTTGGCTTCCGCACATAGTTGTTATATCAACTTTAACCGGAAGCCGGCAACCTGATATACTGGAGTCGCATCTTCTTCACTGTGGGCGCGGTCCTCTGGAGACGCCAGGGCGCCGAAGCCCCGGATGCCGGCTCAGCGCCGGTCCTTACCCGTCCTTTCGATCCGCCTTGTCGCCGATCCGGCCGATCTCTTCCCGGGTCCGTCTTGCCGGATCCGGAACGCGCGGCGCGGGCCGTGCCATCACCTGCCAAGGAGGGCAACAATGAAAGAGCAAAATCGAAACTCCAACACTTATCTCCTGTGCAGCGATTTTGACCAGACCCTGAGCTTCCACGACTCCGGCGACGTGCTCGCCGGCATGCTCGGCATTCCTGATTTTCACGAGCGCGTCGCCGGCCTGTCCGGTATTCACCTGGTGCAGCAGGGCGGGGAACTCGCCTACCTGCTGCTTCACGATCCCGAGTTCCGCCGCGTCCGCCGCGACCATCTCATCGAGGTAGGCCGCCGCGTGCGCCTGAAGGCCAACATCGCGCTGCTCGCCCAACTCCTGCGCGATCTGGGCGGCCACCAGTTCGATTTCTACGTCGTCTCGGCCGCCCCGGAGGAAGTCATCCAGTCGGCGCTTGCCGGCATGGTGGCGCCCGATCACATTTACGGCACCCGCTTCCAATACCACCCGGAAACGGGTGAAATCCAGTCCATCCTCCGCCTGCCGGCCGGTTACGGCAAGGTGGCCGTGGTGGAGGAACTGCGCTCGCGCCTCCCCATCAGCTACGACCGGGTGGTCTACGTCGGCGACGGCAGCTCCGATATCCACGTCATGCTCCACGTGAATCGCCAGAACGGCCTCACCATCGCCGTTTCGGAGAATCGCTATCTCACTCCGATCGCCAGCCGCACCGTGCTCAGCGACGACTCGCTCAGCGTGCTGGTGCCGATACTCGAGGACCTGCTCGGCTGGGACGCGGCCCGCATCCGCCTGTTTTTCGAGTCCCACGGCTTCGCACTCACCGACTGGGACAAGATCCGCACCGACACCATCACGGTCCACCAGACCAGCCGCCGCCCGCGGGTGGTTCAATGAGCGCCCTTGCTCCGGCCTCCGCCCCCGCGGCGTTTCTCAGCCCCGGCGAGCCCCGCGCCCGCCGGGCGTTCTGGGGCGTCATGATTTCGTTTCTCATCCACGGCCTCGTGGTCTCCACCTGGGTCTCGCGCATCGCGGCCGTCAAAGGCGCGCTTCGCCTGGGCGACGGCGCCCTCGGGCTCGCTCTGCTGGGCGCCGCCGTCGGCTCGGTGGCCGCCATTCCGGCCTGCGGCTGGCTGGTCACCCGCTTCTCCAGCCGCCGCGTTGCCCGCTGGAGTTCGTTCGGCTTCGCTCTCGCCCTGCTGCCCCTGGCCGCCGCCCGCAATCTCGCGGGCCTGACCGCCGCGCTCGTCCTCTACGGCATCATGGCCGGCGCCAACGACGTCGCGATGAACTCCCAGGCCGTGGTCACCGAAAAGGCGCTGGGCGCAGCCACCATCAGCCGCTTCCACGGTATGTTCAGCTTCGGCGGCATCCTCGGCGCCTCGCTCGGCAGTTTGCTCGCCGCCCGCCGCGTCCCCGCTTCGCTTCACCTGTGCGCCGCCTCGCTGCTGCTGGTGATTCCGGCGCTATCGCTCTCCTCGCTCATGATCGAGGTCCCCTCCGCCCCGCGCGCCGCCTCCCGCCGCCTTGCCCTCGGCCGCATCCCGTGGGCACTGGCCGCCCTCAGCGGCATCGGCTTCTGCATCTTTCTTTCCGAAGGAGCCATCGCCGACTGGGCCGCCGTCTTCATGAAACAGATTCTCCACTCCGGCGACGGCATCGCCCCGCTGGCCTACGCCGTTTTCAGCGTCTCCATGGCCCTGTTCCGCTTCACCGGCGACGCCATCACCACGCGCCTCGGCCGCGCCGCGACGATCCGCACCGGCGCCGCCCTGGCGGCCACCGGCCTTGCCCTCGTCGTCACCACGCACTCGCCCGCCGCCGCCCTGGCCGGATTCGCCCTGGCCGGCGCCGGATTCAGCTCCATCATCCCGCTCGTCTTCGCCGCCGGCGGCCGCATCCCCGGCCTCGGCGACGGCGCCGGCGTGGCCACCGTCAGCGGCCTCGGCTACCTCGGCTTCCTGGTCGGCCCCCCCACCATCGGCTTCGTCTCGGAGGCAAGCTCGCTCCGTCTCGGCCTCACGCTGCTGGTCCTGCTCAGCACCGCTGCCGCGCTCCTGGTGAGCGTCGTCGAGCGCGCCAGCAACTCCGGCCCCGG
>DAIDHC010000061.1 GCA_027452065.1 Bryobacterales bacterium
GGGGAACCAAGTTGACAATGTCATACTAAGGTTTGATAATAAAGGTGGACTAAACAGCATAGCCGGTTCGTCCGGAAGGATTCGAGCCTGGAGGGCATGAGAAGGATATGAGCAAGATTATTGGAATCGACTTGGGCACCACCAACTCCGTCGTCGCGGTGATGGAAGGCGGGCAGCCGGTGGTGATCCCGAACCAGGAGGGCGGCCGGACGACGCCGTCGATTGTTGGGTTCGCCAAGAGCGGCGAGAGGCTGGTGGGGCAGGTAGCCAAGCGCCAGTCGGTAACCAACCCCGAGAATACCATTTACTCGATCAAGCGGTTCATGGGCCGGCGGCACAACGAAGTGAGCGAGGAAATGAAGCTGGTGCCCTACAAGGTGGCGGCCGGAGACAACGGCGACGCGCGGGTCGACATCAGCGGGAAGAAGTACTCGCCGCCGGAGATTTCGGCGATGGTACTGGGGAAGCTGAAGGAAGCGGCCGAGGCCTACCTGGGCGAGAAGGTGACCAAGGCGGTGATCACGGTGCCGGCCTACTTCAATGACGCCCAGCGGCAGGCCACCAAGGACGCGGGGCAGATCGCGGGCCTGGAAGTGATGCGGATTATCAACGAGCCGACGGCGGCGGCGCTGGCCTACGGCCTGGACAAGAAGAAGGACGAGACGATCGCCGTGTACGACTTCGGCGGCGGCACGTTCGACATCTCGATTCTCGAGGTAGGCGACGGCGTGGTGGAAGTGAAGTCGACCAACGGGGACACGCACCTGGGCGGCGACAACATCGACCAGAGGATCATCGACTGGCTGATTCAGGAATTCAAGAAAGAGACGGGCGTGGACGTCTCCAAAGATCAGATGGCGCTGCAGCGGCTGAAGGAAGCGGCGGAAAAAGCGAAGATCGAGCTTTCGACGGTGCTGGAGACGGAGATCAACCTGCCGTTCCTGACGGCGGATGCCAGCGGCCCCAAGCACATGAACATCAAGCTGACGCGGGCGCGGTTCGAGCAGATGGTGGACGATATTCTGCAGCGGACCGTGGGCCCGTGCAAGCAGGCGATGCAGGACGCCGGAGTGACGCCGACTCAGATTGACGAAGTGGTGCTGGTAGGCGGCTCGACGCGGACGCCGAAGGTGCAGCAGATCGTGCGGGACCTGTTCGGCAAGGAGCCGAACAAGAGCGTGAACCCGGACGAGGTTGTCGCGGTGGGCGCGGCGGTGCAGGGCGGCGTGCTGGGCGGCGAAGTGAAAGACGTGCTGCTGCTGGACGTGACGCCGCTGTCGCTGGGCATCGAGACGCTGGGCGGCGTGTTCACCAAGCTCATCGAGCGGAACACGACGATTCCGACGCGCAAGGGCGAGACGTTCTCGACGGCCTCCGACAGCCAGACGTCGGTGGAGATCAAGGTGTTCCAGGGCGAGCGCGCCCTGGCCAAGGACAACCGGTTGCTGGGCGTGTTCTCGCTGGTGGGAATTCCGCCGGCTCCGCGCGGCATTCCGCAGATCGAGGTGACCTTCGACATCGACGCCAACGGCATTTTGAACGTGCTGGCCAAAGACAAGGCGACCAACAACGAGCAGAAGATCACCATCACGTCTTCCTCGGGCCTGAGCAAGGACGAGGTGGAGAAGATGGCCAAAGAAGCGGAATCGCACCTGGGCGAGGACCGCAAGAAGAAGGAAGAGATCGACGCGCGCAACAGGGCCGATGCGATGGTGTACAACATCGAAAAAATGTTGAAGGAGCACCGGGACAAGATTGGCGACGCGGAAGCCAAAGACGTCGAGGCGGCGATCGAGGACACCAAGAAGGCGATGGCCGAAGGCGGCGTGGACCGGATCAACCAGGCTTCGTCGAAGCTGGAGACGGCGAGCCACAAGCTGGCCGAGGCGATGTACAAGTCGTCAGCGCAGGCCGGGCCGGACGGCGGCGGAGCGGGTGCTCCGGGCGGCGCGGGCAGCGCGCCAGGTGAAGGCGCCAAGCCGAAAGACGACGTGGTGGACGCCGAGTTCGTGGACGTGGACGAGAAGAAGTAAGACCGGCGCGGGCGTGAAGCGGTGACCGGGTAAGGAGGGGAGGCGCGGGTGCGCCTCCCGGACTTTTATGGCGACGAAGCAAGACTATTACGCAACGCTGGGCGTGGGTCGCGAGGCCAAAGACGACGAGATCCGCAAGAGCTACCGCCGGCTGGTGCGGAAGTATCACCCGGACGTGAATCCGGGCGACAAGGCGGCCGAAGACCGGTTCAAAAAGGTCCAGGAAGCCTATGACGTTTTAAGCGATAAGAAGAAGCGCGAGGTATACGACCAGTACGGGTTTTATTCGGACCATATTCCGGCCGGAGGCGGAGGGCCGCAAGAGCCGGGCTCGCAACCGGGCGGGGGGTTCAACTTCAACGGGTTCGATTTTCGGGATTTTGGCGGAGCCGGAGCGGCGGCGGGAGCGGGCGCCGGAGCGGGCGAAGGGGCCGGCTTTGGCGGATTCCGCGACATTTTCAGCCATCTGTTCACCAACCGGGCCGGGGCATCGGGCGCGGCGCGGGCACCGGAGCGGGGCACGGACCTCGAATACGGGTTGAACATCGGATTCTGGGACTCGATCCGGGGCACACAGGTGCGGTTGAATATCCAGCGGCTGGTGGAGTGCGGGGTGTGCCAGGGAACGGGATCGTCGGCCTCGGGCGAATCGGTGTGCCCGGACTGCGACGGGACAGGCAAGGTGAACCAGATGGCGGGGGCGATGAAGTTCAGCTTGACCTGCCCGCGCTGCGAGGGCAAGGGACGGCTGCGGAACCGCTGCCCGAAGTGTTTCGGAGAGGGGCGCGTGTCGAGCACGGAGATGGTGGAGGTGCGGATTCCGGCGGGGGCGAACACGGGCTCGCGGCTGCGGGTTGCGGGCAAGGGAAACGCCGGGCGGATGGGCGGGCCGGCGGGCGATCTATACATCAATGTGCGCGTGGATGCGCATCCGCTGTTCACGCGGCACGGGCACGACGTGGAGATCCGGGTGCCGGTGACGGTGACCGAGGCGGCGCTCGGCGCCAAGATCGAAGTGCCGACCATCGACGGAAAGGCGCAGCTCAAGATCCCGCAGGGGACGCAGAGCGGGCAGCGGCTGCGGATGCGGGAGAAAGGGATCCTGGACGCGCGCAAGAACGTGCGGGGAGACCAGATTGTGGAAATTGTGATTCAGGCTCCGAAGGCGCAGGACGAGCGGACGCGGGAGATTCTGCGCGAGCTGGGGCGGCTGCACACGGAAGACCCACGGCAAGAACTGTGGAGTAAGGTATAACCATGGCCCGGGCGCGATCGAAGGCGGCGTACATGATCTCGGCGGTGGCCGAGCAGTACCAGATTCATCCGCAGACGCTGCGGCTGTATGAGCGCGAGGGGTTGCTTGCGCCCTCCCGCAGCGACGGCAACACGAGGCTGTACACGGACGAGGACCTGGAGCGGCTGGAAGTGATCCTGAAGCTGACGCGGGAGCTAGGTGTGAACCTGGCCGGCGTCGAGATCATTCTCAACATGCGGGAGAAGATGGAGGCGATGCAGCGCCAGATGGAGGAGTTCGTCAACACGCTGAACAACGAGTTTCAGGCGCGGGCCGGGCGGCCGGGCACGGAGGCGAGGAACTCGCTGATTCCGGTGGCTCCACGGACGCCGGCGGCGGCGACGGCGGCGACGGTTGGCGGAAGGCGGCGCAGTTCCTGAGATTGGCGGGCGGGGCGGAGGCCGGAAGGCGGGATCGCGCACGGCCGTTGCGCGCACAGGTTGGGCGGTGGAAGCCGGAGCGGCGCGCGCCGGATAACAAAAACACGACAGATTGAGAAGGCCCGTGACGTTGTAAGGCAGAGTGTGCGCTGAGGGCGCGGGGCCTGATGGTCGCGGGCGGGACTTCGGGCGCGGGGCGGGCGCGGAGCGGGCGCGGGCGTGGAGCGGGCGCGGGCGTGGAGCGGGTGGAATATTTTCGCTTGACATGCAAGCGTAAACTTGCCTATTATAGGCAAGTAGACTCTTGCATATCATCCTATGGCGGAACGCCGCGATACCGACATCCTGTTCAAGGCCCTGGCCGATCCGAGCCGGCGCAAGCTGTTGGATCTTTTGCATGCGCACGACGGACGGACGCTCAACGAGCTATGCGAGCACCTGGAGATGACGCGGCAGGGAGTGACGCAGCATCTTGACGTGCTCGAGTCGGCGAATCTGATCGCGACCGCGCGGCGCGGACGCGAGAAGCTGCACTTTCTCAATCCGGTGCCTCTGCAGGAGATTTACGAGCGCTGGATCGCCAAGTTTGAAAAGCCGCGCCTCAAGGCGCTTTCCCACCTGAAAAAGCGAATGGAGAAATCCGATGGATAGATCTACCTTTTTGTACGTGACTTATATCCGCACCACGGCGGAGAAGCTGTGGAGCGCTCTGACCGAAGACACGGAGTTCATGAAGCAGTACTGGTTCGGCGTCCACTGCGAAAGCGAGTGGACAGCCGGGGCGGCGTGGAAGATGGTGCATCCGGACGGCCGGATTCTGGACGCAGGCGAGATTGTGGAGGCGGAGGCGCCGAAGCGGCTGGTGATCCGGTGGCGGCACCAGGACAAGCCCGAGCTCAAGGCGGAGGGGGAGTCGCTGTGCACGATGGAACTGGAGGAGGTTGGGGGCGCGGTGAAGCTGACGATCACGCACACGATGGAGCGCGAGGGGTCGAAACTGATCGGCGCGGTGTCGGGCGGCTGGCCGAAGATCATGTCGAATCTGAAGTCGATGTTGGAGGGAGGCGCGGCGGTTTTGCCGGAGCCATATCCGGCGAAGGCGCACGCGTAGAGGACCCGGCGGGTGCCGGGGCGGCCGGGCGAGCGATTCGAGCTTGTTCGTTCGGGCACGCGCGGCGGGGGCTGGGATTTAGCGGACCCAGCCGGGCTGCACGTAAGCATAAAACAGAGCCAGGATTCCGGTCATCGAGGCCAGCAGCACGCTGTGCCGCAGGGTAAAGCGGAACAGGCGCGTCTCGTCGGAGGCGGGCATGCCGGTGGCGGCGGCGGCGACGGCGATGCTCTGGAGGCTGATCATTTTCCCCATCACGCCTCCGCTTGAATTGGCGGCGGCCATCAGCGCGGGATTGAGATGGAGGCGGGCGGCGGTGACCACCTGAAGACTGCCGAACAGGGCGTTGGAGGAGGTGTCGCTGCCGGTGAGGAAGACCCCGAGCCAGCCGAGGAACGCGCTGAAGAAGGGGAACAGGACGCCGGTGGCGGCGAAGGCGAGGCCGAGGGTGCCGGTGGCGCCGGAGTAGTTCATGAGGAAGGCGAGGGCGAGGACGGCGGCCATGGTGAGGGTGGGCAGGGCGAGTTGGCGGGCAGTGGCGCCGGCAAGGCCCGCGAAGCGGCGAGGCGACACGCGCAGGAAGAGCGCGGCGGCGATGGCGGCGAACAGGCAGGCCGTGCCGGCGGCCGAGAGCAGGTTAAGGACGTAGACGGCGGCATAGGGGGCGGGCGCGGGCACGACGGGAGCCGAGCGGAGGATGCGGTTGTGCAGGCCCGGCCAGGGGAAGGTGAACGTACCGGGGGCGAGGCTGTGCTTGACGCTGTCGAAGCCCCAGAGCAGGACGAATACGACAAGCAGAATATAAGGGAGCCAGGCGGTGAAGACCTCTCGGGAAGAGTGGGGATGGCGGACGGCGGGCGGGCCGCCGCCGGGTCGCCAGAAGCGGAGCAGGAGGACGAGGCTGGCCATGGCGGCGACCGAGGAGAGAATGTCGGTGAGCGGTGCGCCGACGAAATTGGAGACCAGAAACTGGGTGCCGGCGAAGGCGATCCCACTTACCACGGTGGCGGGGAGGACGCGGCGGAGGGCGGCGCCTCCGCTGAGAACGAACACGAGGTAGGAGGGAAGCAGCAGCGAGATCGGGGCGCAGATGCGGCCGACGTTGGCGCTGAGGATGGGAAGTGGGAGACCGGTGATGCCGGCGAGAGTGACCAGCGGAATGGCGATGGCGCCGAATGCGACCGGAGCGGTGTTGGCGAGGAGGCAGACGGAGGCGGCGCGGAAGGGGGCGAAGCCGAGGCCGGCGAGCATGGCGGCGGCGACGGCGACCGGGGTGCCGAAGCCGCAGGCGCCCTCAAGAAAAGCTCCGAAGGCGAAGGCGATGAGGAGAGCCTGGACGGGTTCATCGCCGGTGATGCCGCCGATAGAGTCCTTGATGATTTCGAATTTGCCGGTGTCGACGGTGATGCGGTAGAGAAGGATGGCGGAGTAGACGATCCAGCCGATGGGAAAAAGACCGAAGGCGGCGCCATAGGCGGCAGCCTGGAGGAGCAGGCCGGAGGGCATGTGGTAGACGAAGGCGGCGACGACGGCGGCGCTGAGCAGACCCCAGAGGGAGGCCTTCCAGGCGGGGAGGCGGAACACTCCGAGGGTGAGGAGAGCGACCAGGACGGGGAAGGCGGCGGCGGCGGCCGACCAGGCGAGGGAACCCGCCACCGGAGTGTAGACTTGCTGCCACATGACTTCACGAATCTATCATGGGGCGGCGGCGTTTCCCAAGCTGGAAGCCGGAGAAAATGAAACACTTGCGATAGAAAGCGCGGGCCCTGCGGGCTCGATTGCGCGGGGCCGGGAAAGCTGTTAGGATGGAAATTACGGTTTTCGCCGCGATGAGGGTTTTTGTGTGCCCGATCGGCGGAATCCGGGGCGCATCGAGGTGACGCGCGAGACCTTCTGGGAGTTTGGATTCCATATGCAAGCGGTAATTGAGACGGGCGGGAAGCAGTATCGCGTGGCGCCGGGCGACACGATTGAAGTGGAGAAACTGCCGGGCGAGGCGGGCGCGGGTGTCGAGTTCGGGCGCGTGCTGGCGTTGTTCGGCGACGCGGGCGAACTGGTCGCCGGCGAGGCGCTGAAGCAGGCGCGGGTGACGGGCACAATTGCCGGACACGGGCGCGGCGAGAAACTGATCGTGTTCAAGTTCAAGCGCAAGAAGCAGTATAAGCGCACCATCGGCCACCGGCAGGACTACACGCAGGTGACGGTAAACGAGATTCTGGCTTAAGGTTTGTCATGGCACATAAGAAGGGTTTAGGCAGTTCGAAAAACGGGCGCGATTCCAACGCGCAGCGGCTGGGCGTGAAGCGGTTCGGCGGCGAGGTTGTGACCGGAGGGTCGATCCTGGTGAGGCAGCGCGGTACGCAGTTCAAGCCGGGCGAGAACGTGGGCCGCGGCAAGGACGACACGCTGTTTGCACGAGTGCCGGGGATCGTGGAGTTCCGCGACCGGGGCCGGATGGGCAAGTTCATCAGCATTCGCACCGAAGCTCAGTCGTAGCCGGGCGCCGCACGGGCGGCGCGCAGTAGCGGGCAAGCTTTTTCCTCTCCATAAGGGCCGCGCGTGGATCTCACGGGCGGCCCTTGTTGCATTCAGTGTGGGTTCCGGGGCCGATCACGCATGTTTATCGATGAAGTACGCATTCTGGTGAAGGCCGGCGACGGCGGCAACGGCTGCATGGCGTTCCGGCGGGAGAAGTTTGTCCCGCGGGGCGGGCCAAGCGGCGGCGACGGGGGCCGGGGCGGAAACGTGACGATGGTGTCGAGCCCGCACCACAACACTCTGCTGCATTTCCGTTTTAATCCCGAGCACCGGGCCGGGCGGGGGCGGCACGGCGAGGGAAGCAACAGGACGGGCCGGGACGGGGCCGATATCGAGCTCGAGGTGCCGCCGGGAACGGTGGTTTACGATGACGAGACGGGAGAGGTGCTGCACGATTTCAGCACCTCGGGCGACCGGTTCGTCGTGGCGCGGGGCGGACGGGGCGGGCGCGGCAACCAGCACTTCGCCACGCCGACGCACCAGGCGCCGACCGAGCACGAGCCGGGCAAGCCGGGCGAGGAAAAACATCTGCGGCTCGAGCTGAAGCTGCTGGCCGACGTAGGGCTGGTGGGATTTCCGAACGCGGGAAAATCGACGCTGATCTCGCGGATCTCGGCTGCCCGGCCGAAGATCGCCGACTATCCTTTCACGACACTGACGCCGAACCTGGGCGTGGCTAGCTCGGGCGACAAGACGTTTGTGGTGGCCGACATTCCCGGGCTGATCGAAGGAGCGCACGAGGGACACGGGCTGGGGATCCAGTTTCTGCGGCACGTAGAACGGACAAGGCTGCTGGCACACCTGGTGGATGTTTCAGAAATGTCGGGGCGGGATCCGGTGGAAGACTACGAAGTGGTGATGGGGGAACTGGAGAGTTTCAGCCCGGCGATGGCGGCCAAGCCGATGATTCTGGTGGCAACCAAGATGGACGCGGCGCAGGATCCGGAGCGGGTGGAAAGGCTGCGGGCGCTGGCGGCGGGCAAAGGGCTGAAGTTTTTCGCGATCTCGTCGGTGACCGGGGAAAATGTCGACGCGCTGAAGCATGCGATGGCGGAGGCGGTTTTCACTCACGTTTCCGAAGACGAAGCCGATAAGACAGGACGGGTGAGTGAACAATGAGCGCAATTTTTTCGGCCCTGGCGGGAATGGCCAACGCGAATCAACGGCTGCAGAGCGCGGCGCGGCAGATCGCCAACTGGGCGTTTTCGCAGCAGCCGGACACGGTGGACCTGAGCGCGCAGGCGGTGGAGTTGATCCAGGCGCGAAACGAGAATGCGGCCAGCGTGAAAGTGGCGCAGACGGCCGAGCAGATGGACCACACGACGCTCAATCTGATCGGCTGAGGGCTCAGCGGCCGAGCGTCGCCGAACCGCGGGCGAAGTTCAGAATCACCGACGGAAAGATGCCCAGCACCAGCGTCGCCAGCGCCGAACCCCAAAGGGCGAGACTGACGCCGGGAGCCAGCGGACTGAGGTTCTCGCAGGACTCGCCCGGCTCCTTCATGTACATCACCACCAGAATCCGCAGATAGTAGTACGCGGCCACGGCGCTGTTGAGCAGGCCGAGAATCGCCAGCCACGTGTAGCCCCCGTCCAGGGCCGCCTTGAAAATATAAAACTTGCCGAAGAAGCCTCCCGTGAGAGGTACGCCGACAAAGGACAGCAGAAATACGCTGAAGAGGGCGGCGGTGACCGGCTGCTTCCAGCCGAGGCCCGCGAGGTCATCGATGTTCACGAAGCGTTCGCCCTGGCGCGAGAAGTGCGTGACGACGGCGAAGGCGCCGACGTTCATGAACGCATAGGCGGCGAGATAGAACATGGCGGCGGCGGTGCCGATGGCGCTGTGGGTGGCGATGGCGACCAGGACGTAGCCGGCATTGGCGATGGAGCTGTAGGCGAGCATCCGCTTGATGTTGCTCTGGGTGAGGGCGGCGAAATTGCCGACCACCATGGTGAGCAGAGCCGAGGACCAGACGAACGGCGCCCAGCGCCCGCTGATGGGCTGGAACGAGGTCATGAAGAGGCGGAGGAAAATGGCGAAGGCGGCGGCTTTCGGGCCGGCCGACAGGAAGGCGGAGATGGGCGCGGGCGCGCCCTGGTAAACATCGGGGGCCCAGATCTGGAACGGGGCGGCGGAGACTTTGAACGCCAAGCCGACCAGCATGAGCGAGGCGGCGACGCCGACCAGGATGGAGCTGGAGGCGACGTCGTGGCTGAGCAGGGCGTAGCGGATCTGATCGAGATTCGTCGTGCCGGTGACGCCGTAGATCCAGGCGATGCCGTAAAGGAAGAAAGCAGTGGCGAAGGAGCCGAGGAGAAAGTATTTGATGGCCGCTTCGTTGTTGCGCTTGTCGTCGCGGAGGTAGCCGGCCAGGACGTAGGAGGAAATGGAGGAGATCTCGAGGCCGATGAACATCATGATGAGTTCGTTGGACGAGGCCATCACGCACTGGCCGGTAACCGAGAACAGGATCAGGCCGAAGTATTCGCTCGAGCTGGCGTTTTCGCGGCGCAGGTACTGGAACGAGACGAGGACGGTGAGGATTCCGACCACCACCACCAGGACGCGGAAGAAGGTGGCGAAGCCGTCAATGACGAGCAGGTTCGAGAAGGCGAAGCCGGGGTTGGCGCCGGCAACGAGCGAGGCGGGGATGGCGGCGACGAGGGCGAACAGAGCGAGATAGCCGGGGCCGTTGCGGGTCTTGACGCTGTCGCCGGCGAGGCCCTCGAGGAGCATGATCAGGGTTCCGGCGACGGTGAGGATGATCTCGGGCAGGATGCGCAAATACTCGACGCCTGCCGGAAGAAAGTTATCGGGCACGGAAGAACTCCTCCAGGGAAGCGAGAACGGTATGGGCGGCCGGATGCGATCCATCCGGCGCCGGCGGGGCGCCGCGCTTGACCTGAGTTTCGATGTTGGCTTTGGTGCGGGCGAGAATGACGGCGTTGGTGGCCGAGATGGGCGGAATGAAGCTCTGCGTGAAGGTGCCCATCCAGACCATGAGGGCGATGAGAGGCAGAGCGGCGGCCCACTCGCGCACGGTCATGTCGGGCATGTGATGGGCGACATCGTCCGGCGTCTTGCCGAAGAAGACGCGCTGGTAGAGCCAGAGCATGTAGCAGGCCGAGAGGATGACTCCGATGGCGGCGAAGACGGTCCAGTGGAAATTCACCAGGGCCGAGCCCTGGAGCACCAGATACTCGCCGATAAAGTTGTTCAACGTCGGAAGACCAATGCTGGCCAGCATGGAGATCATGAAGACGGCGGCCAGTTGGGGCGCGGGAGTTGCGACGCCGCCATAGGCCGAGATTTCGAGCGAGTGGCGGCGCTCGTAGAGGAAGCCGACCAGAAGGAAGAGCGCGCCGGTGGATACGCCGTGGTTGAGCATCTGGTAGACCGCGCCGTCGAAGCCGGGCTGGGTGAAGGAAAAGATGCCGAGGACGACGAAGCCGAGGTGGCTGACCGAGGAGTAGGCGACCAGCTTTTTCATGTTGGGCTGGACCATGGCGACCAGGGCGCCGTAGACGATGCCGATGATGGCCAGGACGACGATCCAGCCGGCGTTTTCATGGGCGGCGTTGGGAAACAGCATCACGCAGTAGCGCAGCAGTCCGTAGGTTCCCATCTTCAGCATGACGGAGGCCAGCATGATGGAGCCGGCGGTGGGGGCCTCGACGTGGGCGTCGGGCAACCAGGTGTGCAGCGGGAACAGAGGCACCTTCACGGCGAAGGCAACGAAGAAGGCGAGAAACAGCCAGAACTCCTCGGCGCGGCTGAAGCTGAGGGCGCCGGACTGGAGGTGGCTGACGATGACAGTGTAGTCGAAGGTTCCGGCGCGGCCGTACAGATAGATGATGGCGCCCAGCATGAGGACGGAGGCGGCCATGGTGTAAAGGAAGAATTTCACGGCCGCGTAAATGCGGCGGTCGTGGCCCCAGACGCCGATGAGGAAGTACATCGGCACCAGGCAGACTTCCCAGAAGACGTAGAACAGAAACAGGTCGAGGGCGGCGAAGACGCCGATGAGACCGAATTCGAGCAGCAGGATGAAGGCGAAGAATTCCTTGACGCGCTTGTCGATGTACTTCCACGAGCAGAGCACCGAGATGGGCGTGAGCAGCGTGGTGAGGATGATGAGCCAGAGGCTGAGGCCGTCGACGGCGACGTGGTAGCGGATGGCGGGCGAGTTGATCCAGGCGATGTTGGTTTCGAAGACGTAGCCCGAGGGGTGGGCGAACCAATAGGGCCCGACGAGGCCGAGCGAAACGGCGAAGATGAGGAGCGAGAGGCCGAGCGTGAAGCGGCGGATGAGAGCGTGGTTGCCTGCGGGCAGCAGCATCGCCACCAGGAAGCCGGCCAGTGGAAGGGCGATGAGGACATCGAGGAGGGTCATCGGGCGCCTCCCGCCAGGCCGATGGCGATGAGGGCGACGACGGAGCCGAAGACGATCCAGGTGGCATAGGCCCGGATCGAGCCCGACTGGAGCAAGCGCAGGATGGAGCCGACGCCGCGGGCCCGGGCGCCGACGCCGTTGACCACGCCGTCGATCAGGCCGGCGTCGAAGCCGCGCCAGAGCAGCGTGCGCGAGCCCTGCACGGTGGGCTTCACCACCGTCGCGTCGTAGATCTCGTCAACGAAATACTTGTTGTAGACCAGCTTGTAGAGGCCGCTGAAAGAGGAGGCGAGAGACTCGGCGATCTGGGGCCGCGAGACGTAGAAGAAGTAGGCGAGGCCGATGCCGAGGAAGCCGGCGGCGAAGGGGAGATAGCGGATGAGAGCGTCGATTTCCAGCTCATGGATGGGGAACATCGGCTCGAGCCAGCGGGGCACGCTCAGGAAGCCGCCTCCGAGCGAAAGCACGCTCAGGGCCGCGAGAGGGCCCCACATGACGAAGGGGGCCTCGTGCGGGTGGTGATGGCCGCGATAGTCGCCGAGGAAGCAGAGGAACAGCGCCCGGAAAACGTAGAAGGCGGTCATGCCGGCGGTGAGGGTCGCCACCCAGTACATCCAGGGCGCGTGGGCGTAAGCAGCCTCGAGGATGAGGTCTTTGCTGGCGGCGCCGGAGGTGAAGGGAAGCCCGGCGATGGCGACGCCGGCGGCGAAGAGGGTGGCGGCGGTGATGGGAATTTTTTTGAGCAGGCCGCCCATGTGCCGGAGATCCTGCTCGCCGCCGAGGGCGTGAATGACGCTGCCGGCGCCGAGGAACAGGAGAGCCTTGAAGAAGGCGTGGGTCATCAGGTGGAAGATGCCGGCCGAGAAGGCGCCCACGCCGACTCCGAGAAACATGTAGCCGAGCTGCGAGACGGTGGAGTAGGCGAAGACCTTCTTGATGTCGTTCTGCAGCAGGCCGATGGTGGCGGCGAAGAAAGCGGTGGCGAGGCCGATGACGGCGACGGTGTCCATGGCGATGGGGGCGTGCAGGAACAGGGACGAGGAGCGCGCGATCATGTAAACGCCGGCAGTGACCATGGTGGCGGCGTGGATGAGCGCGGAGACGGGCGTCGGGCCCGCCATGGCGTCCGGCAGCCAGACGTAAAGAGGGATCTGGGCGGACTTGCCGGTGGCGCCGAGCAGCAGCAGCAGGCAGATGATGGTGATGCCGCCGAGCGAAGTCTCCACCGGCAGCGCGGCGGCGGCGCCGAAGACGCGGGCGAAATCGAGCGAGCCGAACTGGCGGACGATGAGGAACATGGCGAGGGAGAAGCCGAAGTCGCCAATACGGTTTACGATGAAGGCCTTGTTGCCCGCGTTGGTGGCGAACTGCTCGGTGAAGTAAAACCCGATGAGCAGATAGCTGCACAGCCCAACGCCTTCCCAGCCGACGAAGAGCAGCAGGAAGTTCTCCGCCAGAACCAGGATCAGCATGAAGAACATGAAGAGGTTGAGGTAGGCGAAGAAGCGGTAGTAGCCGCCCTCGTGCTCCATGTACCCGATGGCGTAGGTGTGAATGAGCAGGCCGACGCCGGTGACCACCATCAGCATGACGGCGGTGAGGCGGTCGACGGCGAAATCGACGCCGATGTTGAGGGCGCCGCTCTGAATCCAGGTGAAGTAGTGCTCGGTGTGGGCGGTGTCGAGCGACCCGAGCCCGGACAGCGTTTTGAGCACCCAGAGAAACGACAGCGCGACCGAGCCCACGGCCACGGCGTTGATGAGAGCCTTGGGGAACCTGCGTCCGAAGATGCCGTTCAGCAGGAAACCGGCCAGCGGAAAGACGGGAATGAGCCAGAGATTCATGGTTGGGATCAGTTCTTGAGCGAGTTGACGTCGTCCACCTGGAGCGTCTGGCGGTTCTTAAAGACGGTGAGGATAATGGCCAGTCCGACGGCGGCTTCGGCGGCCGCCACCACCATCACGAAGAAGGTGAAGATGTGGCCGTCGACCTGCTTGAACTGGTAGGAGAAGGTGACGAAGCTGAGATTGACCGCGTTGAGCATGAGCTCGATGGACATGAACACGGTGATGACGTTGCGGCGATAGAGGAAGCCGGCAATGCCGAGGCAGAACAGGATGGCGCTGAGGATGAGATACCAGTTGAGGGGAACACCGTTGGAAGCCGGCATCAGTCGATCTCCTTCCGGGCGAGAACAATGGCGCCGAGGATGGCGATGAGAATGAGCACCGAGACCACCTCGAACGGGAGCAGGTATTGAGTGAAGAGGCTGCGGCCGATATCGGCCGGCCCGCCGTGGGTGAAGGCGCCGAAGACGACCATCTCGCCGCGGGGCAGGGCCGCCTGAATGACGAAGCTGACCAGGCCGAGGAAGAGCGCCATCAGCGGCACGCCGAAAATCTTGACGTAGGCGCTGCGGCGGGTGAGGCGTTCGCCGCCGGCGTTCAACAGCATGATGACGAAGATGAACAGCACCATGATGGCGCCGGCGTAGACGATCATCTGCGCGGCGGCGATGAACTCGGCTCCGAGCAGGAGATAGAGCACGGCGAGCGAGCCCATGACACCGACCAGCGAGAGGGCGCTGGAGATCGGATGGGTCTGCACGACAAGGTTCAGGGCGGAGACCACGGCGATGGCGGCGAGTACGAGAAAGAGAAACGCGTCCATGATTATTTCGGGAAGAGGGCGACCAGCAGGCCCGTGACGAGAAGGTTGAGGATCGCTACCGGGAACAGGAACGTCCAGGCGAAGTGCATGAGCTGGTCGTAGCGGAACCGGGGCAGCGTGCCGCGCACCCAGATGAAGATAAACAGCAGCAGGCCCGCCTTGGCGACGAACCAGAACAGGGGCATCAGGATGGGCTGCACCAGCGGCACCAGGAACAGGCCCGCCAGAAGGAGCGAGATGACGCCGGCAATGGGGAACGTGAACCGGTCCCATTTCCGATAGGGCTGGGCGCCGTGATAGAAGCAGATGGCGGCGACGAGAACGAGGACCGCCGTCGGGATGTAGTTGGAGATCGCGCCGGGCAGCGGCGGGTGCCAGCCGCCGAGGAAGAGCAGCGTCGCCACCAGCGCCACGGTAATCATGTTGGCGTATTCGGCCATGAAGAAGGCGGCGAATTTCATGCTGCTGTACTCGGTGTGGTAGCCGGCGACAAGCTCGTTTTCCGCCTCCGGCAGATCGAACGGGATGCGGTTGGTCTCGGCAAAGCCGGCGATGAGAAACAGCACGAAGCTGAAGATCTGCGGGAAGGGGAGCTGGAAGACGGACCAGCGCGGGATGAAGCCGAAGTAGAAGCCAGCCTGCGCATTCACGATCTCGCGGAAGCTGAGCGTGTTGAGCAGCAGCAGCGGGGCGGCGATCGCCACGGCGTAGGGCAGTTCGTAGCTGACCATCTGGGCCGAACTGCGCAGGCCGCCGAGCAGCGAGTACTTGTTGTTGGAGGCCCAGCCGGCCAGCGCAACTCCATAGACGCTGACCGCCGATACGGCGAGCACGAACAGCACGCCGATTTTCAAGTCCGTCAACTGCATCCACGTGTGAATACCGAAGACCTGGATTTCCGGGCCGAACGGAAGCACGGAGATGGTGGTGAGGGCGAGCGCGACGGCCACGAACGGAGCCAGGACGTAGAAGAACTTATTTACATGGGAAGGGATGAAGCCTTCCTTGGTCACCAGCTTGATGACGTCAGCCAGCGGCTGAAGCAGCCCGTGCGGGCCGACGCGGTAGGGACCGGGGCGGAGCTGGATGTGGGCCAGCACCTTGCGCTCGATCCACTGCAGGTAGGCGAGCGCTGTCAAAAACACGGCGGCAACGAGCGCGACCTTAATTAACGTCAAGAGCAAAAAGTTCATGCTATGGCAGCCGCTCCTGTTGCCGGGCCGGGTTCCGCCCGGCGTTCCCTGTTGTCCGGCGTGGCATCATTTCCCCTGATAAAGCGCGCCCGGCGCCTCAAGCACGGACTGCAGTGTCCGGCAGTACCGGCCAAGCGAACCCGAAGTAAACAGCGTGTTCCGGGCGGACTGAATCAACTCCGGTCCCGGCGCGGATTTCACACGGCCGTTGAGAGCCGCGGTGATGGCGGAGCCACCGGTAGCCAGAACCGGCAAAGGAACATTATATCCACGCACCGTGGCGCGGATTTCCTCAAAAACATTGTCCGGGAGCCAGACGCCGAGTTGGGCGCCGAGCTCTTTGGCCAGCAGGCCGACGATTTCGAGATCGGTCTTCGTGCCGGCGATTTTCACGGCCGGCTTCAACCGCTGCACCTCGCCGCAGACGTTAGTCACAGTGCCGGACTTTTCGTATGCCGAGGCGGCGGGGAAAACCACCGAGGCGCGCTCCGCGGTTTCGGTGAGGAACAGATCCTGAACCACGACGAAGGCGTCCGGCGAGGCCAGCGGGGTGCGGCTCAGGGGATTGGCGCCCACCACCCAGAGGGCGTCGAGTGAGGCGTCGGCGAGCATCCCGGCCATCGTCATTCCGGGCGCGGCAACCGGATGGTAGCCGGGGCCGAGATCGGGAAGCAGACCCATGTCGAGGGCGCCGCGCGAATTCGAGTAGTCGAGCAGGGCGACGTACTTCACCGGAATGCCGAGCGAGTCGCCGAAGGCAACCAGGCGGCGCAAGGCCTCGCCCTTGATGGCATCGCCGAACACGACCACCAGGCTTGGCTCGGCGCGCAGGGCGTCGCCGAGCGACTCGACAGCTTCGATCTCCCGCCCGGGTTCGCAGCGCACCGAACGCACCGCGGTGCGGTCTTCGCGCACCGGACCCGGCGTGGCCGTGTAAACATGCGCGCCGTGATGGCGAACGTTGGCCCGCACCTGCCAGGCCAGGAAGGGCTGCTCCTGGCTCAGATCGGAGGCCACAACGAGCACGGCTTTTTCGTTGTAAAGATCGGCGGTGGTGGCCAGAGCGCCGGTCCTGCCGCTGAGCGCGTCGAGCAGCGTTGGGATGTCGCCGGAGCGGTGATGATCGATATTATTGGTGCCCAGCACCTGGCGGGCGAATTTCTGAAGGAAGAAATTCTCCTCGTTGGTGGTGCGCGTCGAGCCGATGACGCCGAACCGGCCGCCCCGCTCGACGATCTCCCGCCACTTCTTCGCCACCAGGGCGAGCGCTTCGGACCAGGAGACCGGCTCGAGCCGGCCGTTTTTGCGGATCATCGGCGACTGCAGCCGATCGGCGTGGTGCGTGAAGTCGAACGCGTACCGGCCCTTGACGCAGAGGAACTCGCCGTTGATGCCCGAGCGGTCGCGGTTGTTTCCGCGGACGATCTGCTCGCCGCGCACGCCCAGCGTGGTCTTGCAGCCGTTGGAGCAGTGCGTGCAAATGGTGCCCACGTGCTCCATCTCCCAGGGTCGCGTCTTATAGCGGTACGCCCCGCTGGTGAGCGCTCCCACCGGGCAGATGTCGATGCACATGCCGCACTCGTCGCAGTTCAGATGATCGTACTCGTTCGGGGCGATTTCGGCGTTCACGCCGCGGTTGATCACGCCGAGCGCGTTCACGCCCATCCCCTCGTTGCACACGCGCACGCAGCGGTAGCAGAGAATGCAGCGGGGCGCGTCGAAGTACACAACGGGCGACCACTGCTGCTCGTCCACATGGACCTTCTCTTCGAGAAAGCGGCTCTCGCCGGCGCCGTAGCGGAAGGTCATGTCCTGCAGCTCGCACTCACCGCCCTTGTCGCACACCGGGCAGTCCAGCGGATGGTTGGTCAACAGGAACTCGAGCATGCCCTTGCGTGAGGCGCGGACGGTGGGCGAGTCGGTGTGCACCACCATGCCCTCGGCCACGGGCAGCGTGCAGCCCACCTGGAGTTTGGGCGTTTTTTCCACCTCGACCAGGCACATGCGGCAGGCGGCCTGAAGCGAGAGACCATCGTAGTAGCAGAACGCCGGAATCTCGATCCCGGCCTGCTTGGCGGCGTTGATGAGCAACGTTCCCGGCGCGGCCTGGATGGCCTTGCCGTCCACCGTCAGATTCACCATTTCACTCATAATGTCGAGTCCCACTTTCCCGCCGGGGCCGCGGCGGCGCCGGCGCTCATGCGAGCGCCATCTCGTGCTTGTGCTCGAACGGACAGGGCCGCCCGTCCAGGTGCGCCTCGAACTCCTCGCGGAACTTTTCGACGATGGAGATGGTGGGCATGGCGGCTGCGTCGCCGAGGGCGCAGAAGGTGCGGCCGAGCATGTTCTTGGACAGTTCGCCGATCAGCGGGATGTCGCTCGCGATTCCCTGCCCGTTGTGGACGCGCTGGAGCATCTTGCGCAGCCACGTCGTGCCTTCGCGGCAGGGGATGCACCAGCCGCAGCTTTCGTGCGCGTAGAATCGCATGATGCGCAGCGCCGCCTTCACCATGCAGGTCTCTTCGTCAATCACCACCATGCCGCCGGAGCCGAGCATGCTGCCCGCTTTCGCCAGCGTGTCGTAGTCCATGGCGATGTCGCACTCCGAGGCCAGCAGCACCGGGCAGGAGGAGCCGCCCGGAATCACCGCCTTGAGCTTCTTGCCGCCGCGAACGCCGCCGCCGAATTCCTCGATGAACTTCAGCATCGGGTATCCGAGGGGAATCTCGTACACGCCCGGGCGGTTCACGTGGCCCGACAGGCACACCAGGCGCGTGCCGCCGTTCTTGGGCGTTCCCAGGGCGGCGAAAGCCGCGCCGCCATCGCGAATGATACTCGGCACCGCGGAAAAAGTCTCGACATTATTCAACAGCGTCGGGCTCGCCCAGGCGCCGGCGACTGCCGGAAACGGCGGCTTCATCCGCGGCACGCCGCGCTTGCCTTCGATCGAGTCGAGCAGAGCCGTCTCCTCTCCGCACTCGTAGGCGCCGGCGCCGGTGTGCACGTAACAATCGAAGTCGAAGCCCGTGCCCTGAATGTTGGAGCCCAGCCAGCCCGCCGCGTAGGCGTCGTCGATGGCCTTCTCCATCATCGTGATCAGATACCGGTATTCGCCGCGGATGTAAATGTAGCCCTTGTGGGCGTCGACGGCCAGGCCGCCGATCATCATCCCCTCGATGAGCTGATGCGGATCGTACTCCATCAGCAGCCGGTCCTTGCACGTGCCCGGCTCGCTTTCGTCGGCGTTGCAGATAATGTATTTCGGCTTCGGCGAGGTGCGCGGCACGAAGCTCCATTTCAACCCGGTCGGGAAGCCGGCGCCGCCCCGGCCGCGGAGATTGGAGATCTTCACTTCATCGACGATCTTCTCGGGCGCCATTTTGGCCGCCTTGAGGAACGCCTGATATCCGCCGTGCTCGACGTAAGTTGCCACGTCGGCCGAGTTGGGAATGCCGAAGCGCCTGGTGAGCACCTTCGTTTCGAGCGGATTGGGTTCGTTGTAGAGCATGTCTCCTCGCGCTTGAGTTCCTGTTCCGGTCGCCCCGGGCGCTCCGGTCACTGCAGCTTTCGCAGATCCTGAATCAGCTTGTCGAGCTTCTCCGGGGTCACGTGGTGATAAAAATCGTAATTGACCTGAATCGCCGGGGCCCAGGAGCAGGCGCCCATGCATTCCACTTCTTCGAGCGAAAACAGCCCGTCGGCGGTGACTTCCTTGTTGCCCACGCCGAGAGTCTTCTTGGCGTGCTCGTAAAGCTCTTCCCCGCCCACCAGCAGGCAACTGATATTGGTGCAGACCTGGACGTGGTGCTTGCCGAGCGGCTTGGTGTGCAGCATCGAGTAGTAGCCGACCACCTCGTCCACCTGCAGCGGGTTCACGCCGCAGCGCCGGGCCACTTCCTCCACCAGCTCGCGCGTCACCGAGCCCACCTCGTCCTGCGCGTACATGAGCATCGGCACTACGGCCGAGCGCTGGCGGCCTTCCGGATAAATCTTCAGCAGCTTCTCGAATCGCGCTTCCAGTTCAGGCGAGAAAGTCATTTATCGGTCCACGTCCCCCAGGACGAAATCCATGCTGCCCATCGCGGCGATCGAATCCGACAGCAGCCTTCCTTTGAGCAGCGTCCCCAGCGCCTGCACATTGCCAAAGCTGGGCGTTCGCATGTATACGCGGTAGGGCTTGGAAGTGCCGTCGCTCACCACGTAGTAGGCGATCTCGCCGCGCGGCGATTCCACCGCCTGGTAAACCTCGCCGGCCGGCACGCGGACGCCTTCGGTGACGATCTTGAAATGATAGATCAGCGCTTCCATCTGCGTCTTCATCTTTTCGCGGTCCGGCAGCGTGAGCTTCGGCGCGTCGGCCTTCCACGGCCCTTCCGGCATACCATCGAGCGCCTGCTGGATGATGCGCGTGCTCTGGCGCATTTCCTCCATCCGCACCTGGTACCGCGAGTAGACGTCGTTGCCGGTCCGCGTGGCGATCTGAAAATCGAACTTCTCGTAGCTCGAATACGGCTCGCTCTTGCGAATGTCCCAGGCCACTCCGGCGCCGCGCAGCATCGGCCCGGTGATCCCTTCGGTCAGCATGTCCTCCACCGAGATGTAGCCGACGCCCCTGGTCCGCTTCAGCCAGATGGGGTTGTTTTCGAGCAGCGTCTCGTACTCGTCGATGCGGCTGGGGAAGATGTCGGCGAACTTCTTCACCCGCTGGTGCCAGCCTCGCGGCGGCTCCAGCGCCAGGCCTCCCGGGCGAATGTAGCTGGTCATCATGCGCTGGCCGGAGAACATCTCGAAAATCCGCAGCAGCTCTTCGCGCTCGCGGAAGCAGTAAAACAGCATGCTCATCGCGCCCAGATCGAGCGCGTGCGTGCCCAGCCACACCAGGTGGCTGCTGAGGCGCTGCAGTTCAGCCAGCATCACCCGCATCCACTGCGCCTTCGGCGGGATCTCAATGTCGCCGATCAGCTTCTCCACCGCCAGCGCGTAGACCAGATTGTTGGACAGGTTCGCAAGGTAATCGACACGGTCGGTCAGCGTCACCACCTGGTGCCAGTTGATCGCCTCGCACTGTTTTTCAATACCCGTGTGCAGGTAGCCGATGTCCGGCGCCGCCTGCGTGATCACCTCGCCGTCCAGATCCACCACCACCCTCAGCACGCCGTGCGTGGAGGGGTGCTGCGGGCCCATGTTCACCGTCATCCGGCGCTTCCGGGTTTCTTCCGCCCGCGCTTCTCCTCCGGCCAGAGGGATCTCTTCTTCTTTGAGGTCCGGCATGTCGGCTAATCCTTATAGCTGTACTTGTACCCGTGGACCGGGTAATCCTTGCGCAGCGGATGGCCTTCCCAGTCGTCCGGCATCATCAGCCGCCGCAGGTCCGGATGGCCCCGGAAGCCGACGCCGAACAGGTCGAACACCTCGCGCTCATACCAGTTGGCGCCCGCCCAGACACCGGTGACGCTATCGATTTCCGGCGCCTCTCCGCCTACTTTGCACTTCAGCCGCAGCCGCTGGTTCCGCTCGATCGAATGCAGATGATACACCACCTCGAAGCGAGGCTCGGCCGGGTACCAGTCCACGGCGGTCACCGAACTGAGCCGGACGAACGTCTCCCGCTCCTTCAAAATCCGGCAGGCGTCGACGATCCGTTCGGGCGCGATCAGCAGCGTCCACTCGCCCCGGTCGGCGTGCCCCCCGGTGATGATCGACGGATCCCGCCCTTCAATTGTCGCCGCGGGTCCACATTCGCTTAATGTTTCCGGAAGCATGGTTTTGACTGAGTCTAATCGCTTTCCGACCAGTTCAGCGCGCCCTTTTTCCAGATATAAAAGAAGCCCGCCAGAACCAGCGCCACAAACAGCAGCATCTCAACGAAGGCAAACATCTTCAGCTCGCGGAAGACGACCGCCCAGGGATACAGGAACACGGCTTCGATGTCGAAAAGGATGAAAACGATCGCCACCAGATAGAATTTTACGCTCACCCGCTCGCGCGCCGACCCCACCGCCTCGATCCCGCACTCATACGGCGAGTCTTTCACGCGACCCCGCGTGCGCTTGCCGAGCAGATAAGAGATTGAGGTCAGCGCGGCAGCAACGGCAATAGCCACTGCCGCTTGCACCAACACCGGAAAGTATATCTCCGGGTAGGAGTTAGGCATTGTTTTTGTCTCCAGCCGTGAATCTTATACTCTGACTATAATGAGGGCGGAACAGGGTGTCAAACGAACGAGGGAAAATTGCGATGTCCGGCTCGACGACAGATCGTATTGAAATTGTTGTAAATGGAAGACTCGCGCAGGTCAGCCCCGGATTGGGGGTGGCCGGGGTTTTGCGCGAGCTCGGAATTGAGGCGGACCGGGTGGCGGTGGAGCTGAACCGGGCCATCGTGCGGAAGGAAAACTGGCCGGAGACCCTGGTGGATGAGGGCGCGGTGCTGGAAATCGTGCAGTTTGTCGGGGGTGGCTGAGCCTTCCGGCGCGGCGGCACATTTGCCTATTGACTCCATCCACAGGTCAAGTAGAATCAAGATGATCTTTCGATTCCCCAGAACGCGGGCGGTGAAACATGTTCAAAACAAAGAAAAGTCGTCCTGATGTACCCGAGAACGGGAAGAATTACAGCAGTATGGACGTTTCGCGCATCGCCCAGGTGAGCCTGCGGCAACTCCAATGGTGGGATGAGCGAAAGGTGGTGAGCCCCCGCCATGAGGGCCACAAACGCGTCTACCTTCCCGAAGAGGTCATCGAGATTACGGTGATTGCCGAACTGCGGCGGAAGGGCTTTTCGCTGCAAAAGATCCGCCGCGTGCTGCGGTTCCTGCAGCGGGAGATGGGCCGGCGGTTGAGCGACGTGATCGAGGGCGGCTCGGACCTGCACCTGATCACCGACGGGCGCTCGATTTACCTGGAAGACCAGCACGAGCGGATCATCGACCTGCTCAAAAACGCCCGGCAGCCGATGTTCGTGGTCTGCGTGAGCGACCAGGCCCGGCGCCTGGAGGAAACGCCGATGCGCAAGCCGGCGCGCGCCGAAACCTCCGCCGCTGCCCGCAAGTCGCGTCTCGGCTGAACGCGCCCGCTCAGTAGTACCAGTTCCGGATCCGCACCTCGACTCCCGATCCGGCCAGCGCCTTCTCGAAAACCTTCAGATCGCTGCCCCGGTAATGGTAGGGGTAAACGACTTTCGGGTGGAACGCCCGCACCGCCTCCGCCGCCTCCTCCGGCGGCATCGTGTACGGCAGGTTCATCGGCACAAACGCCACGTCGATGTTTTTCAGCGCCTTCATCTCAGGCGTGCCCTCGGTATCTCCGGCGATGTAAAACCGCTTGCCCCCATAGCTGAGCACGTAGCCGTTTCCCCGCCCCTTGTCGTGGTAGAACTTGCCCGGCGCCGGGCCGCGCTTCAGGTTGTACATAGGCACCGCCTCAATCTCCCACCCGCCCCAGTGCGTCGTCCCGCCGTTGGCCAGCACCTCGGCTCCCGGCACTTGCCTGGCCACCGCCTCCGGCGCGATGACGTGCGTTCCCGCCTTGGACAGCTTCGCAATCTCGGCTTTATCCAGGTGGTCGGGGTGAATGTCGGTGATCAGGATCAGGTCGGCCTGAGGCAGCCCGTCGTAGTTGCCCTCGCTCCACGGGTCCACCTGGATGGCCTTGCCCGCCGCCTGAATCACAAGACTGGCGTGATGGACCGGCGTGATGGTCACCTCGCCCGCCGAAGTGGTGAACGTCTCGACGGGCCGGTCGGCGGCCGCGGCGGCTCCGGCCATCAGCCCCAGCAGCGCCAGGAATCGGTGCGTTTTCATATTCGAAATTGTAGCGAAGCCCCGGCGCCCGCGCCCCGCCCCGCGTCCTTCCCCGGCGGGCGGCCGCCGGCGGCCGCCCGAGAGCGCGTCTTTTCCCCCGTATAATGAGAATATGGCGAAGAGCCGTCCGTATCTGTTCATTGCCCCGCTGCTGATTCTCGGCTGCGCACTCCTCGGAGGACTCCTGGGTCCTGGCGCGAGCGAGGTTTCGGCCTCCGGCCCCGAGGACGACCTCCAGGCCAACCTCCACTCTTTCTCCCGCGTTTACAGCACCGTTCAGCAGAACTTCGCCGACAACCTGGACCCGGACAAGTCCATTTACAAGGGCGCGATTCCGGGCATGCTGCGAACTCTTGACCCGCACTCCACCTTCTTCGATCCCAAGGATTTTCAGGCCCTGCGCGAGGACCAGCGCGGCCACTACTACGGCGTCGGCATGCAGGTCGGCCCGCGCGACGGCAAGACGATTGTGCTTGCTCCTTTCGGCGGCGGACCGGCCTATCGCGCCGGTCTCCGGCCGGGCGACGTCATTCTCGAAGTCAACGACAAGCGCACCGACAACCTCAGCACGTCCGACATCGCCGACCTGTTGAAGGGCCCCAAGGGCACCAAGGTGACCGTCGTTGTCGGCCGCGATGGCGTCGAGAAGCCTCTCAGCTTTAACATCATCCGCGACGAGATCCGCCGCAACAGCGTCGAAGAGGCGTTCTGGTATAAGCCCGGCATCGCCTACATGTACGTCACCTCGTTCAACGAAACCACCAGCCGCGAAATGGAACAACAGTTTGCCAAGCTCGGCGAGCAGAACATCAAGGGGCTGGTGCTCGATCTGCGCAACAACCCGGGCGGCCTTCTCAACGAAGGTGTCGCCGTGGCCGGCCACTTCCTGCGCCGCAATGAGCTGGTGGTCTCCCACCGCGGGCGCAATTCCCCCGAGAAGCCCTACTTCGCCAAAGGCAGCCCCGATGGGGAGAACTATCCCATCGTCGTCGTCGTGAACGGCTACTCCGCCTCGGCCGCCGAGATCGTCACCGGCGCGCTGCAGGACCACGACCGCGCCTGGATCGTCGGCGACACCACCTTCGGCAAAGGCCTCGTCCAGACCGTTTTCCAACTCGCCGACAACACCGGCCTCGCTCTTACCACCGCTCATTACTACACTCCGAGCGGCCGCCTGATCCAGCGCGACTACTCGAACATTTCCTTCCTCGACTACTACTACGGCAAGCACCTAGAGCCGAAGAATCCCACCGATGTGAAGATGACCGACAGCGGCCGCACGGTCTATGGCGGCGGCGGTATCACACCCGACGAGAAGATTCTCGCTCCGAAGCTGAACCGCTTTCAGACCGATCTTCTCTACCGCAAGTACGCCTTCTTCAACTTCAGCGCCCAGTATTTCGGCGGCCGTTCGGCGAAGCTGCCCAACGGCTGGGAGCCGGACAACGACATTCTGAACCAGTTCCACGAGTTTGTTCTCAAGCAGAAAATCGACTTTACCGAAGCCGACTGGACCGAAAACAGCCAGTGGATCAAGGATCAGCTCAAGCGTGAGATGTACATCACCGCCTTCAGCTACGAGGCGTCGCAGAAGGTTGCCGCGCAGTCCGATCCGGTGCTGATGAAAGCCGTCGAGGCCATGCCGCAAGCCCAGGCACTGTTCGACAAATCCAAGAAGCTCGAGGTCCAGCGTTTGGGCGGAACGCCCGCGGGAAAGTAGGGATGCAGCAGGACAACGGGGCGCCCCAGATCACCGTCCTCGACGCGGGCGGCCAGTACTGCCATCTCATCGCCCGCAAAATTCGCGACTTGGGCGTCTCGGCCGAGGTGCGGCCCAGCGACACTCCCGCTTCGGAGCTGCGTGGGCGCCGCGGCATCGTCATCTCCGGCGGCCCGGCCAGCGTCTATGATTCCGGCAGCCCACGCATCGATCCCGCGATTCTCGATCTGCCCGGCACGGCGGTGCTCGGCATCTGCTACGGTCTCCACTTGATGGCGCACGAGCTCGGCGGCGGCGTGCGCCTGGGCGACAAAGGCGAATATGGAACCGCCGTTCTGCACACCGCCCGGCCGCACCCGATCCTGGCCGGCCTCAACGGCGAAACGCGCGTCTGGATGAGCCACCGCGATCTGGTCGAAACGCCGCCCCGCGGTTTCGAAATTCTCGCCGCCACCGAGGAATGCCCGGTCGCCGTCATGGCCCACTCCGAGCGCCCTCTTATCGGCGTTCAGTTTCACCCCGAGGTCGTGCACACCGAGCACGGCCAGGACATCTACGCCAATTTCCTTTTCGGGATCTGCGGCTGCACCAAGGACTGGGACCCGCGCGGGCGCATCCCCCGCGTGGAGCAGGACATCGTCCGCATCGCCGGCTCGCGGAACATCTTCTTCTTCGTCAGCGGCGGCGTAGACTCCACCGTCGCCTACACGCTGTGCCTCCGCGCCCTCGGCCCGGAGCGCGTCTACGGCGTCTATGTCGATACTGGCCTGATGCGCGAGGGTGAGACGGATTTCGTCCATGGCGTATTCAGCCGCCTCGGCGCCACCGCCTTTCACGTCGAGGACGCCGCGGCAGGCTTTCTGGCCGCCCTCGAAGGCGTCACCGAACCTGAGCTGAAGCGCAAGCGCATCGGCGAGGAGTTCGTCGCCGTCCAGGAGCGCATCCTCAGCAGCGGCAATTTTCTCGACGGCCACTGGATTCTCGGCCAGGGCACGATTTACCCCGACACGATCGAATCCGGCGGCACGGCCCACGCCGACCTCATCAAGACCCATCACAACCGTGTCGACGGCATCCAGAAGCTCATCGACTCGGGCCGCATCGTCGAACCCCTGTCATCGTTCTACAAGGACGAAGTGCGGGAGATCGGCCGGGAGCTCGGCATCCCGGAGCCGTTCCTGACGCGCCATCCCTTCCCCGGCCCCGGCCTCGCCATCCGCTGCCTCTGCGCCGAGCGCGACGAGCCGGCGACACGCGTGGACGATGGTTGGATTCTGCCGGTTCACTCGGTCGGCGTGCAGGGCGATTCGCGCAGCTATCGCAAGGTGCTGCTTGCGCCGGGCTCACCCACCGACGCCGGCATCCACAGCCTGGCCACGCGCCTCATCAACAACAGCCGCGAATACAATCGCGTGGTCGTCGATTGCTCCGGCTGGCCGCCCGAGACCCCGCTCACTATCAGCCGCTCCTCAATCACTGCCGAGCGTCTCCACCGGCTCCGGTGCGCCGACGCCATCGTCCGCGAGCTTTCCGCCGCCTCCGGCTTCGACCGCCAGGTCTGGCAGTTCCCGGTCATCCTCATCCCCGCCGGCACGCCCGCACGGCCCGACTCCGTCGTCCTCCGCCCCGTCCATTCCGTGGATGGAATGACCGCCGAGTCCGTCGCCATGCCGCCCTCGCTGCTCGATGAGATGCGCCGACGGGTGCTTGAAATCGACGGCGTCTGTACGATGCTTTTCGATCTCACGCACAAACCGCCCGGCACCATCGAATGGGAGTGACCCTGGCGCGCCGGTCAGATCCGGTGGAAGCTTCTCAGGATGTCGCGCATCGAATAACGTAATGCGATAGGCCGGCCGTGCGGGCAGCTCATCGGGCAACTGGTGGCCGCCAGCGCCTGCATCAGCCACTCGATCTTGGCCGGCTCGAGCCGCATGTTGATCTTGATCGCGGCGCGGCAGGCAATCGATGCGGCCAGGCCGCGGCGCACATCCTCGATCGAGGCCTGTCTCAGCTCGCTCTCGGCGATCTCGAGAATCTCGAATACCAGCCGCTCGACGTCGCCCGCGCCCACGCCCGCCGGCGCCGCTTTCACGGCGATCGTGCGGTGTCCGAACGGCTCAGTCTCAAAGCCGGCCCGGTCGAGCTCCCCCGCGATGCGCGCGTATTCCACCTGCTGCGCCGGGCTCAGCTCGATCACCAGCGGCATCAGCAGACGCTGGCGCTCCATCCGCCCCTCGGCCTGCTGCCGCAGAACCTGCTCGAACAGAATGCGCTCGTGCGCCACGTGCTGGTCGATGATCCACAATCCGTCGCGGCCCGCGGCCACGATGAAGCTGTCATGAAGCTGCCCCAGCGGCCGCAGCTCGCCCAGCTCCGCCAGTCCTTCCCCGCCCTGCCAGCCCATGCCCGGAATTCCGCCGTGAGTATCCGGCACCGGCAGGCGCGGCGGAGCCGAAGCTCCGGCGGCCCCGGCGCTCCCGGCGGCCGGCGCCGGAGCCGCCACCAACTCCACCGCGGCATCTCCAAACTCGAACCGCCCCGGAGGCCCGGCCGGCCTCCGCAGCTCGAACACCGGCAGATCCTCGGCGCGCTCGGTCCCGGCCGGCGCCTCGACGCCGGCCCGATCCTCGTACGCCCCGTTTTCGATCCGCTGGCTGAACTCCGAGTACGGCAGCCCCGCTCCCGGCTGAGGAGCCTGCGGAAGCACCGGCATCGGCGCCGCCGGACGCGAGGCGATCAGCCGCTCCCGGATCACGTCGCGCACCATGTCGTGCACGAACGGCCCGTGCCGGAAGCGCACCTCCGTCTTGGCCGGGTGGATGTTGACGTCCACTTCCTCGTAGTCGCATTCCAGAAACAGCAGCGCCACCGGAAAACACGCCGGCGGCATCAGGTTGTAGTAGGCCGAGGACAGCGCGTGCAGCAGCAGGCGGTCCCGGATCAACCGGCCGTTCACGAACAGGTAGATCGAGTTGCGGTTCAGCTTCTGCACCTGCGGCGCGGAGATGAATCCGCGCAGCCGGAACACGCGGCGCTCGGCTTCCCCGCCGCTCTCTACCGCCAGCTCGCGCTCCACCGGCTCCAGTTCCACCAGGTCTTCCAGCAGCCGGCTCCCGAACACCTGGTAGACGCGCTCGCGCAGCGTCGCCACCGGCGTCAGGTCCAGCAGCTCCGCTGCGCCGTGCCTCAGCAGCAGCCCCTTTTCCGGATGCGCCAGCCCGTAATGCGTCGCCAGCGAGGCGATGTGCGCCAGCTCCGTCTGGTCCGAGCGGAGGAATTTCCGCCGCGCCGGCACGTTGAAAAACAGATCGCTCACGGTGATGGACGTGCCTCGCGGTGCCGGAACGTCGTCGCAGCGGATCAGCTTACCGCCGCTGATTTCGATGCGCGTTCCCACCGGCTCCTCGGCCGAGCGCGTCTCCAGCGCCAGCCGCGAAACCGACCCGATCGAGGGCAGCGCCTCGCCCCGAAAGCCCAGCGTGGCGATCGACAGCAGGTCCCTTTCATCGCTCAGCTTGCTGGTGGCGTGCCGCTCGAAGGCCAGCAGGGCGTCGTCGCGCAGCATGCCGCAGCCGTCGTCCGTCACGCGGATCAGCCGCCGGCCGCCGTTCTCCACCTCGATCCGGATCTGCGACGAGCCCGCGTCGAGCGCGTTCTCCACCAGCTCTTTCACCACCGACGCCGGCCGCTCCACCACCTCGCCGGCGGCGATCCGGTTGGCAACCGTGTCGGAAAGAATGCGAATTTTTCCCATGAAGTCCGCGCGGCTCGCCCTGCCGGCGGGCCCCACTGTCGATCATCCCACGAGCGTCACTTGTATCCGATCGCCTCGGCCGGATCCACCCGCGCGGCCTGGCGCGCCGGATAGATGCCGAACGCCAGCCCCACGCCGCCCGCCACCGCGAGCCCCAGCCCCAGCGCCGTTCCGGCCATCGACGTCGCCCACCCGGCCGCCGACAGAACCCGCAGTGCCACCAGCCCCAGCAGCACGCCCGCCGCTCCGCCGGCCAGCGCAATGACCACCGCTTCGGCCAGAAACTGCCGGGCGATGTCGAGCTGGCGCGCCCCCACCGTCCGCCGGATGCCAATCTCCCGCCGCCGCTCGATCACCCCGGCCAGCATGATGTTCATCACGCCGATCCCACCCGCCAGTAGCGAGATCCCGGTCACAAGGAGCATCACGGCGAACACCGGCGCCTGCGCCCGCTTGCGCTCCTCCAGCATCGCCGCCGGCGCCACGACGATGAAGTCGCGCAGCCCGTGGTGCCGGCTCAGCAACAGCGCCGACGCCGTCCGCGCCGCCGCCGCCGCGTCGCCCGACACCCGCGCGTACATCCCATCGATCTCGTCGCGCGGGCTCCCCCCGCTCTCCTCAAATCGCCGCGTTACCGTCGTCAGCGGCGCCAGGATCACGCCGTTGCCGTCCGCCTCTTCCAGCCCCGCCGCTCCCGCCTCCGCCGTCGCCTGCCGCGCCAGCACGCCGATCACCTGCAGCCACACGTCGTTCAGCTTGACGTATTTCCCCACCGCCGGATCGAAGCCCAGCAGACTCGCCTTGGCGTCCTCGCCCAGCACGCAGACCGGAGAGGACAGCTCCTCGTCCTCGTCGTTGAAGAACCGCCCCTCCTGCAGCCGCAGCCGCCGGATGCGCCCGAACACCGGCTCCACGCCCATCAGCAGCGGCACGCCCCGCGATGGCTTCGGCAGCACGCGCGCCAGCGGAACCTTCTTCCGCGCCGTCAGCATCGCGATCCCCGGCGCCACCCGCCTCACCGCCCGTGCATCCCCGTACGTCAGTCCCGGCGACACTTGCCGCCGCCGCTCGAACTCGGTCGGGCTCGCCGCCTCGCGCGCCTCCACGATGACGCTGTCGCGGCCGAGCGCGTTCACGTCCCGCAGCACCTCCTCGCGCGAGCCCGAGCTCAGCCCCAGGATCACGATCATCGCCCCGACACCCACGATCATTCCCGATATCGTCACCAGGCTGCGCGGCTTGTGGGCCATCAGGTCCGCAAGGTCCATCCTCAACTCGGGAACGTAGCCGCCCAGGCTCAACTCAGCGCCTCTCCTTCTGAGGCTCCGCCGCCGCCCCGCCGCCCGGCGCTTCGATCAGCACCATCTCGCCCGGCTTCAGCCCGCTCCCCACCGCCGTCAGAATCCCGTCGCTGCCCAGTACCGTCAGCTTCCGCTCGGCAAGGCGCCCGCCGCTCACCACCCGCGCCAGCCACACTCCTCCCCGCTTCACCACCGCCGCCGCCGGCGCCACCACCGCCTCCGGAAAAGTGTCGATGTAAACGTCGACGTTCGCCAGCATCCCCGGCCGCACCAGTTCCCCCAACCGCGCCGCCGCCTCTGCTTCGCCGCCCGCGCCGGACTGCGCCACCCGGTCGAGCAGCGGCGTCATGTCCAGATCCAGCCGCATCTCGAGACGCTGGCCCGGATCGGCCCGCCGCCCGCTCCCGGCCTCCGCTTCCCCCACGCTCGTCACCTGGGCCTCCAGCGCCGTCTCCGGCAGTGCGTCCAGCCTCACCTCCGCTTCCTGTCCGGCCTTCAGGTACGCGGCCTCGGAAACCCGCACCGGCGCCACCACCTGGAGCTGCGTCAGATCCAGCACCTCGGCCACCTCGGCTCCGCCGCCCACCTCGTCGCCTTCGCGCAGATACGCCGCTCCCGGCGTTCCGCCGCCGAAGCCCGGCGCTCCCGGAGCCACCCGCACAAGCCCGTCGAACGGCGCCGTCAGCCGCGTCTGTTCGATCTCCCGCCGCTCCTGCTCCATCTCGGTGACGCTCTTCCGCTTCCGCTCCTCGAGAATCTCCAGCCGCTCCTTCGCGTGCTCCCGGCGCGCCTTTTGGTCTTCCTCCAGCCGCGCCAGGCTCCGCCGCGCCTCCTCGAGCCGCGCCACGTTCTTTTGCGCCTCGCTCGGCGGCAGCAGTTCGTTTCGCTTGGCATCCAGCTCCGCCCGACGCACCGCGAAGCGCGCCGCCAGCAGGTCTACTTCGTCCTGGTTGTCGCTGATCGCCTCGTCGGCTTTCTCTTTCTGGATCAGCTCCTCCACCCGGCCGATGTCCAGCTTCTTCTCTTCCAGACGCGTCCGCTGGTCGGCGGCGTCGAACTCCACTACCAGGTCGTGCGCCCGCAGAAACGCGCCCGGCCGCGCCATTTTCGCTATTTTTATCACGCCCGGCAGCCGCGGCGCATACATCGCCGCCGTCCGCTCCGCTCTCAGCTCGCCCCGCGCTATCCGCTTCAACACCACCGGCTCGCGCCTCACCTGAGCCATCGCCGGCCCGGCCGTCCCCTTCGGCAGCGTGCCCGCCGCCTCCCAGGCCAGCCACACACCACCCGCCAGAACAACAGCCCATATTGCGCGAAAGAATCCGTTGATGCCCATCGCCGTGCCCGGCTACAGCTTCCTCGCCCGCCGGGCCACCTCCGTCGGATCCTTCAGCGCCACGCGGTCGCCCGGACTCAGCCCCCGCTTCACCGCCATCTCGGTGTCGTTGCGCCGGCCCGCCTCGATGGCGTGAAGCTCGAACTCGTGCCCCTTCTGCACGTACACCGCCGGTTGTCCGTTGGACAGAAAGCTCGCTTGGGTCGGAATCAGCACCTGCTGGGGAATCACCTCCACCACAATGTCGGCCGAGCCCGTCATACCCTCCTGCAGCCGCCGGTCCGCTCCCTCGACCGCCGCCCGCGCCGGAAACAACTTCGGCGTGTCCCCGTCGCCGTTATCGGCGCCGGCGATGTTGCCGATCCACACCAGCTTCCCCCGGAACTCCCGGTTCCGGATCGCGTCGAGACGGATGTTCACCGGCTGTCCGACCCGCACCTTTCCCCGGTCCACCTCCTCCACGCTCAAGTCGAAGCCCAGCCCAGGCTGTCCACTGGCGTCGGCTCCGGTCAGCCGCCCGCGCGTCGCCACCCGGATCACCAGGTCTCCCAGCCTCGCCTGCGCGGTGGCCACGTTGGAATTCGTCGTTCCCGGTCCATAATGATAGGCCGCCAGCGCCCCCCCCACTACCGCCGCCGACAACAGCGCCCACAGCGCCGGCCGGTTGCGCCGCGCCGCCGTCCGGGCGTTTGCCGCCCTCACGGCGCCTCCTGCCCCGGCAGCTCCAGCGCCACCATTTCCCCCGCCCGCAATCCGCCACTCACCTCGGCCTGCAAATAGTTCTTCCGCCCGATCTTCACGTTCCGCCTCACCCACTTCCCCTCGCTATCTACGTAAACGAAGCTGTGACCATCCGCGTCCCGCTGCAGCGCCCCGATCGGCACCACCGTATCGCACCGCGCCGCCGCCTCCAGCTCCACATCCGCACTCACCGACAGGTCGGGAATCAGCCGGCTGTCTCCTCCGTTCAACCGCAGCACCACCGGCACCTGCCGCACCGGACCCACCCCTGCCGTCGAAACCGGCTCGGCGATGGCACCCACCACCTCCACCGTCGCCGCCAGTGTCAGATCCGGATAAGCGTCAAATCGAATCCGCGCCGCCGCTCCGGCCTTCAGCCGGGGCGCGTCGACCTGGTTCACCGCCGCGGCCACCACAATCGACGAGGGATCGATGATCCTCAGAAACACTTCGCCCTGCTGCACCGAGTCTCCGGCCCGAATCTGGCCCGCCTGGCCGTCTTTCCACGTCTGGCCGACAACGGCAACCCCGCGGATGGGCGACCTCACCACCGCCGCCGAGCTGCTCTCCTCGGCCCGCTTCAGGTCCAGCTTCGCCACCGCCAGGTCCAGTTCCCCGTGCCGCATCTGCGCCGCCTGCGACGCCTTCAGCAATGGCCTCTCCCGCATCAGTTGCTCGTAGCGCGCCTGCGCTTCGTCGAAGGCCAGCCGCGTCTCCTCGGCGTCCACCGCCGAAAGCACCGGCACTTTTCTCATGTCCGCCCGGGCCTTCTCGAGCGCCGCCTGCGCCGAGTCGAGCTGCTCCTCGCGCGCCCTCCGCGCGCTATCCAGGTCGGCCCGCTCGGTCTTCAGCACCGCCTCCTGCTCGGACACCCGCAGCCGCGCCGCATCGAGGGACGATTCAGCCGGAGGTCCATCAAACTCGGCCACCACCTGCCCCTCGCGCACGTCGGCCCCGGGCGCCACCACGCTCCTCAATACAATCCGCCCCGGAATCCCCCGCCCCGCTTCCGCCTCCCCCGTCCCTCCGCCTCCGCTCCACTCCGGCGCCCGCAGCGCCACGTAGTTTCTCGCGCTGGTCACCCCGGTCAGTCTCAGCGTCGCGCCGATCACCCCCGGCCCCGCCCGGTACTCGGCCGCCGCCACGGCGGGAGCCGGCGCCGGCAACCGCGACCGCCGGTTCCAGGAAATGAACGCCGCCGCCACCGCCACGCCCAGCAGCACACCCAATACTCCCGCCGCGCGGTAAGGACGCCCTCGCCGCGCCCCCGCTTCCACGCGGGGCTCGCGCCGCCTTCCCGATGTACCGGCCGGTTTGATCGCGCTCGACATGGCCTTCGTATCCGAGCCGGGGTTCGAGCGGTCCGCCCGCCCCACGCATCTGAAACCTATAATGGCACGGCCCGAAAGTTGCCTTCCGGGCCGTGCCGCGATCGATTGCCACACCCCGCGCCGGCTGGCTCAGCCGCTCATCGAGGACAAAAATTCGCCGTTGCTCTTGGTCTTGTTCAGCTTGTCCAGCAGCAGTTCGATCGATTCCACCGGCGACAGCGGGCTCAGCACCTTCCGCAGCACCCAAACCCGGTTCAGCTCTTCCTTCGGCAGCAGCAGCTCGTCCTTGCGCGTGCCGCTGCGGTTGATGTCGATGGCCGGGAACACGCGCTTGTCCACCAGTTTCCGGTCCAGATGGATCTCCAGGTTGCCCGTGCCTTTGAACTCCTCGAAGATCACGTCGTCCATCCGGCTCCCGGTATCCACCAGCGCCGTCGCCACGATGGTCAGCGATCCGCCTTCCTCGATGTTACGAGCCGCTCCGAAAAACCGCTTCGGCCTCTGCAGCGCGTTCGAATCCACGCCGCCCGACAGCACTTTACCCGACGGCGGCACCACCGTGTTGTATGCTCGCGCCAGCCGCGTGATCGAGTCCAGCAGGATCACCACGTCGCGCCGGTGCTCCACCAGCCGCTTCGCTTTTTCAATCACCATTTCCGCCACTTGCACGTGCCGCGACGCCGGCTCGTCGAACGTCGAGCTGATCACTTCGCCTCGCACCGACCGCTGCATGTCGGTCACTTCCTCCGGCCGCTCGTCGATGAGCAGCACGATCAGCGTCACCTCCGGATGATTGGCGGTGATCGAATTGGCGATGCTCTGCAGCAGCATCGTCTTGCCCGTCCGGGGCGGCGCCACAATCAGCCCGCGCTGCCCCTTCCCGATCGGGGTCAGCATGTCCATCACCCGGCCCGAGAAGTTCTCCTTCGTCGTCTCCAGCTTCAACCGCTCGTCCGGATACAGCGGCGTCAGATTGTCGAAGAAAATCTTGTTCCGCGCCTCCTCCGGCGGCTCGAAGTTGATCGCGTCCACCTTGATCAGGGCAAAGTACCTCTCGCCCTCCTTCGGAGGCCGGATCTGGCCCGAGATCGTGTCACCTGTGCGCAGGTCGAAGCGCCGGATCTGCGACGGCGACACGTAGACGTCGTCCGGTCCGGGCAGATAATTGTATTCGGGCGCGCGCAGGAACCCGAACCCGTCGGGCAGGCACTCCAGCACGCCTTCGGAAAAGATCAGTCCGCTCTTTTCCGCCTGCGTCTGCAGAATCTTGAAAATCAGCTCCTGCTTGCGCAGCCCCGCCGTACCCAGGACGCCGAGGTCCTTGGCGATCTGGTTCAGCTTCTGGATGCTCATGTCCTTGAGCTCCACCAGATCCAGCGTCACCGCGCCGTTCTTCTGATTCTGTCCGGCTCGTTTGCGCGCCGCCGCGCCGGCATCGAGAGGCTTGCCGTCCGGCCCCTTCATCTCCGCCGCCGCCTTCGCTTCGGCCGCTTTGGCTTCCGCCGCTTTCGCTTCGGCGGCTTTTGCCTCGGCCGCTTTGGCGTCGGCCGGTTTGCCGTCGCCGGTCTTGGCCTCGGCCGCTTTGGCTTCGCCCGCCTTGGACTCGGCTGGTTTCGCCTCCGCCTTCGTCTCGGGCGCCTTCGCCTCGGCCGCTTTGGCCTCGGGCTTTTCGTCCGGCGCGCCTAGTGGTTGTTCCTGATTTTCGATATCGCTTGCCAAATTTCCCTCGCTCCCCGGCCCGTCACGGCCGAGAACGGCAGCGGCTCTTCCCCGGACGTTTGCGCCCGGATCGCCGCCATTCCGTGATATTTTTCCTTCTGCGTTTTCAGCTTGTCCGTCTTCGTGGCGATCACCCGGTACCGCCTGCCGTGGGACTCGAGCCATTCCTTCAGCTCCAGGTCTTTCTCCATCCATCCGCGCCGCGCGTCCAGAACCAGAAAGGCCATCTCGAGCGCCCGCCGTTCCAGCAGATAGCTCTCAATCAGTTCCTTCCATTGGCCCCGGATCCTTGCCGGCACCCGCGCGAATCCATAACCGGGCAGGTCCACAAACTGAAACCGCCCGTCCACGCGATAAAAATTGATGACCTGCGTACAGCCCGGCCGTGCGCTTGTCCGCGCCAGCCCGTGCTTTCCCGTCAGGGTGTTCAACAAACTCGACTTGCCTACGTTGCTGCGTCCCAGGAAAGCAATCTCGGGCAGGCCCTCGGCCGGAAAATCTTCCGGCCGCGCCGCACTCACGATATGCTCGGCTTCCATCTCCCGGGATCACGCATCGCGGCGCCGCCGGCTGTTCGGCGGTCCTAGTGCGTGATTTCCTCTTCACCGGTCCGCGTCATCTCCACCGGCGACGTCGTGGCCGCCAGCGGAAGCGCCGGAATTTCCCGTTCCAGAGCCAGCTTGAGCACCTCGTCCATCGAGCTCACCAGGTGCAGCTTCATCTCCTTCCGGATGTTCTCCGGAATGTCCGGGAGATCTTTTTCATTATCCTTCGGAAGAATGATCTCGTAAATCGCGTGCCGGTGCGCCGCCATCAGTTTTTCCTTCAGCCCGCCGATAGGCAGCACCCGCCCGCGCACCGTGATCTCACCCGTCATCGCCAGGTCGCACCGCACCGGAATCCCGGTCAGCGCGCTCGCGATGCTGGTCGCAATCGTGATCCCCGCCGACGGCCCGTCCTTCGGAATCGCTCCCTCCGGCACGTGCAGGTGGATATCCACGTTGCGGTAAAAATCCCTCGGCAGCCCCAGAAGCTGCGCCCGGCTCCGCACATAGCTCATCGCGGCCTGCGCCGACTCCTGCATCACGTCGCCCAGCTTGCCCGTCGTCTGCAGCTTCCCGCGGCCTTCCATCACCGCCGCTTCTGTCGTCAGAATCGACCCGCCCACTTCCGTCCAGGCCAGCCCCGTCGTGGCGCCGATTTCGTTCTTCTTCTCCAGCTCCAGGTCCCGGAACTTCTGCGGCCCCAGAATCTCCGCCAGGTTCCCCGAACCGACCGTCTTCTTCTCCGGCTTCGCCTTGGCGTCCTCCGAGATCCGGTCCACCGCCGCCCGCGTCACCTTCCGGCACACGTTGCCGATCTCGCGCTCCAGGTTCCGGACTCCCGCCTCGCGCGTGTAGCCCTGGATCAGCCCCTGCAGCGCTCCATCGGAAAACTCCACTTCCTCCGCGCTCAGCCCGGTCTGCTCCATCTGCTTGGGCACCAGAAAACGCTTGGCGATCTCCAGCTTCTCCAGCTCCGTGTAGCCCGACAGCCGGATTACTTCCATCCGGTCCTGCAGCGCCGGCGGAATCGTGTGCAGCACGTTCGCCGTGGCGATGAAAAACACCTGGCTCAGATCGTACTCCACGTCCAGGTAATGATCCACGAACATGTAGTTCTGTTCCGGATCGAGCACCTCCAGCAGCGCCGCCGACGGGTCGCCCCGGAAATCCATCGACATCTTGTCGATCTCATCCAGCATCATCACCGGGTTCTTCGTCCCCGATTTCTTCATCATCTGGATGATCTGGCCGGGCAGCGCTCCAATGTAGGTGCGCCGGTGTCCGCGAATCTCGGCCTCATCCCGCACGCCGCCGAGCGACAGCCGCACGAATTTCCGCCCCGTTGCCTTCGCAATCGACATTCCCAGCGACGTCTTCCCCACGCCCGGAGGCCCGACAAAGCACAGGATCGATCCCTTCGGGTTCTTCACCCGCCGCCGCACCGCCAGAAACTCGAGGATCCGCTCCTTGATCTTCTCGAGTCCGTAGTGGTCGGTCTCCAGCACCTGCCGCGCGTACTTCAGATCCCGGATCTCTTTCGTCTTCTTCTTCCACGGCACCGCCAGCAGCCAGTCCAGGTAGTTCCGCGACACAGTCGATTCGGCCGACATCGGCGGCATGCTCTCCAGCCGCTTCAGCTCCGCCGTCGCCTTCTCGTGCGCGTCCTTGGTCATCCCGGCCGAGTCGATCTTCTTCTTCAGCTCATCGATCTCGCTCTTCTCGCCCCGCCCCAGCTCTTTCTGGATCGCCTTGATCTTCTCGTTCAGGTAGTATTCTTTTTGCGCCTTTTCCATCTGGCGCTTCACCCGCCCCTGAATCGTCCGGTCGACGTTGAGCTTCTCGATCTCGATGTCCAGCATCTCGGCCACCCTCGTCAGCCGGTCCACCGGATCGAAGATCTCCAGAAGCTCCTGCTTCTCTTCGATGGTCAACTGAAGATTCGCGCCCACCGTGTCGGCCAGCTTGCCCGGCTCGTCCACCCGGATCGCCGCGATCATCGTCTCGTAGTTCAGATTCTGGCTCAGCTTCACGTACTGCTCGAAAAGCTGCGTCACCCGGCTCGTCAGAGCCTCGAGTTGCGGTCCGTTCTCCACCTTGTAAGAGAACGTCTTCACCACCGCCCGGAAGAACCCCTCGTCCTCGGTCACCGAAACCACTTTGGCCCGCTCGACACCCTCCACCAGCACCTTGATGTTGCCGTCGGGCAGCTTCAGGCTCTGGACAATGTTGGCCACCGTGCCCACGCTGTAAATCTCATCCGGACGCGGATCGTCCACCGAGGCGTAATGCTGCGTAGCAAGAAATATTTTCTTCTCGCCCGCCAGCGCTTCCTCGAGCGCGCGAACGCTCGGTTCCCGCCCCACCACGAACGGCGTCATCATGTACGGGAAGATGACGACGTCCCGGATCGGCATCATCGGGAGCCGCTTGGTATCGGATCTGTCCTTGGATGTCAGCATTGAAAGAAACCGGTTGGGGTCGAGTCTAGGGGGGCGGCTCTCAGGCGATTCGCCCGGCGGGTCCGCGCTCGTTCCGGCTTCTCAGCCGGCCTTTTCGAGCAGCGCCATGTTGATCTTCTGCGACATCACCATCTCTTTGGTCACCAGGAACTCCCGGACCTTCTTATAAGAGGGGATGTAATACATCAGGTCCAGCATCAGATCCTCCAGGATCATCCGCAGTCCCCGCGCTCCCACCTTCCGCTCCATGGCAAGCGTGGCAATGGCCTCGAGCGCGTCGTCGCTAAACTTCAGTCTAACATTTTCAAATTCGAATAGTTTCTGGTACTGCCGCACGATGGCGTTCTTCGGCCTGGTGAGAATCTGCACCAGCGCTTCCTTGCTCAGATCCTCGAGCACCGCCGTCACCGGCATCCGTCCGATGAACTCCGGAATGAAGCCGAACTTGATCAGATCGACAGGCTGCACCTGCTCGAGCATGCTCGTGTCCCGCCGGTTGATCCCGGCCCGCCTCAACCCCTCGGCCGAGGTGTCCTCCGGATTCACGAACCCCATCGTCCGCGATCCCACGCGCCGCGAGATCACCTTCTCCAGCCCCACGAACGCCCCGCCCAGAATGAACAGAATGTTGGTCGTGTCCACCGGCGTGAATTCCTGGTGCGGATGCTTCCGCCCGCCCTGCGGCGGCACGTTGGCCACCGTCCCTTCCAGAATCTTCAGCAGCGCCTGCTGCACGCCCTCGCCCGACACGTCCCGGGTGATCGAAGGATTTTCATCCTTCCGCCCGATCTTGTCGATCTCGTCGATGTAGATGATCCCTTGCTGGCACCGCTGCACGTCCCAGTCCGAGTTCTGCAGCAGCCGCAGGATGATGTTCTCCACATCCTCGCCCACGTATCCGGCTTCGGTCAGCGTCGTCGCATCCACGATCGCAAACGGCACGTCCAGAATCCGCGCCAGCGTCTGCGCCAGCAGCGTCTTACCTGTCCCCGTCGGCCCGATCAGCAGAATGTTCGACTTCGACAACTCCACTTCCGCGCCCCGCTGCTTATTCATCTGCACGCGCTTGTAGTGGTTGTACACCGCTACCGCCAGCTTCTTCTTCGTCGGGTCCTGGCCAATCACGTACTGGTCCAGGTATTCTTTCAGCTCCAGGGGCTTCGGCAGCTTGTGCGCCGTCCCATAGGGCTGTTCCTGCCTGTCGTCCTCAAGAATCGAGTTGCATACGCCGATGCACTCGTCGCAAATGTAGGCCCGCGGATAATCGCTCGGAGAGGAAATCAGCTTGCCGACCGCGTCTTGGCTCTTATGACAGAAGGAACATCGCAGGGAATCGTCGGAACCTGCACGCTTCACAAGGAATCTCCGAGTGCTGAGAGTCTACACGTCATCCTGAATCGCGCTGCCGCGTATCTGACTAAAGCCATTATATCAGCGAAACGCTAATTTAACCCCCGGAACTTCACCTGAGGCCCCGGTTTTCCCGCATCCCCATGATTCCCCAACGGTTGCCCGCCTTCGCCTGATCCTCGCCGCCCTTACTCCGCTTCCTTCCGCGCCTGCTCGAACAAAAAGCCCAGCGTCTTCTCGGTCCGGATGTGCCCCGCAATCCGCCGCAGCGTCCCCTCTTTCTCCAGCTTCTTCCTCACTGCCGCCACCGGCTCCCGCTCCTGCCGCGCTATCCGCTGTACTTCCCGGTCCACTTCCTCGCCCGTCGCGTAGATCGCCTCCCGCTCGGCGATCTTGTCCAGTATCAACGACGCCCGCACATCCTTCGACGCCTGGTCCTTCTGCGCTTCCTTCGCCTTGGTCCAGTCGATCTTCATCTTCGGATCGAGCATCCCCCGCGCCGCCAGCCCCCGCAACTGCTGCTCCAGGTTCATCTCCACCTGACGGTCCACAAACGCCTCCGGAATCGCAAATGGATGCGCCTCCACCAGTTTCTCGATCAGTGCGTGCTTGGCCGCCTCCTGCGACCGGTGCTCCCGCTCGCCTAAAATCGCCTTCTTCAACGCCTCCCGCAAGTCTCCCAGGTTCTGAAAATCCCCCAGATCCCGCGCAAACTCGTCGTTCAGCTCCGGCAGCTCCTTCCGCCGCACCGCCTTCAGCTTCATCAGAAACCGTACCGTCTTGCCCGCCAGCTTCTCCTGCCCGTAATCGTCCGAGTAGCTCAGCTCGAATTCCTTTTCCTCCTCCGGCGACATCCCCCGCAGCGCCTCGGTGAACGCCGCCAGAGTGTCCGGATCCCCCACCCTCAGCGTCAGTTCGTCCTGCTCCACCGGCGGCTCGGCCCCGGACAGGCTCTTCAACGACACAACCGCGTAATCGCCGTCCTCGGCCGGCCGCGGGTCCACGTTCACATACTCCGCCTTCTGCTCCCGCAGATCTTCCAGCCGCTTGTCCACGTCGGCGTCTTCCACCCGCGGCTCGTCATACTTCACCGCCAGCCCGCGATACTCGCCCAGCTCCACCACCGGAGCCACTTCGAACTCGGCCTTGAACCGCAGCGGCTCGCCTTCGTGAAAGTGCAGGTCCCGCACGTTCGGCGTCCCCACCACCTGCAGCCCCTCTTCCTGAAACTTCCGCTGCAGCGCCTTCGGCACCAGGCTCTCCAGCACATCCTGCCGCACCTGCCCGGCGAACTTCGACCGGATCAGCCCCGCCGGCGCCTTCCCGGGACGAAACCCGGGCAGCTTCACTTTCTTCTGCAGTTCTCCCACCACCCGCTCGGTCTCCCCGGCGATTTCCTCCACCGGTACCGAGATCTCCACCTCGTGCTTGCAGCCTTCAATCAGCATTTTCTTCCGTATTCTTCCTGTCCAAACGGCAACGCGGCGCGGCCTCGCTTGAGCCGCGCCGCGCCTCTTCCTATCTTAGTCCGGCCGCCTGAGGTTTCGGCGATTACGTGCCTTCCGACCAGCCCGCCAGGTACGCTTCCTGCTCCGGCGTCAGCTTATCGATCGCCACGCCCATCGACTCGAGCTTCATTTTGGCCACCTGCCGGTCCAGCGCCACCGGCACCGGGTACACCGTCTTTTCGAGCTCGCGATGGTGCGCCAGCATGTACTCCGCGCTCAGCGCCTGGTTGGCGAAGCTCATATCCATCACCGAGGCCGGATGCCCTTCGGCCGCCGCCAGGTTGATCAGCCGCCCTTCGCCCAGCACGTAAACCCGCCGCCCGCCGCTCAGCACGAACTCTTCCACATACGCCCGCGCTTCCCGCCGCGACTCCGCCATCCCGGCCAGCGCGTCCAGGTCGATCTCGACGTTAAAGTGGCCGCTGTTGCACAGAATCGCGCCGCTCTTCAGCCGCCCGAAATGCTCCCGCCCGATCACCGTCTTGTTCCCGGTCACCGTCACGAAAACGTCGCCGATCGGCGCCGCCTCCGACATCGGCATCACCCGGAAGCCGTCCATCACCGCCTCGATCGCCTTGGTCGGATCGATTTCCGTCACCACCACGTTGGCGCCCATCCCCCGCGCCCGCATCGCCACGCCGCGCCCGCACCATCCGTAGCCGGCCACCACCACCGTCAGGCCCGCCAGCAGCACGTTCGTCGCCCGGATAATCCCGTCCAGCGTACTCTGCCCCGTCCCGTACCGGTTGTCGAACAGGTGCTTGGTCAGGGCGTCGTTCACCGCGACGATGGGGAACTTCAGCACTTTGTCCCGCGCCATCGCCCGCAGCCGGATCACTCCGGTGGTCGTCTCTTCCGTCCCGCCCAGCACCGCTTCGAGCGCGTCGGTCCGCTTGGTGTGCAGCATCGACACCAGGTCGCAGCCGTCGTCCATCGTGATCATCGGCTTGTGATCGAGCGCGGCGTGAATGTGCGAGTAATACACATCGTTGCTCTCGCCCTTGATGGCGTAGGTCGCGATATTGAAATCCTGCACCAGCGACGCCGCCACGTCGTCCTGGGTCGACAGCGGATTCGACCCGCACACCACCACGTCGGCCCCGCCGTCCCGCAGCGCGATCATCAGGTTCGCCGTCTCCGTCGTCACGTGCAGGCAGGCCGCCACCCGTACTCCTTCGAGCGGCCGCTCCTGGGCGAACCGCTTCCGGATCGCCCGCAGCACCGGCATGCTCTGCTCGGCCCACTCGATCCGGCGCTTGCCCTGCTCGGCCAGCGCCATGTCCTTCACATCGCAGCCTATCGTCTGTGCAGCCTTCGTCGACATCGCTCGCTTCTCCTCGTTCGCTTTTCCGGCCGTCCGCTCGTCCCTACCGCGCCGCCGTCGCCATTGCCGCGCCCTTGCGCAGCGCCTCGGCCCGGTCGGTCGCTTCCCAACTGAACGTGCCCTCGGTCCGCCCGAAATGCCCGAATGCCGCCGTCTTGCGGTAGATCGGCCGCCGCAGGTTCAAATGTTCGATCATCCCCCACGGCGTCAGCGGAAACTGCTCCCGCACCAGGCCCACCAGCCGGCATTCCTCCACCGTTCCGGTCCCGAACGTGTTCACCATTACCGACACCGGCTCGGCCACGCCGATCGCGTAGGCCAACTGCACCTCAACCCGCCGCGCCAGTCCCGCCGCCACCAGGTTCTTGGCGATGTAGCGCGCCATGTAGCAGGCCGAGCGGTCCACCTTCGTCGGATCCTTGCCCGAAAACGCCCCGCCGCCGTGCCGCCCCATCCCGCCGTAGGTGTCGACAATAATCTTCCGCCCCGTCAGCCCCGTGTCCCCATGCGGACCACCGATGACGAACCGCCCC
>DAIDHC010000062.1 GCA_027452065.1 Bryobacterales bacterium
ATGGCGATTGTCGGGCCGCCGAACAGCGGGAAATCGACGATGTTCAACCGGCTGACGGGGCTGCACCAGAAGGTGGCCAACTTCCCCGGCGTCACGGTGGAGCATCGCGTGGGGCGGGCCAAGGTCAACCACGAGCGGGACGTCATTCTCATCGATCTGCCGGGTGTGTATAGCCTGACGCCGCGTTCGGAGGACGAAAAGGTCACCCACGACATTCTTACCGGCCAGCGCAAGGGCATGGAGCCGGAGGCGGTGCTGCTGATTCTGGACTGCACGAACCTGGGCCGGCACCTGCTGCTGGCCGCTCCGGTTCTGAATCTGAAACTGCCGACGCTGGTGATTCTGAACATGGCCGACGATTTGCGCGGCCGGGGCGGAACGGTGGACGCGGCGGCGTTGTCGGCGCAACTGGGGGCGCCGGTGGCGCTGGTGAGCGCGACGACGGGCGAAGGCGTCGAAAAAGTTTATCAATTTATAGCGGGGACGGCGGCGGGGCACTCGAGCGTGAAGACGCCGCTGGTGCAGTTGCCGGTACTGCAGGACATCCCGAAGTGCCGGCGCTGGGCGAGCGAAGTGGGGCACGGGGCGGCGTATCGGGCGCCGGCGCCACCGGTGTGGACGCGGAGGCTGGACGCGGTGTTTCTGCATCCGCTGGCCGGGCCGCTGGTATTTCTGGCGGTGGTGATGCTGGTGTTCCAGTCGATATTCGCCTGGGCGAGGCCGGTGATGGATGGGATGCAGGCGCTGGTGCAGTGGTCGGGGGCGCGGATTGGCGAGCATCTGGGAAATGAAGTTCTGCGGTCGCTGCTGGTGGACGGGCTGTGGAGCGGCGTGGGCTCGGTGATTGTGTTTCTGCCGCAGATCCTGCTGCTGTTCCTCTTTATCGGGATCCTGGAGGATTCGGGCTACCTGGCGCGGGCGGCGCTGATTGCGGACCGCACGATGCGCAAGTTCGGGCTGCAGGGCAAATCGTTCATTCCGCTGCTTTCGGCGTATGCCTGCGCGGTGCCGGCGGTGATGTCGGCGCGGACGATCGAGAACAAGCGGGACCGGATGGCCACCATACTCATCGCGCCGCTGATGACCTGTTCGGCGCGGCTGCCGGTGTACACGCTGGTGATTGCGGCCTTCATTGTCGACCGGCCGGTGCTGGGTCCTCTGTTGGGCACGCAGGCGGCGGCGATGCTGGGACTCTACGTGCTTGGATTTGTGGCGGCGATCGCGACGGCGCGGCTGCTGAAGTCGTCGATTCTGCGGAGCGAACGGACGCCGTTTCTGCTCGAGATGCCGCCGTACCGCTGGCCGACGTTGCGCTCGCTCGGGCTGCGGCTGTTGGACCGGTCGAAGGTGTTTCTGCGAAGGGCGGGGACGGTGATTCTGGCGGTTGCGCTGGGGCTGTGGGTGATGGCCCACCTGCCGCTGCACGACGGCAGGGCGCCGGCGATTCAGGACAGCTTCGCGGGCATGGTCGGGAGGGGCATTGAGCCGGTGATCCGGCCGCTGGGCTTCAACTGGAAGATCGGGATCGGGCTGCTGACGTCGCTGGCGGCGCGGGAGACGATTGTGGGGACGCTGGGGACGATTTACGGCATGGACGGCGAGGCGCGGTCGCAGGGGCTGCAGCATGCGCTGCACGCCGATCTGAGTCCGGCCGGAGCGGTGGCGCTGCTGATTTTCTTCGCCTTCGCGATGCAGTGCATGTCCACGCTGGCGGTGGTGCGGCGGGAGACGGGCGGCTGGAAGTGGCCGGCGCTGCAGTTCTGCTACATGGGTGTCCTGGCGTATGTGGGGGCGCTGGTGGCCAACCAGCTCGTGGGAGGCCACTGGCACCACTATCTGGCGCTGCTGCCCTGAAGGCGGGTGGCCGGAGCGCGGGAGCGTGCAGGTTATCCAGCCATTCCGGCCCTTCGGCCGAGAGAAGGCGCGAGGGCTGAGCTCGCCGGCGGCAAAGCGGGCCCGTGCGGGGCGGGGATTGCTTTCGGCGAAGCGGGCGCGCGAGAGGTGGCGTGGGGGGAGCGGTGGCGGGCCTGGCGGGGCGAGGGCCGGCGGCAACCGGCGGGTTCGGGTGTGCCGCGGCGCGGTCCAGCCGGGACAGGGGTGCTAGGATAAGGGTTTTCCATGGAAGATCTGATCATTCTGGGATCCGGGTGCGCCGGGAACACGGCGGCGGTTTATGCGGCGCGGGCGAACCTGAACCCGCTGGTCGTGGCCGGCCACGAACCGGGCGGGCAGCTCTCGTTGACCACGCTGGTGGAGAACTTTCCCGGCTTCCCGGAGGGCATTCAGGGCCCGGAGCTGGTGGAAAATATCAAGAAACAGGCCGAGCACTTCGGCGCCCGGTACCTGCATGGCACGGTGATTGAAGCCGATCTTTCGCGGCGCCCGTTCCGGCTGAACGTGGACGGGGAATGGCACGAAGCGCGGGCGCTCATTGTCGCCACCGGCGCCTCGGCGCGCTGGCTGAATCTGCCCAACGAGCAGAAACTGATCGGCCACGGCGTCAGCTCCTGCGCCACCTGTGACGGATTCTTTTATCGCGGCAAGAAGATCATGGTGATCGGCGGCGGGGATTCGGCGATGGAGGAAGCGAATTTTCTGACGCGGTTTGGGCAGGAAGTGCTGCTGGTTCACCGGCGCGCCGAGTTCCGGGCGTCGAAGATCATGCTCGAGCGGGCGCGGGAGAATCCGAAGATCCAGTTTCTGACCAACACGGTGGTGGAGGACGTTTTCGACGTGAGCCAGAACCTGGTGACGGGTGTTCGGTTGCGGAACCTGAAGACCGGGGAGACGTGGGAGCGGGAGGTGGACGGATTCTTTGTGGCGATCGGCCACATTCCGAACACGGCTCCGTTCCGGGGTCAGATGGAGCTGGACGAAGACGGATACATTGTGTCGAAGGGCGGGGCGCGGACGAGTGTGACGGGTGTTTTCCACGCCGGAGACGTGCAGGACCGGACGTACCGGCAGGCGATCACGGCGGCCGGGGCGGGGTGCATGGCGGCGCTGGAGGCGGAGCGGTTTCTCGAAGGCGGCTGAAGCGGCGAGTGGGGCGAGACGGCGGCGTCGGGCGGCGCCGGTGGGCGGCGCCGGTTCGGGGGTGGCAGTGGGCAGGGGCGGCGACGGGCAGGGGCGGCCGAGGCGGCGGGCGGTGGGCGGCGGGCGGGGACGGAATCAGCCCTGGCAGTCGACGACGTGCCGGGAGGGGGGCGCGCCGGCGGTGAGGGCGGCCTGGAGACGGGCGGCGCGGACGAGGCTGGACTCAATTTCGCGGTGCCAGGATTGGGCGCGGGCCACGGCCAGATCGCCTTCGCGGACCGAAGCTCGGATGCGTTCGAGGAGGGCGGCGGTGCACAGGGCGGGATCGAGAGTGGTGATGCCGTCGATGGCGGCCTGGCGCTCGGCCAGCAGTTCCTGAAGGAGCGTGGCGTTGCCGCGAACCGGGATATGTGCGGCCAGGAGCGCGGTGGCGCGTTCGAGCCGGCCCGTAGCGCCTTCCCAAGTGGCGGTTTCGGGCATGGCTATCCTCCGACGCTGGCGTTGATCGGCCCGTTAAATCCGCTGAGGCCGGCCTGCTGCTGCTGCTGGCCGAACAGGACGTAATCCAGACTCTGAATGCTGGCGGTGAGCTGCTGCTGCTGGGTTTGCATGGAAGCGATGGTGGTGTCGGCGGCGGCAAGCTGCTGCTGTAGAGCGTTCTGGGTCTGGGTGAGACGGGTGGTGAGGGTTTGGATCTGGTTGCCCAGGTCGGTGTTGGTTTGATCGTAACCGTTCTCCTGGTTGATGATCATGCCGCTGACCGGATCGCTGAGAGTGGTGAAATTGTTGGCCATGGCGGCAAGGCCGGAGGAGGCGGAGCCGAGGAACTGGAAGGCGCCGGAAATCTGGCTCGGCGAAAGGGTGGAGAACGTGTTCTGGTTGAACGACATCTGGCCGGTGCTGCTGAAGGTGATGCCGAGATCGGAGAGGCTTTTGATAGAACCGGCGCCCTGGTAGGAGCTCAACTGCTGCATGGCCGACTCGAGAGTAGTGACGATGATGTTGCCGCTCAGGGGGCCGGCGCTTGAGCCGACCTGCTGTTCGACCTGGCCGAGCAGATTGTTGTAGTCGGAGACGAAGCTGGAAAGGGCGTTGGACAACTGGGTGGGGTCGGTGGCCAGCGACAGGGTGACGGGTGTGCTGGAAGTGGTTTGGTTCAGGGTGAAGGTGATGCCGGGGGCGAGGTCGTTGACGGTATTGGTGGAGCGGGTGACGGGGATGCCGTCGAAGGTGAAGTTGGCGTTGGTGCCCTGATTGGTGCTGCTGATGAGGTTGGTGTTGGCGCCGGTGGGATCGTCCATGAGCTTGAGGGTGGTGGCGCCGGTGGAGGTGGCCGAGATGGACAGATAGTCGGGAGTGGAACCACTGCCGGTGGTGAGGACGGAAGCGGTGACGCCGGCGTTCAAGCCGTTGATGGCGCTGACCAGGCCGTTCAGATTGTTGTTCTGGGAGCTGAGGTTGATGGTGTACTGGTTGGAGCCGACGATGAGGTTGAGGGTTCCGGTGCTGGAGACGGGAGCGGTGGTGGAATCGGCGTAGCCTTGCAGGGAGGTTTCCGAAGCCGCGGTGGCCAGGGACGTGATGTTGGTGATGGAATAGCTGGCCGGGGAGGTGGCGCCGGTATTGGTGACCGAAACGGCGGCGGTGTTGGAGCTGGACGCCGACAGGGCCTGGGCGGTGGCGATGGCGCCGAGATTGGTGAGGTCGCCGGCGACGGTGCTGACGTAGGGCTCCAGCGCAATGAGCGCCTGCTTTTCGGCAAGCACTTGCGCCTGCTGGTTTTGCAGTTGTTGGATGGGGATCTGGCCCACCTGCTGGGCGTGAGTCAGAATGGTCTGAAAATCGCTCGAAAAGGTGCTCACACCCGTGAACACGAGCGGTGAGAAGACGTTTGAAGTGGTGGACCCGGTGGTCGAACCCATGCATACCCTCCCGGCTGCCGGACGCCCGTTTCGAGACGTCCATTCCGCTTATCGGCCCGTGGGGAGAAAAACTTGAGCCCCCGGCGCGATTCACCCCTTGCCGATGGGCTGGGGCTCCCAGGCGGCGAAGGAATTCAGTATTTCGGCCGCGTCCTCGGCCGATCCGGCTTCCTCCAGACGGAGGGTGAGCGAGGTGGAGCTGATGGGCAGCAGCACCGAACGGTTCCGGATCTCGATGACGTGCTCGAGCCGGGTGGAGGAAATCCGGGTCACTTCGAGCCGGACATCGTGCACCTTGGCCTTGCGTTCGAGCAGCGCAAGCAATGCCGGGCCGCGCCACCGGTAGAGCCGGTCGGAGGCCGACAACTGCTGCGCCACGTGCTGGCTGAGGAGGACGAGAACGCGGTCGCCGGCGCCAAATCCGAAGCGGCTGTTGATGAGCTCGATTCTCTCGACGCGGAACAGCGCGGCGTAGCCCGGCGAAGGCGAGGCCATCTGGGCGGCCACCGCAGCCTCGGCCGCCTCGACGTCCGGCAGACCGGTGACCGGGTCCATCTGGCTCACGCCGGCGGGGCGCGCGGCCTGCAACTGGCTCTTCAAACCGCGGCTGATGCGGTCGGCGTGCTCGCGCTGGCGCCCCGACTCCTCGGCCAGGGCCTTCAGCGCGTCTCCGAGCTGGCTCTTAATTTGGTGCAGGTCGCCGAGGCGGGACGCGCTTTCCAGTTTCCTTTCAATCAGTTTCAGATTGGCCGCCGCCGCGGCGCCGGCCGAGCTGACCTCGACGATGGTTCGGGCCAGCATCCGCAGCATTTCCTGAAAGCAGGACGACTGGGTGCGGATGCCGTTCTCGACACCGCGGTTATACGACTCGAGCGCGTGGATGGCCTCGCCGCAGAGCACCAGGACGCGGTCTCCGCCGGTTGCCTCCTCGATGTTGCGGCGCAGATTCCGCATGGTCTCGCCGAAGGCGGCGCACTGGGCGGCGTCCCAGTTCACGGCGTGGAGCGCCAGCGCTTCCAGGAGCAGAATGCCGGTCCGCATCAACGCCGAAGCGGCGTCGTTTTTGGCCAGGTCCAGGTAGTGCTTGATGGAAATCATTACCGGCGCGGCACACGCCGCGCTAACCCCTCTATCGGCGGATTCGGGTGCGCGCTTTAACCCCGTCCACCGGGCATTTGCCGCGCCCCCGGGGCGTCAGTCGAGCCGGCGGCCCCATTCGTTGGAGACGGCGAGGCGGGAAAAATATTGGACAATTACGCGGGCGGCGTCGGGAACCGGATTCAGGCCGGGGGCGAGATAAGTGGACATCACGGTGACGGCGAAGGGGCGGTTCTTGAGAAACACGATGCCGGCCTCGCATTTGACGCCGTCGAGGCTGCCCGGTTTGGCGGCCAGTTCAACGCCGGGGGGCATGGCGGGGCCCATGTAGGGTTGATGGACGCGCTTCATGAGATCGAGCATGCGGCGGCAGGAATCCGGGTCGGCGGCTTTGTTTTCATAGATTGCCTGCATGAGGCGGGCCAGATCGAGCGGAGTGGAGACGTTCTCGCGGCCGGCCGAAGCCGCGGCGACGTCCATCATCAGGCGCCTGAGGTGAGTGTCGCGAAGGCCCAGCTCGCGCACCAGAGCGTTGACACGATCCATGCCGACGGTCTCGATGCAGTGGTTGGCGGCCGAGTTGTCGCTCCACTGCATCATGGCTTCGACGGCCTCGCCGGTGGTGATGCGTACCGGCCCCTTCATGAGACGCAGGCGGAGCGGGCCTTCGCTGTCGTCGTTGTGGCCGACCCAGGGGAGCTCGATGGTGTCGGAGAAGCGGAGGCGGCCGGCGTGGGCGTCGCGGAACATGCCGATCATGACGGCGATTTTGATGGAGCTGGCGGTGGGGAATTGCGAATCGCCGTGGTAGCTGAGAACGCTTCCGTTGGTGAGATCGATGGCGGCGGCGCCGAGGACGCCGTCGAGGGCGGCGTCGAGCGCCTCCAGGCGGCCGACGGCTTTGCGCTGCCACAGGTTCGGCACGCCGGTTTGCGCGAAGCTCGCCGTCAGAAGCAGGAAAAAAGCCGCCAGAAGTCTCGACACCTGGAAATGATATCGCGCCGGGCGGGAGGGAGGGTTCGCGGGTTGCCGGGCAGGGAAACTCTGGCATAATAGAGATGCTCTGGCCGTCTTCCGCTCCAAGGGCGGAATGCAATTTCTAGGACCGACCAACTATCGCCGCCTCAACGAGGCCGCGGGATTCGTGTTTCTCATCGCCGGGCTTCTGGTGGCGCTGAGCCTGGCCTCCTACCATCCGCTCGATCCATCCTGGGACACGGTGTCGAGCCTGGCGCGCCCGCAGAACCTGATCGGGCGGCTGGGCTCGTACTCGGCCGATGCGTGCCTGCAGTTTCTGGGGCTGGCGGCGGCGGCGCTTCCGATGCTGTTGTGGCTGATGGCCTGGAAATGGATGCGGTCGCAGTTGATCACGGCTCCGCTGGTGCGGACGCTGGGCGCGGCGATGCTGGTGGCGAGCGTGTGCACGGGGTTGAGCCTGGGGATTTCCTGGCGGCCGTGGGGAGGAGCGGTTGCCTGCGGCGGCGTTGTGGGCGAGCTGCTGGGGGACTGGCTGACGGGGATGGTGAATCCGCTGGGAGCGCTGGTGATCACCGGATCGGTGTTCGTGCTTTCGCTGTACCTGGTGTCGACGTTTTCGGTGATGACGCTGAAGAGAGTGTTTGCCGGGCCGCTGCGGATGGTGGAGGCGTGGGGCGGGGCGTGGGAGAGATGGCAGGCGCGGCGGAGGCTAGCGGCGGCGGCGCGGCAGGAGAAAAAGAAAGCGGAGAGGGAGCGAGAGAAGGCCGAGCGGGCGGCGGAGCGGCAGGCGCTGAAAGAGAAGAAGCTGGCCGAGCGGCGGGCGCGGCGGGGCGAGCCGGCCGGGGCGCCGGCGGCGGTGGAGACCTTGTCCGCCGACACGCCTCCGTGGGAAACGGCGGCGGCGGTGGAAGAGGCGAGGCTGGTGGAGGAGAGGGAAGAGGAACCGGCCGACATTCCGATTCACGTGCTGGAAGACGACCGGCCGGCGGAGCCGGAGCCACCGCCTGCCGCCGCTGCGCCGATGCCTGTGCCGGCGGTGGCGGGCCGCGCGGCGCCGCCGGAGCGTCCGGCCGAATACCGGCTGCCGCCGACGTCGCTGCTGAACGAGGTGCCGGGGCGCAACCCGCACGACAGCGCGGAGCTCAAAGAGATCGCCGCGCGCATCAAGAGCAAGTTCGAGGAGTTCAACGTCACCGGCTCGGTGGTGCAGATCAATCCGGGGCCGGTGGTGACGACGTTCGAATACAAGCCCGAGGCGGGAGTGAAATACAGCAAGATCACCTCGCTCACCGAGGACCTTTGCCTGGGACTGCAGGCGGAATCGATTCTGATCGAGCGGATTCCGGGCAAGCCGACGGTGGGCATCGAGGTGCCGAACAACAGGAGGGAGCTGATCAGCCTGCGGCAGATTCTGGAGTCGGAGGAGTTCGACCAGTCCTCTTCGCGGCTGACGATGTGCCTGGGCAAGGACATCAGCGGGCGGATCAAGGTGGCTTCGCTCGAGTCGATGCCGCACCTGCTGATTGCGGGTTCGACGGGAGCGGGCAAGAGCGTGATGCTGAACTCGCTCATCATGTCGGTCCTCTATAAAGCGACGCCGGATGAAGTGCGGCTGATCATGGTGGATCCCAAACGCGTGGAGCTGGGGATATACGAAGGCGTTCCGCACCTGCTGACGCCGGTGATCACGGACGCCAAGAAAGCGACCAATGCGCTGCGGAACGCGGTGCTGGAGATGGAGCGGCGGCTGAAGCTGCTGGCGAGCCAGGGGGTGCGGAACATCGACCAGTTCAACCGCAAGGCGCGGCAGATCCAGTCGCGGCCGATGAGCCTGTTTGAGGAAGAAGAGGCCGAGGAGAGAGAGCTGGCGCCGCTGCCCTACATCATGATTCTGATCGACGAGCTGGCGGATCTGATGATGCTGGAGCGGGCCAACGTGGAAGAGGCGGTGACGAGGCTGGCGCAGATGGCGCGGGCGGTGGGAATGCACCTGGTGCTGGCGACGCAGAGGCCGAGCGTGGACGTGATCACGGGGTTGATCAAGGCGAATTTTCCGTCGCGCATCAGCTTTCGCGTGGCCACGAGAGTGGACTCGCGGACGGTGCTGGACGTGATGGGCGCCGAGCACCTGCTGGGGAAGGGCGACATGCTGTTTCTGCCGCCGGGCTCGTCGCGGCTGACCAGGGTTCACGGGGCTTTTGTGACGGAAGCCGAGATTAACGAAGTGGTGGAGTACTGGAAGGCGCAGGCGCGGCCGGATTACGACTCGACGTTCCTGCAGGCGCCGCCGGCCGAGGATGAAGCGGAGATGGAGGAGGAGGAGTACGACGGGGCCGAAGATCCGATGTATCAGGACGCGGTGCGCGTGGTGCTGGAGATGGGGAAGGCTTCGACGTCGACGCTGCAGCGGCGGCTGCGGCTGGGCTACGGGCGGGCGGCGCGCATTCTGGACATGATGCAGAGGGAAGGCATCATCGGGCCGCCGGACGGGAGCAAGCCGCGGGAGGTGCTGAAGCGTCCGGACTGGCTGGAGGAAGTGGAGAGCGGAATGCGCTGAGGCGGGCGGGGCCGCCTCAGACGTGCGAGGGCTGGGCTCCGTGGTCCGGGGCAGGCAGCTCGAAAGGATCGCGCGGCATGACGATCCAGGCCACGAAGTAGGCGACGACGCCGAGCAGCGGCACCGGCCAGACGGAGAAGACGAGCCACAAGACGCGGATGAGCGTGGTGTCGGCGTTGAAGTAGCGGGCAAAGCCGGCGCAGACGCCGGCGATTTTCTTGTCGTACAGTGGCCGGCTGAGCCGGTCCTGCGCCGGGCGCTCGCGCGGCGCGGCGCTGGTGGCGGTGCCACAGTCGAGACAGAATCGGGCCTTGTCGGGCAGTTCGATACCACAGCGGCAGCAAAACATCGCCGTTTCCTCCCTCTCTGATGGATGATACGAAAACGAAGGCCAGCGGGTTCGGTGCGACTGAGAGATCAGAGGAGGGGGGCGTAGTAAAGGAGGCAATCGTAGACGAGCTCGACGCGGCCATCGCGCTGGTGGTGGGTGAAAAGACGCTCGAGATCGTCGATCATGGGCTGGTAATGCGGGTGCGGGGTGCGGGGGGCATAGGAGGCGGACAGGAGGCGGCCGCGGAGGCCGTCGAGGTCGAGCGACTGGAGGTTGAGGAACGAGGCCGAGCGCAGGGCGGCGGGGGCGAAGAACGGGGCGAGGGCTTCGGGGTCGGGATACGTCGCCGCCACCTTTTCATAGTCGAGGCCCCAGCGGTGAAGGATATCCTCGTAGCCGGAGAGAAAAGGCGAGCCGCCGGTGCGGCGCTCGTTCCAGACGAGCGCGACCCAGCCCGGAGGGCGGAGGATGCGCTGGAACTCGGCGCGGGCGCGGGCGCGGTCGAACCAGTGAAAGGCCTGGCCGGCGGTGACGAGGTCGCAGGAGCGGGAATCGAGATTGGTCTGCTCGGCGGCGCCGGTGACGCTGTGAAAGCGGGGCTCGGCTCCGAGCCACTGCCCGGCGGCGGCGCGCATGGCGGCGTTGGGTTCGACGGCGTACACAGAGGCGCCGGAATCAAGCAGCAGACGGGTGAGGATGCCGGTTCCCGAGCCGATGTCGGCGACGGTGGAATTGGCGCCGAGGCCGCATTCGCGCTGGAGCAGATCGACAATTCCGGATGGGTAGGACGGGCGGCAGCGTACATAATCCGCCACACGGTCAGAAAAGCGCGATACAGAATCGAGCATGGCGGGCACCATTATAAAGACCGGAGCGTGCGCGCCGGGAGCCGCCGCCGCTGCCGCGGTCGGTGATAGAATCAATCCGTCCGGCACGGAAGCCGGAGCGAGCAGAGGGAAGCTTCCACGGGAATACGATACGAGTGTCAGGACTGATCCGGGCTTTTGGCGTTACCGATATCGGGTGTGTGAGGACGTCCAACCAGGACCGAATTCTGGTTGACGATGCCGCGGGCCTCTACATCGTGGCCGACGGGATGGGCGGGCACGGCCATGGAGAGGTAGCAGCCGAGCTGGCCGTGACGACGAGCCAGTTCTACGTTCAGGCATCGCGGGACCGCTTCGACGTGAGCTGGCCGTTCGGCTACGACGTCGAGCTGTCGCTGGACGAGAACCGTCTGCGGACGGCGATTCAACTGGCCAACCGCCAGGTGTGGAAGAGCGCGGAGGAATCGCCGGAGCGCGCGGGAATGGGGACGACGATCGTGGCGGCGCTGGTGAACGGCAATCGGGCGGCGCTTGGCAATGTGGGCGACAGCAGGATCTATCTGCTGCGCGGAGGAGCGTTGACGCAGCTCAGCAGCGACGATAGCTGGGTGGCGAACATGGTGCGCAACGGCGCGTTGACGGCGAAACAGGCGCGGGAGCATTCGATGCGCAACGTGCTGACGCAGGCCATCGGAAGCCACAGCGCGGTGGAGGTGCACACGTCGGAGCACCAGTTTGAAAGCGGCGATCTGCTGCTGATGAGCACCGACGGAGTCCACGGGGTGGTGGACGAGGCCGCGATGCGCTCGATTCTTTTTGCGACGCCGGACATCGAGCGGGCGGGGCAGCAGTTGGTACAGGCGGCCAAGGAGAACGGCGCTCCCGATAACGCTTCCTGCATTCTGTTGCGGTATGAACCGGAGAGCGCGAAATCATGATGGCGGCGTTGGGTAAGTACGAACTGATCGAGGAGCTGAACTCGGGCTCGATGGGGACGGTGTATGTGGCCCGCGACCGGGTGCTGGACCGGAGGGTGGCGCTGAAGACGGTGCTGCCGGGGGCGAGCCTGGACGCCGAGCTGAAGGAGCGCTTCTACCGCGAGGCGCGGGCCTGCGCGCGTTTGCAGCATCCGGGCATCGTCACCATTTACGATTTCGGCGAGGAAGACGGGACGGCCTACATCGCGATGGAGCTGCTGGTGGGCACGGACCTGCGGCGGATCATTCACGAGCGGCGGCCGCTGCCGATGGAGATGAAGCTGGAAATCGGCGCCATGGTGTGCGAAGGGCTCGACCACGCGCACGGCCAGGGGATCGTTCACCGGGACATCAAGCCGAGCAACATTTTCGTGACCGAGGACGGGCGGGCCAAGATTCTCGATTTCGGCATCGCGCGGACGGCGGCCTCGAGCCTGACGATGGTGGGCCGGGTGCTGGGCACGCCGAACTACATGGCGCCGGAGCAGATACTGGGCAAGCCGTGCGACGCGCGGTCAGACCTGTTTTCGGTGGCGATCGTGCTGTTCGAGCTGATCGCGTATTCGCATCCGTTCCAGGGGCCGTCGATTCCCAAGCGAATTGTGCGGGAGGCGCCGGACGGGCTGCGGACGGTTTGTCCGGAGGCGTCCGAAGAGGTCGAGGCGATACTGAACAAGGCTCTGGAGAAGAAGCCTGAGCAGCGGTACCAGTCGTGCCTGGACCTGGCGAAGGACCTGCGGGCCGCCGCCGAGGCGATCCGGCAGCATGCCCGCGACGCGGTGACGCGGCCGAAAGTCAGCGCCGCCGAGCTGTTCGCGCCGGCGGCGCCGCTGCCGTCGATGCCACCGCCGCAGGCCGGCGAAGGGACCGAAGTGCTGATGTCGCGCGTGCTGACGGCCCTGCAGGAGTTCGACGACGCCGTGGATGCCGGCAGTCTGAGCAAAGCGCGGCGGGCGTTTGAGGATGTCCGGAAGGCGGCGCACGGCGACGAGCGCTTCGAGGGAGCGGTGCAGCGGTCGCAGGAGAGGCTTTACGAACTGGAGCTGAGCGCGCCGGCCGAGGCGCCGGCCACCGAGTTGAACGCCGCGGTTCCCGGCGCGGCCAGTGTGGCGCGAGGGGCGGGGACGCTGGCCAAGGAGAACGATTTCGAGCCGACGGTGTTCCTGGAACGGCCGGCCGCCGCGCCGCCGCAGCCTGCGCCGCCCGTGGCACCGGCGGCACCGCCCGCACCCCCTCCGAAGGAAGAACCCGCGCGGCCGGCGTTTTCCGGCGGCGGAGACGCAACCCGACTTTTCGGCGGCGATTTCGCGCCCCCGCCGGTGAAGCCGCCCGAGCCGAAGCCGGCCGCTCCGCCGCCCCCGGCTCCCGCGGCGGCAGCGCCGGTGCGGCCGCTGGCTCCCGCCGCTCCGCCTCCGCCGCCCCCGGCGCCCAAGGCGGCTCCGAAAGAGCAGGCCAAGCCGGTCGCTCCGCCGCCCCCGGCGCCTGCGGCTTCCGCGGCCGCGCCCAGCGCGTCGAGCACGAAGATGATTCTCGGTGTCGGGGCGGTGGCAGTGGTGTTGATTCTGGCGGCGGGCGCGTACCTGCTTCTGGTCCGGGGAGGTTCCCGCGCCCGGCTGCTGCCTTCGGTTGCCACGGCGCAGGTTGTGGCCAACAGCGCGGCGATCCTGGCCAGCCCCACGGCGGGGGAGGCGGTGATTGTCGAGGCCCGGCGCGGCGAGACGCTGGACGTGCTTCGCGCCCCGCGCAGCAGCACGCAGGAATGGGTGGAGGTGCAGTATGCGCCGGGTGGCAAGGTCTACCCGAGGGGCTACGCCAAGATGTCCGATCTCGGCGAATGGAACAGCGACAAAGCGCCGGTGGCGCTGGGGCTGTTGCGCGCCTTTGCTCCCTCGGCGGGAGCGAGCGAAGCGGAGATCGAGCAGATACTGGCGAAGCTCAACGCTTTTGTGACGCGATTCGCCGGCGCACGCGAGGAGGCCGATGCCCATCTCGATATCGCCCGGTGGAATGTCGAGCTGGCGCGGCTGGCGGTGGCCGGCGGCAAGAGCGTCGACCCGTTCGTCCAGGCGGCCAACGACAACCTGAGCAAGGCGTCGGCGCGGCAGGACCTGGCCGGGCCGATCCGCGATGTCCAGCAGGATCTGTCGATGCTGGCGGCGGCGAGGCCGGCCGCTCCGGGTGCTGGGGCGGGCGCACCGGCCGCGGCCGCGGCGCTCAGTCCGGAGGCGGCGATGCGGCGCGCCGAGGCGGCCTACGAGAATGGGGACTATGACAACGCGCTCCGCTACCTGAGGATGGTTCTGCACGACCAGCCGGGCAATCAACCCGCGGCCGAGCTGCTGAAAAAAGTTCAGAGGGCCAAGGCGCTGGAGACAGGGCACTAAAGAGATGCGATGGGAAGGGGCTCGATGACCGGCCTGAAAAAGGTAATTCATCTGGTATCGCTTGCCGTGGTGCTGATAGCGCTGGCGGCGCCTCCGCTCATCGCCCAAAAGACGACGAAAAAGAAACCGAAGGAAGACTCGTTTCTGACCGGCCAGCCGTTCTCGTTCCAGGAACTGGTGGCAGCCGTTGGGGTGATCTTCCCCGGCCGGCTGACCAAGGCCGTCGACGGGCGCGGGGTGACGTTTTACCCGACTGCGGCGCAGGCGAAGCAGCTCAAGGACGCAGGCGCGCCGGACGAGTTGATCGCGCTGATCGAGATGAAGGGGGACAAGTTCAAGCCCGTGGTGGCCGCGCCGCCCAAGGTGGTGGTTTCCGGCCCCGTGACGATCGAGTGCGCGCCGGCCGAATGTGCAATTCAGGTAAACGGAAAGGCGGAAGGGCAGACGCAGGGCGGCGTAAAAAAACTGCCCGGGATACCGCTCGGCCCTCAGTCGAGCGCGGTGATCGATATCAACAAGGACGGCTACTTCGGGCAGCAGATCGTGCTGCCGTTGAAAGGCGGCGCGCCGGCTTCGGCCAAGCCGGTGGTGCTGCAGCCGACACCGGCCACCGAAGCCCGATACGGCCAGCAGGTTTTCAACGCGCTGATTGGCAAGCTGGGCGGGGAGGCCGGGCTCAAGGACGCCGGGCTGCTGAGCGCCTCCGGCAGCGCGAATCTGTTTCAGAGCGGAGGGCAGCGGACCGAGTGGAGCGTCGAGGCGCGGCTGAAAGCGCCGTCGGGAATGGCATACCTGGAAATCAACGGCGCGGGGCTGAAGTGGTGGTGCTCGCTGCGGGGCAGCGATACCAAGGCCGGCGGCAGCGGCAAGCTTAAGGGCGGTCCGGTGGCGATTGAAATGGAGAAGATGACTCATCAATACCGCGACTATCAACCGGCGGCGCTGATCGACCGGATCCGGGCGGCGAAGATGAAGCTGAACTCGGAATCGCCGGGGCTGGACGGGCCGGGTCCGGTGGTACTGAAGGCCTCGAGCGCGACGGGAACCTATCTGTTCACGATCGGCGCCAACGGGCTGCCCGAGCGCGTGGAATATCAGGCGGCTTCCGGCCTCGGCTCCGGGATGGTGGCGGTTTACGGCGACTACGTAAACGCCGGCCAGGCGAAGGTACCCAAGGCGATGGACATCCGCTTCGGCGACCAGGCGCAGCACGGCATGGAGTTTCGCTTTGACCGCCTGCAATCGGACCCCAAGCTTGCCGATAAGGAATTTCATCGTTAGCGACGGACGTCACGCCGGCATTTGCGCCCGTCGATATACTAAGTGAGCGAATTTCTATGGCCCGACCCCAAACACCGACCAGTGCGCCGAGCGGCGTGCGCCAGGAAAACCTGGCCTTGCTCTATCAGGGCTTCTTCACCGGCATTGTGCGAATCCAGAGCGGGCGGCAGCAGATTGCCAACGCCGACGGATTCCGCCGCCGGATGATGGAGGCGCTGGCGGAAGTGAATCGCGAGGCGGTGAAGCGGAACTACGCCAAGGAGCACACGATCGAGACGGACTTCGCGATCGTCGCCTTTCTTGACGAAGTGATCCTGAACTCGCACGACCCCTGCCGGAACGACTGGGCGCAGAAGCCGCTGCAGGACGAGCTGTTCAACGTTTCGGTGGCCGGGGAGCTGTTCTTCGCGCGGCTGGAGAAGCTGCTGACGAGGCAGGATTCGCCGGAGTTGGGCGATATTCTGGAAGTGTTCTACCTGTGTCTGCTGCTGGGCTTCGAGGGCAAGTATTCGGTGGGCGGGCGCTCGGAGCTGCATATGCTGATGGATCGCGTGGGCCAGCGGATCGAGCGCATCCGCGGCGCCGCGAGTCGGCTGAGCCCGCAGGGCGAGCTTCCCGCCGAGGTAGTCGCGGCCGCGCCTCCGGACACGCTTTCGCAGACGCTGCTGCGGGCGGCCATCGGCTCGGTGGGGGCCGCGGTGGTGCTCTTCCTCATCTTCAGCCTGCTGCTGTTTGTGGGGAGCAACGAGGTGCGGGACACGGTCTCCCGCGGCCTGCTGTTATGACGGCCGGCCGGGGAAAGGATCCGGGATCAACATGTCGAAACGCAAGCTGATCGTTGTCCTGCTGTTGTTCGTGATCTTCCTGGCGCTGGTCTGGGTGGGCGCGAAGTTTCTGGTGAGCGACGAGAACTACGTGCTGGTGAGCGCGATGCTTTCGGCGCTCGGCCTCACGGTGCTGGTGGTCTATCTGCTGGTGTCGCGGCTGACGCGGAAACTGGCCGGCGGCCCGGCCGCGGCTCCGGCTCAGGCTCCGGCGGCCCAGCAGTCCGAAGCTCCGGCGTCGGCGCAGGTACGGGTCTCCGGGCCGGACGCCGAAATCGACGCCGTGGTGGGCCTGATCTCGGAAGCCAACACGCGCCTGGCGCAGTCGCCGACGCTTGCCAGCCGCCGCATCCGGACCTCGGTCACCAGTCTTCCGATGTATCTCATTGCCGGGGCCGAGGGCTCGGGCAAGAGCACGGCGTTTCTCGGCGCGGCGCTGGAGCCGGAACTGCTCGCCGGCCAGGTGTACCGTGACTCGATCGTTCTTCCCACCAAGCTGTGCAACTTCTGGTACGCGGGCGAGTCGGTCTTCGTCGAGCCGTCCGGCACCATCTTCAGCCAGGACCCGGGGCGGTGGATGCGTCTGCTGCGTCACCTGCGCTCGGGCGGCGCCGGCTCATGGCTGTCGAGGCTGGGCGGCAAACAGAAGTCGAATCTGAGGGGGGTCGTCCTCTGCGTTGACATCAGCCCGTTTCTCGGCATCCCCGACGCCGCCCGGCTCGGCGGCCTTGCCCGGCGGGTTCAGGAGCGGCTGCGGCTGATCGGGGAGACGTTCGGCGTTCACTTTCCGGTCTACGTTCTGTTCACCAAGAGCGACTCGATTCCGTATTTCGCGGAATACTTCGGCCGGCTGGCGGAAAACGAGGACCAGCAGATTCTGGGATGCACGCTGCCGCTGAGCGCGGGCGAGGCGCGTCCGGCCGGCGAGGTGTTCGCCGAATCGGAATCGGCGCGGCTGGCCGACGCCTTCAACGCCCTTTACTATTCGCTGGCCGACAAGAGAATCTCCTTTCTGGCCCGGGAGGCGGTGGCCGAGCGCAAGGTGCCGATCTATGAGTTCCCGCGCGAGGTGAAGCGCATTCGGGACACTCTGGTTCAGTTTCTGGTAGACGTATTCCGTCCCAATCCGCTGCAGCCCTCGCCGCTGCTGCGGGGTTATTATTTCATCGGGACGCGGCAGGTGGCGGCCTCGGCTGCCCTGTCGGGCGGCGTGCGCGACGTGGTGCGGGGGCCTTCGGTGGGCGAGGCGACCTCGCTTTTCAACCTCCAGGACTACCAAAAGAAGATGGGGCTGTCCCCGCAGGAGCAACAGTCCTCGAGCGAGCCGACGGTGGCGCGCTGGAGCTTTGTCGCCGAGTTATTCCATCGCGTGATCCTGGCCGACCGCTTGGACGCGCTCGCCGGATTCCGCCACCGGAAGCTCGATCTCTACCGCCGGATCGCCTTCGGCACAGCGGCCGCGGTGGGACTGTTGCTGTGCTTCGCGTTCCTGCGCTCCTGGCTGGGCAACCGGGAGCTGTTGAGCAATGTGAAAGCAGCCTCCGAGGCCGGCTACTCGTTCCAGCCGGCGCCGCTGGCCGTGCCGTCGCTCGACGATTTGCGCGCGCTCGACGGTCTTCGCCAGCAGCTCGAAACACTGCTCGATTACGAGCGCAACGGCCCGCCGCTGCGCATGCGCTGGTTTCTGTACTCGGGTAACCGCGTGCTTCCCGCGGCTTACAACCTCTATTTCCAGCGTTTCCGGCAGATGTTTTTCGACGATTTTCACGCCAAGCTGGTGGCCGATCTGGGCCGCCTGCCGGCGGTGTCGGACGGGTCGGTGGCTTACGGAACGGCCTATGACGACCTCAAGGGCTACCGGATGATCACCTCCTGCAAATGCAAACCGGACAAAGGCTTCCTGGCTCCGCTGCTGTTTGGCGAGTGGGACAGCGGGCGCAGCGTGGATCAGGAGCGGCAGGGCCTGATCTACAAACAGATCGAGTTTTACTCGGGCGAGCTGGCCAGTAAGAATCCCTTCAACGTGGATGAGAAACAGGATGCCGTCGATCGCGGACGGCAATATCTGTCGAGCTTCCACGGCGTCGAGCAGGTGTACCGCGGTCTGGTGGAGAAGGCGGACCAGGCGCCGCGCACACCGGCGCGGGTGGCGGATCTGGCGCCCGATTTCCGGCAGGTGCTCACCGGGCCGGGCGAGGTCCAGGCGGCCTTCACCTTCGACGGCTGGCAATTCTTTCAAAAGGCGGTGCGCGAGGGCGGGCGGCAGGCGATTGGCGAGCCGTGCGTGCTGGGCGCCAGCGGCGCGATGTCGCAGCTCATGCCCGGCAGCAGCTCGGCCGCCGAGCTCGAAGACCTCTACGTGAAGGACTTCATCGCCAAGTGGGAGGCGTTCACCAAGCAGACCGGCGTGCAGGCGTTCGCCAATGCGCGCGACGCCGCGCAGAAGCTGAACGTTTTGGCCGACAACCGGTCGCCTCTGCTGGCGGCGATCTTCCTGATCTCAAAAAACACCAACCTTCCGGCGCCCCCGCAGACGGCATCCTCGGCCGAAAGTATGGCGAAGAAGGCGACCAACTCCGGGCTGTTGTCGAAGCTCGGTTTTTCGAAGGCCGATCAAGCGGCCAAGAAAGCGGAGAAGGCCGCCGCGGCGGTGGAGACGCAGAAGGCGCCCGCGATGACGGCGGCCGACGTGACGAGAGTGTTCCAGCCGGCGCGGGAAGTGGTGCCGCCGGGCAGCGCCGACCGCTTGATTGGCGGTCCCAACCAGGCATACATGACGGCCCTGGCGAACATGCAGCGGGCGATGGACAACCTGAAAGACGACCGGCCGTCGAATCCCAACATGAGCCTGCATGAAGCGGCCAAGCAGGCCTCCGACGCCGGGCTGGACGCGGTGCGGGGGCTTTCGCAGAAGTTCAACATCAACGGCTCGGACGGCATGGACACCGAAGTTGCGCGGATGCTGGAAAGTCCGTTCCGGTACGCGATGCGTTTCGTCATCACCGATGTCGGAAAGGCCGGCAAGGAGAAGGCGGGCGCGGCGGCTAAGAGCTTCTGCGCGCAACTGGCCAAGCTGCAGAAAAAGTTCCCGTTCGACCCGCAGAGCCCGACCGACGTGGGCCTGGACGAGTTCGCCTCGGTGTTCGCGCCGCAGAACAGCGCGCTGGCGGCGCTGCAGCAGGCTTTGGCGAAATCGGTGGTGAGGCAGGGGCGGCTGTGGGTGGCCGCGCCGGATGCGGACCCGCAGTTGTCGCCGGAGTTTGTCGATTTCCTGAACCGGCTGACCGCGATCTCGGAGACCTTCTTCCCGGCGGATGCCAACGGGCAGGCGCGGCTGAAATATGCACTGAAGCTGGAGCCGATTCCGAACACGCAGGGCATTACGCTCAGCGCCGACGGCGAAACGGCCTCGGCCACCAAGTCCGCCTCCCAGGCCAAGCAGTTCACCTGGCCCGGGGCTTCGCAGCAGGAGGCGCGGCTGCTGGTGAACGTCGGGGCAAGCGTGCCCTTCGGCGTTTACAGCGGCGTGTGGTCGATTTTCCGGCTCATGGCCAACGCGGACCCGCGGACGCCAGGCAGCCGCACGGCGGTGCTCAGCAAGGTGCGGGGCCAGGGCGCTTCGCAGTCTTCCTCGGTGCTGGACTCGAGCAACAACCCGATTATCGTGCGCATCGAGCTGACTGAGTCGCCGAACAACGTCGACATGTTCGCCCCGGGCTTCTTCACGCTGCGGTGCCCGTCGCGGGTTACGCAATGAGGCTCCGGGCGGCGCTTCGTGCCCATGGCTGAACCGCGGCGGGCCGTCCTCCTGGTCAGCTTGTGGCTGGAGGGCGGCGGCAGCGAGCGCCAGATGGCCGAAGTTGCCAAGGGACTGGACCGGAGCCGCTTCGAGCCGCACGTCGGATGCCTGAGGCTGCAGGGGATGCGCGCAGAAGAGCTGCGCTCGGCCGGAGTGCCGCTGGTCGAGTTTCCCATGCGCGGCTTCCTGCGCTGGTCCCATTTCCGCGCCGTCGCGGCGCTGGGCCGCTATTTGAAGCGGCACCGGATTTCGATCGTCCACGCCTTTGACGTACCGGGCACGCTGTTCTCCGTCATTCCGGCGCGATTGTACGGGGTGCCGCTGGTGCTGGCCAGCCAGCGCGCTTTGCGGGATCTCACGCCCCGCCACCGGCCCTTTCTGCGCCTGACGGACCGTTTCGCGCACGGAATCGTGGTGAACAGCCGGGCAGTGGCGCGCGATCTGGCCGGGCGCGACGGCGTCGCCGAGGATCGCATTCATCTTTGCTACAACGGCCTGGACACGAGCGTGTTTCATCCGCCGGCCGAGGCGCGGCCGGAGAGCCGGGATCCGGTGATCGGCGTGGTGGCAGTGCTGCGGCCCGAGAAAAGTATTCAGACTCTGATCCAGGCTTTCGCCCAACTGAGGGAGACCAGTCCCGGCGCACGGCTGGTGATCGTCGGCAGCGGTCCGATGGAGGGCAGCCTGCGGGAGACGGCCGCGCGGCTGGGCGCGGCCGACTCGTGCCGGTTCGAGCCCGCCTCGCGCGAGGTGGCCGGATGGCTGCGCGGATTCGACATCTTCGTGCTGCCCTCGCTGTCGGAGGCGATGTCGAACGCCCTGCTCGAGGCGATGGCCTGCGGCTGCTGCGCCGTCGCATCGCGGGTGGGCGGCAATCCGGAGGCGGTGGAAGACGGTGTGACCGGGCTGCTGTTCGAGCCCGGCGATGCGGCCGGGCTGGCGGCGCGGCTCCGGCTTCTGGCCGGCGATCCGGCGCTTCGGCGGCGCCTGGCCTCCGCCGGTGTCGAGCGGGTGCGGGAGCGCTTTGCCCTGGCCGCCTCCATTCGGAGAATGGAACAGATTTACGATACTCTGTACGAGAAACACGCGCACCGGGGTTGAGCGGGGAAATGCCGGGACAGCCGTTCGAGAACGCTTCTTGCCGGGGCCCGGTGCCGATATGCTAGAGGCAGGGTATTCGGGCGCCCGGAACGGCAGCCCGCCAGGAGAACATTCGGAAATGGAAATGATCGGCCGCTACCAGATTCTGCGGGAACTGGGCAGAGGCGCCGGCGGGGTGGTCTACCTCGCCGAAGATCCCAAGATCGGCCGCAAAGTGGCGATCAAGACTATCGCGGCCGGCGCGGCGGGCGGGGACACGCTGCGGAAGCGGCTGCAGCGGGAGGCCCGCTCGGGCGGCTCGCTGGCGCATCAGAACATCGTTACCGTTTTCGAGATGGACGATACCGGAGCGACGATTTATATCGTGATGGAATTCGTCGAGGGCACAACGCTGCGAGAGATGATGGAGTCCGGCGGCCGGATGCGCTCGGCCGAAATCATCGCGCTGCTCCGCCAGGTCGCCTCGGGCCTGGATTATGCGCACGCCCGCGCCGTGGTTCATCGGGATATCAAGCCGGCCAATATCATGGTGACCTCCGACAGCGGCGTGAAGATCGCCGATTTCGGAGTGGCGAAGATGCTGGACGACGCCACCATGGGACTCACCCAGGCGGGCATGGCGGTGGGCACGCCGCACTACATGTCGCCGGAGCAGGTGCTGGGCAAGCCGGTGGAGGGCCGCAGCGACCAGTTCTCCCTGGCCGTGATCGCCTATGAACTGCTGGCCGGCAAGCGCCCGTTTGAGGGCGATTCGATCACCAGCATCATGTACCAGATCGTAAACGAGGATCCGGTCCGGGAGGACACGACGGGCTCGATCGTCGGTCTGCCGGCGCTGCCTGCGCTGCTGCGGGCACTGGCCAAGGATCCGGAGCAGCGCTACCCGACATGCCAGCAGTTCATCGACGAGCTCGAGGCCGGTCTGCGGCTGCCGCGGCTGGCGACCGCGCCCCCGCCGGTGGCTGCCGCGGCGCCGCCTCCGCCCCCGGCCGAGCCGGCCCGGCCGGTGTCCCCGCCGGTGGTCTCTCAGCCGGCACCCGCATCGGATGCGACGGCTGCGGAGGCGGCCGCTCCGGCCGCGGCGCGGCGCTCCCGGGCCGGTCTGATCGGTGGTATTGCCGCGGCGGCGGTTCTGATTGCCGGCGGCCTGTTTTTTCTGCGCGGCGGAAAAGAGAATGCGAGTCCCGCGCCGGCGGAGCCGTCCGCCGCCGGAAGCGCAGAGCCTGCTGCCTCAGTCAGCGCACCGGCTCCGGCTCCGGCCAACACCACGGCTCCCGCTTCTGGCAGCGCACCGGCTCCCGCTTCGGGCAAGACCGGAGGGCCCGCTTCAACGGGGGCCCCGGTTTCACGCCACGGCCCGGTTCCGGCACAGGACGACTCCCCGGCAGCGGCGCCGGCGATAAAGCCGGCCGCCACCGCGCCTTCTCCCAAGACTCCTCAGACGGCCGCTGCCGAGGCGCCGGCCGCCGAGACGGCTGCGGTCCGCGGTCCCCACGGGACGTTTACCTGGACCGGGACGCTGGCCTCGGGCGACTCGCTCGAAATCTCGGCCGGCGAGCCCAGCTTCGGCGCGCTCAGCGGCAAAGCCATACCCCGCCACACGCCGGTGGCCGTCCAGATCGACCCGCCCGACGTCCATGTGTCGGAGGGGCCTTCGGCCGACAATGGCTACAAGCTGGTACTGGTGAACGACGGCCGCGATGTCAGCTCGATCACCGTCTCCTGGCGGCTGGCCCGAAAGGGAGAGGCGACCGAGTAACCGGGCCGTTGCGGACCCGCCCGCCGCGTACTCGGTCAATCCCCCGTGAAAACCTCGGAATTGACCCTTACCGTCCTTGACTGTCCTGGGAAGCTCCCATATACTCGTGTAGTCTCGAAATCAAGGTTTCGAGCGTCCCGTCAGCAGTGAAACGGTTTCCCAGCCGAGATCACTCTAGGACTGGCGGCCGGTGACACCTCCCCGAGGCCCAAACTTTGACCCAGGGAGTGCAAGAAAGCGAGGAAGATGGATGGCACGAGAAAGCGTAAACAAGAAACTGGAACGCGTTCGGCCCCCGCGTGTCCACATCAGCTATGACGTGGAAGTCGGGAATGCGATCGAGCTCAAGGAGCTTCCCTTCGTCATGGGTGTTCTGGCCGATTTTACCGGGCAGCCCGAGGAGCCTCTGGCCCGCCTGAAAGAACGGAAGTTCGTGGACGTAACGCTGGATAATTTCGACGACGTGCTGGCAAGCATGAAGCCGCACCTGCAGTTCTCGGTCGAAAACAAGCTGAGCGAGGACCCGAATGCCGGGAAGCTCGGCGTGAATCTCCATTTCAAGACGATGGACGATTTCGAGCCGGAAAATGTGGCCCGCCAGGTGAAGCCGTTGCGCGAGCTGCTGGAGCTGAGAACCAAGCTGGCCGATCTTCGCGGCAGCCTGCAGGGCAATGAGAAGCTGGACGACATATTGAAGGAAACGATGGGCGACCAGGAGAAAATGGACCGCCTGAAGAAGGAAATCGGCACTGCGGGAGGAGCCAATGAGTAGCGAAGCCAAGCAGATGCCGCAGGGCGCGGCAGCCGAAACCAAAGAGCTCGGTCTTCTCGACCAGATCGTCGAGGAAGGGCGCTTCGGGAAAGACGCGGCGGCCAAAGAGCGCGGCAAGGACATGATCAAGGAGTTCGTGGCGCAGGTGCTCGAGGGCTCGATCACCGTGGCCCGCGACACCGAGGCGATGATCAATGCGCGCATCGCGCAGATCGATCACCTGCTGAGCCTGCAGTTGAGCGAAGTGATGCACGCGCCGGAATTCCAGAAGCTGGAAGGAACGTGGCGGGGGCTGCGCTACCTGGTGGGCCAGTCCGAATGCAGCGCGATGCTGAAGATCAAGGTGCTCAACGTGTCGAAGAAGGAGCTGCTGCGCGACCTGCAGCGGGCGCCGGAATTCGACCAGAGCGCGCTGTTCAAGAAGGTGTACGAGGAAGAGTTCGGCGTCTTCGGCGGCCATCCGTTCGGGGCGCTGATGGGCGATTACGAATTCGGCAAGAGCGGCCAGGACATCGAGCTGATCGAGAAGATCTCGCAGGTGGCGGCGGCGGCTCACGCTCCGTTCCTCACCGCCTCTTCGCCGGACATGTTCAATCTGGAGAGCTTCTCCCAGATCGACCAGCCGCGCGACCTCGGCAAGATTTTCGACACCACCGAATACGCCCGGTGGAAGGGTTTCCGGCAGAGCGAGGATTCGCGCTACGTCGCCCTCACCATGCCGCGCGTGCTGATGCGCCTGCCCTACGGCAAGGACACGGTCCCGGTGGAGGGCTTCAACTTCGAGGAAGGCGTCGACGGAACCGATCACGACAAGTATCTCTGGGGCAACTCGGCCTGGGCGCTCGGCACCCGGCTGACGAATGCCTTTGCTCTGTATGGCTGGTGCGCCTGCATCCGGGGCGTGGAAAGCGGCGGCCTGGTGGAAGGGCTTCCGGTTCACACGTTCAAGACGGACGAAGGCGACGTGGCGATGAAGTGCCCCACCGAAGTCGCCATCACCGACCGGCGCGAGAAGGAACTGGCGGATCTCGGATTCGCGCCGCTGGTTCACTGCAAGGGCACCGACTACGCGGCCTTCTTCAGCGTGCAGTCGGCCCAGAAGCCGAAGATCTACGATAGCGACGCCGCTAACGCCAATGCTCGAATCTCGGCCCAGTTGCCGTATATCCTAGCTGTTTCCCGCTTCGCCCATTACCTCAAGGCGATGATGCGGGACAAGATCGGCGGCTACATGTCGAGGGACGAAGCAAGCCAGTTCCTCAACCGCTGGATCACCAAATATGTCGTCAGCAACGACGACGCCCCCTTCTCAGTCAAGGCTCAACGGCCTTTGAAGGAGGCCCGGGTCGACGTCATGGAGATTCCGGGAAAACCTGGTTGTTACCGGGCGGTTGCCTTCCTGCGCCCGCACTTCCAGCTTGATGAGTTGACGGTATCGATGAGGCTGGTGGCAGACCTTCCCCAACCGGCCAAGTAGTTCCGTTTTGGCAGTCCATTCATTTGTGAGGAAAAGGAGAGCAAGAGCATGGCGTACAGTTCGTTCATGAAGTTTAACGACACCATCACCACCGGCGAATCCCTCGACCAGAAGTACAATGGCACCGCGGGATGGTTTGAGATTTACAGTTTCAGTTGGGGGGCTTCGAACCCGACCAACATTTCGGCCGGTTCGGGTGCCGCCTCAGGCCGGGTGTCGATCAGCAGCTTCAATATCATGAAGAAGTTCGACGTGGCCAGCCCGTCGTTGTTCAACCAGTGCTGCCTCGGCAAACACTTCACCGGAGCGGTGGTGGTGCTGGCCAAGGCGGGCGGCGATGCAATTCCCATTGAGTTCATCAACTACACCTTCACCGAGGTGTACGTGGAGAGCATCCAGTGGTCGGGCTCGGCCGGCGGCGACGACACGCCGACGGAAAGCGTATCCTTCGCCTTCGGCAAGGTGATGATCACCTACACCCAGCAGGCGGCGACGGGATCGGGCAGCGCCACCCCGGCCGCGGGTTGGGACATTCGCGCCAACGTTCCCGGCTCCTAGACAGAACCATGACTGCCAAAGACCTTCTACAAGCTGGGAAGCTGTCGGAGGCGATCGAGGCGCTGGGCATCGAGTTGAGAGACAATCCAACCGATGCCCAGCGCCGTACGTTTCTGTTCGAGCTGCTGTGCTTCGCCGGAAATTACGATCGCGCCGACAAGCAACTGGATGTTCTCAGCGGCGACAACCCGCAGGCCGGCATGGGCGGCTTGCTTTACAAGAGCGCCCTGCACGCCGAACGCGACCGGCAGAAGATGTTTGAAAAAGAAACCTTCCCGCTATCGTCGGCTCCGGCTCCGGTGGCCGGCAAATTCAACGGCCAGCCGTTTGAATCGATCGAGGATGCCGACCCCCGGGTGGGAGCCCGCCTGGAGCTGTTCGCGGCCGGCCAGTATATGTGGATTCCGTTCGCCCACATCGCAACCATCGAGATGCCGCCGCCCAAGCGGCTGCGCGACCTGCTGTGGTCGCCCGCCAAGGTGATGACCGGCCCCGCCTTTGAGGGATTGGAACTGGGTGAGATTTTGCTCCCGGTGCTCGCACCGCTCTCCTGGAAACACGCCGACGACGCCGTGAAACTGGGCCGCGCCACCGAGTGGGTCGATCTCGAAATCGGCGGGCAGGCTCCGGTCGGCCAGAAAATGCTCTTGATCGACGGTGAAGAAGTGCCATTCCTCGAGATGCGGCAGTTGGAGATCCAGGTTTCCGAAGCTGCCGCTTCGTGAAACATCATGCCCTGGCGAAACGATTTATTCGACCCCATCCCCGGTGAAAACCCCTGTGGCGCGGATCTGCGCTACGAGCCGGTTTACGACGACATCAAGGAAGCCCGGCGCGAGGATGTCGACGCCCCGCAAGGCGACTGGCAGCACGAGCGGAAGGTAGCCGACTGGCCGCTCGTCATCCGCCTGTGCGGCGACCTGCTGGCCAAGAAGTCCAAGGACCTTCAGCTCGCCGTCTGGCTCACCGAGGCGATGCTGCGCCGCGAGGGTTACTCGGGCCTGAAGGGCGGCCTGGACTTCTGCGCGGGCCTGCTCGATAAATTCTGGGACAACCTGTATCCGGAGATGGAAGACGGCGACGCCGAGATCCGGGCGGCTCCGCTCGAGTGGATGGGCATGAAGCTGGACGCCGCCGTCAAGTCGGTTCCGCTCAATCCGGCCGGGCACGACTGGTTTCGCTACACCGATTCGCGCTCGGTGCCCTCGGAGGAGTCGGTCAAGAACGACGCCATCAAGCAGGCGGCGCGCAAGAAGATCATCGACGGCGGCAAGCTCGCCCCGGAGGTTTTCGACAAGTCGGTCGAGGAGGCACCGAAGGCCTTCTATAAGCAGATCATCGGCGAAATCGACGGGTGTCTGGCCTCGCTGAAGAAGCTGGGCGCGCTGTGCGACGAGAAGTTTGGGGACGCCAGCCCCAGCTTCGGCGGCCTGCGCAAGCCGCTCGAGGAAGTGCGGCTGGTCGTCCATCCGATTCTCAAGAAGAAGCTCGAGCTCGATCCCGACCCTCCGGAAGAGGAGCCGGTGCCGGAGTCCGCCGAGCAGGCCGAAGCCACCGGCGGGGCGGCGGGCGAGGGCGAGGCGGCGGCCGAAGGCGGCGCGGGGACGATCACCATCGAGCCCGCCAATCGCAATGACGCGGTGACGAGAGTGGCCGCGGTGGCCCGCTATCTGCGAAAGCTGGAGCCGTCCAACCCGGCCTCGTACCTGATGCTGCGCGGTCTCCGCTGGGGCGAAGTGCGGGCGGCCGGATCGCATCCCCGCGCCCGGCTGCTGGAGGCGCCCATCACGGCGGTTCGGACGCAATTGAAGTCGCTGCTGCTCGACCAGAAGTGGCCCGAACTGCTCGAAACGGCGGAAACCGCCATGGCGCAGCCCTGCGGGCGCGGATGGATGGACCTGCAGCGCTACGCCATCACCGCCTGCGATCATCTGGGCGAAACGCATCAACTGGTGGGCGCGGCCATCCGCGCCGCGATGCTCGAATATCTGCGCGCCGTGCCCGAGCTTCCGTCCATGACGATGATGGACGACACGCCCACGGCGAACGACGAAACGCGCGCCTGGCTGGCGCTGGAAACAAAACTGTCCTCCAATGGCGCGGGCCCGGGTGAGAATTCCACCACCGAAAGCGAGTCAGAACCCATGCAGGGAGCGGAAACTTTTGAACTGGCGATGGACGCGGTTCGCTCCGGCAACGCGGAGCGCGGAATCACGCTTCTGATGAATCAACTCAGCCGCGAGTCGAGCACGCGGGGACGCTTCCGCTGCCGCACCCAGCTCGCCGCCGTCCTGGTGGCCGCCGGCCGCGAGCCGATCGCGCTGCCCATTCTTCAGGACCTCGCCGCCCAGATTGAAGCCTTCAAGCTCGAGGACTGGGAAAGCGGCGATGTCGTCGCCCAGCCGCTCGTCCTCCTTCATCGCTGCCTGTCCAAGCTCAACGGCGACGCCGCCACGCTGCAGAACCTCTACCTCCGCATCTGCCGCCTCGACCCGCTCCAGGCCATTCAGTGCGCGCAGGTGTAACCCATGGCCCGCTCCGATATTGACCGCCCCGTACAGCAGTCCCTGATCGACCGCCTGATCGACGACGATCCCCAAAGCAATGTCGAGCCGCCGATGTCCCGCAGCCAGTCGGTGCGCGTTTTCAAGAATTCGATCCGCCGCGACCTCGAGTGGCTCCTGAACTCCCGCCGCACTCCGGAGGATCCTCCGGAAGATATGGAAGACGCCGCCCGCTCGGTGCTCTATTTCGGCCTTCCCGACGTCACTTCGCTCAGCGGCGATTCCACCGACGACCGGGTCCGCCTGCTGCGCATGATTGAGGATGCCATCGCTACTTACGAACCGCGCCTCGCCAGCGTCACGGTATCGGAAGCCGAGAATCCGGACTCCGAAGCCCGCCGCGTCCGCTTCCTCATCCAGGCGACGCTGCGCATGGACCCGAGCCCGGAGCTGGTCTACTTCGACACCGTTCTCGACCTCAGCAGCAAGGAATACGAGGTGAAGGGGAGCTGACATGCGCGACGAGATGCTGCTCTACTACGAACGCGAGCTCAGCTTCCTCCGGCGCCTCGGCGCCGAGTTCGCCGAGCGGTATCCGAAGATCGCCTCCCGCCTCCAGCTCGAGCCGAACATGTGCGAAGATCCGCACGTCGAGCGGCTGATCGAATCCGTGGCCTTCCTCGCCGCCCGCGTTCATCTCAAGATCGACGACCAGTTCCCGGAAATCACGGAGGGCCTGTTTCAGATCCTCTACCCGCACTACGTCCGGCCGATTCCATCGATGTCGCTGGTGCAGTTCCACCTCGATCCCGAGCAGGGCCGCCTCACTACCGGCTTCCGCGTGCCCCGCAACTCGACCCTGCTGTCCCGCCCGGTGCAGGGCGTCCCGTGCCGCTTCCGGACCTGTTTCGACACCACGCTGTGGCCGATCGAGGTGTCGGAAGCCGCCTGGACCACCGTGGAGCGGCTCAACCCTCCGCTGCGCGGCGGCGATGCCGTGGCCGCGCTGCGCGTCGAGCTGAAGAGCCTCACCGGTCCTTTCGCAACCCTCGATCTCGACACTCTCCGCGTCTACCTGTCAGGCGACGGCAACATGCCTTTCACCCTCCAGGAGCTGCTGCTCAACAATTGCCGCCGCGTCGTCATCCGCGACCGCGACACAACGGCCCGCCGCCCGCCCATCGTCCTGCCCGCCTCCGTTGTGAGCCAGGTCGGCTTCGGCGAGGACGAAGCCATGCTGCCGTTTCCCCGGCGGTCCTTCAGCGGCTACCGTCTTCTGCAGGAATACTTCGCCTTCCCCCAGAAATTCCTTTTTCTCGATATCGGCGGGCTGGAGTCGATTCGCGAGGCCGGCTTCAGCGATTCGGTGGAGCTCATTTTTCTCATCGCCCCTTTCGAGCGCCCCGACCGGCATTTCACGCTGGAAACCGCGGTGAACGCCGACACCATTCGCCTGTCCTGCTCGCCCGTGCTCAACCTCTTCCCCCAGGTCTCCGAGCCGATCCTGCTCCACCAGCGCCGGCCTGAGTACCTCATCGTTCCCGACGCCCGCCGCCGCCAGAGCACCGAGGCCTTCTCGGTCGAAGCGGTCACCGGCGTCATGTCCGGCTCTAATGAGGCTGTCGCCTTCGATCCGTTCTACGCTTTTCGCCACGGGACGCCAGCCCAGGGCGGAGTCTTCTGGTACGCAACGCGCAAGCCTTCCGGCTGGGCCTCCGACGGCGGCACCGATCTCTATCTCTCGCTGGCCGATCTGGCCAACCGCCCCGTCCACCCCGACGCCGACGCCATCACCTGCCGCCTGCTGTGCTTCAATCGCGACCTGCCCAGCCGCCTCCCGTTCGGAAACGAAAACGGCGACTTCGAGCTGGAAGGCGGCGGCCCGTTGAAACGCATTATCGCCCTCGTCAAGCCGACCCAGGTCGTCCAGCCGCCCCTCGGCGGCTCGCTGCAATGGCGCCTCATCTCCCAGCTCTCGCTCAATTACCTTTCACTCATCGACGGCGGCGTCGAGGCGCTTCGCGAGATCCTGCGCGTGCACAATCTCTCCGGCGCCGCCTACGTCGAAAAACAGATCGAGGGCATTGTTTCCATCGCCAGCCGCCCGTCGATGATCCAGCTCTCCTCCGAGCACGGCATCAGCTTTGCCCGCGGCCGCCGAGTCGACATCGAGCTGGACGAGGATCAGTTTACCGGCAGCGGCGCTTACCTGTTCGCCACGCTGATTGATCGCTTCCTCGGCCTCTACGTCTCGCTCAACAGCTTTATCGTTCTCACCGCGCGCACCCGGCAGCGCAAGGGCATCATGAAGGAATGGCGCCCGCGCGCGGGCGACAGGATACTGGCGTGAACCAACCGGCCCTCCTTCATCTGCTCGAAGATTATCCCTACGAGGTCGATTTCTTCCAGGCCGTCGTCGCTCTCGAGCAGGTCTTCCCCGAGCGCGAGCCGGTGGGCGGCTACGGCGCGCCCTCCCGCGAGGTCGTCCGCTTCATCACCCGGCCCACGCTGTCCTTCCCGGCCAGCGAAATCCAGGCCTTCGACCTTCCCGAAGGCGGCCAGCCGCGGCTCACCGTCAATTTCATGGGCGTTGCCGGCGCCCTCGGCCCCCTGCCCAACGCCTACACCAGCCTGCTACTGGAACGCAGCCGCGCGCGCGACCACGTCCTGCGCGAGTTTTTCGATCTGTTCCACCACCGGCTGATCTCCCTTTTCTATCTGGCCTGGGAAAAATATCACTTCGCTCTTGCCTACCGCAAGCCCGAGAAGGACCGCTTCACCGGCTACCTGATGGAACTGGTGGGGCTCGGCATCCGCGAGTTGCGCAACCGCCAGGCGGTGCATGATCACGCCCTGGTTTACTATGCCGGCCTGCTCGGCCTCCAGTCCCGTCCCGCCGCCGCCCTCCAGCAAATCCTCTGGGACCACTTCGACGTTCCTGTCGGCATTGAACAGTTCGTCGGCGGCTGGTACCAGCTCGACAGCGATGCCCTGTGCTGGCTCGACGGCCAGGAAACGCCGTCCCGCTGCCTCGGCGAAGGCGCCGTCGCCGGTGACGCCATTTGGGATCACCAGGCGCGGGCGCGTATCCGCCTCGGACCGCTCAGCCTTTCCCTGTATCGACGTTTCCTTCCCGGCGGCGGAGCCTGGGAGCAGCTCCGCTCTCTGATTCTGTTCTTTTCCGGCGGCCAGATCGACTTCGAAATACAACTTGTGCTGGCCCGCGACCAGGTTCCTGAATACGAACTGGGCGCCGACGCCGGCGACGGGCTTCCGCTCGGCCTCTGCTCCTGGGCCGGCGCCGGAGCCTTTGACCACGACCCCGACGATGCAATCCTGCTACTGGCAGAATGAGGACTTGAAATGAGTGTTAACCTTCGCTCCCTGATTGGACGGCTGAACAATGAGACCCGCGGAGCGCTCGAAGGCGCCGCCGGACTCTGTCTGTCCCGCACCCACTACGATGTCGAGATCGAGCACTATCTCACCAAGCTGCTCGACAACACGGCCTCGGACTTCTCCCTGATCCTGAAACAGATGGGCATCGACCGCTCCCGTCTGTCCGGCGATCTGGCCCGAAGCCTCGACAAGCTGAAAACCGGCAATGCCCGCACGCCGGCGCTCAGCCCCTGGCTGACCAAAATGTTCACCGAGGCCTGGACCGTCGGCTCCATCGACTTCGGCGCCACCCAGGTCCGCACCGGCCACACCATCCTCGCTCTGTTCGTCAACGAGGAGCTCAGCCGCCTGGTCCGCGACATCAGCCGCGAGTTCCAGAAGGTCACCGCCGACGTCCTTCGGGCAGAGTTCCTCAACATCGTCTCCGCTTCCCAGGAAAGCGACCAGTCGCCCACGGCCGCGGCCGCCGGCTCCGGCGACATGCCCCGCCCCGGCGGCGGCAAGACGCCCAATCTCGACCAGTTCACCATCAACCTCACCGAGCGCGCCAAGCAGGGCAAGATCGATCCCGTGCTCGGCCGCGACTGGGAGATCCGCCAGGTGGTCGATATCCTCACCCGGCGCCGCCAGAACAACCCCATCCTGGTCGGCGAGGCCGGCGTCGGCAAGACCGCCGTCGTCGAGGGCTTCGCGCTGCGCATCGCCAATGGCGACGTTCCTCCGTCGCTCAAGAACGTCACCCTCCGGACCCTCGATCTCGCGCTGCTTCAGGCGGGCGCGGGCGTCAAAGGCGAATTTGAAAACCGCCTCAAGGGCCTCATCGAGGAGGTCAAGAGCTCACCCTCGCCGCTGATCCTGTTCATCGACGAAGCGCACACCATGATCGGCGCCGGCGGCCAGGCGGGTCAGAACGACGCCGCCAACCTGCTCAAGCCCGCGCTCGCCCGCGGTGAGCTGCGCACCATCGCCGCCACGACATGGAGCGAATACAAGAAGTATTTTGAAAAGGACCCGGCGCTGGCCCGCCGCTTCCAGCTCATCAAAGTCGAGGAGCCGAGCGAAATCACCTGCACGGTGATGCTCCGCGGCGTGGTTCCGGCGCTGGAGAACCATCACAACGTCCGCATTCTCGACGAAGGACTGAGCGCCGCCGTCCGCCTCTCCCACCGTTACCTGCCCGACCGGCAACTGCCCGACAAAGCGGTCAGCGTGCTCGACACCGCCTGCGCCCGTCTGTCACTCGGCCAGAACTCCATTCCACCCGCTATTGAGGACGCCCAGCGCCTGCTCGACGACGTCGCCGTCCAGACCCGCGTTCTCGAGCGCGAGAGCGCGGTCGGGGCCGATCACGCCGAACGCCTCGCGCATCTGGCCACCGTCAAGGTCGATACCGAGCGCCGGCTGGCCGAGCTCAAGGCCCGTTGGGAAAAGGAACGCGACCTGGTTTCGCGCATCCGCGAGATCCGCAGCCAGCTCGAAGCTTCGGCCACCGGGCAGGCCGCCGTTCAGGAACAGGCCTCGGCCGCCGCGGCCGGCAACGGGTCCACCGCCGCCGCGGCCGCGCCTTCGCCCGAAGCGCTCCGCGCCGACCTTGCCACCCTCAACAAGGAACTCGACGCGCTCCAGGGCGAAAATCCGCTCATCCGCGTTTCGGTCGACGCCTCGCTCGTCGGCGAAGTCATCTCCAACTGGACCGGCATTCCGGTCGGCAAAATGATGCGCGACGACGTCGCCATCGCCCTCGCCATGGAGTCCCACCTCGGCGCCCGCGTCATCGGCCAGGTACACGCTCTGGAAATCATCAGCCGCCGTATTCGCACCTCCAAGGCCGGCATCGAGGACCCCGGCAAGCCCGTCGGCGTCTTCATGCTAGCCGGCCCCAGCGGCGTCGGAAAAACGGAAACCGCCCTCGCCCTCAGCGACCTGCTGTTTGGCGGCGAGCGGAATCTCATCACCATTAACATGTCCGAGTTCCAGGAAGCCCACACCGTTTCCACCCTGAAGGGCTCGCCTCCCGGATACGTCGGCTACGGCGAAGGCGGCGTGCTCACCGAGGCTGTCCGGCGCCGGCCCTACTCCGTCGTCCTTCTCGACGAGGTTGAAAAGGCCCACCCCGATGTCCTCGAGCTCTTCTTCCAGGTGTTCGACAAGGGCATGATGGAGGACGGCGAAGGCCGCCAGATCGATTTCAAAAACACCATCATCATCCTCACCACCAACGCGGGCACGGAAACGCTCATGAAGCTCTGCGCCGACCCGGAAACCATGCCCAGCGGCGAAGGCCTCGTCAAGGCCCTGAAGCCCGAGCTCGACAAGATCTTCAAGCCCGCCTTTCTCGGCCGCATGGTCATCATTCCCTACTTCCCCGTCCGCGACGAAGCCCTCAAGCGCATCGTCACGCTCAAGCTGGGCAAGATCCAGCGGCGCCTCACCGAAACGCACAAGATCGCTCTGGGCTACGATCCCGCCCTGATCGACGAGGTCGCCCGCCGCTGCACGGAAGTGGAAAGCGGCGCCCGCAACGTCGACAACATCCTGACCAACTCGCTGCTGCCCGAAATCTCCCGGAGCCTTCTCGAACGAATCGCCGAAGGAACCAAGCCGCAGAACATCCAGGTGGGCATTGGCGACGACGGCTCTTTCACATACTCTTATTCGTGAGGGACTCCCATGGCATACACGCAATCCGGGCGCCCGCTGAGCGTCGCGACCCCGGCCGGCAACGACGTTCTCCTGCTCGAGCGCATCAGTGGGCAGGACGGCGTCTCCACGCTCTTTCAGTACGAGCTCGAGATGGCCTCGGAGAACGACTCGATCAGCGCCAGCAGCCTCATCCGCCAGAAGGCCACCGTCACCATGCAACTTCAGGGCGGAAAGCAGCGGTACATTAACGGCTACATCAGCCGCTTCGTCCAACTGGGACGCGCCGAAGGCCTCACCACCTACCATGCCACCATCGTTCCCTGGCTGTGGAACCTTACGCTGTGGGCCGACTGCCGCATCTTCCAGAACAAGACGACGCCCCAGATCGTGCAGCAGGTCTTCAGCGACAACGGCTTCTCCGATTTCACGCTCAGCCTGATTAAGACCTACGAACCCCGCGAATACTGCGTCCAGTACCGGGAAACGAACTTCGATTTCGTTTCCCGGCTTCTCGAAGAGGAAGGCATCTACTACTACTTCCAGCACACAGACGGAACGCACAATATGATCCTGGTCGACGATCCGGCCAAGATCGACTTCTGCCCCAACCAGAAGTCGGCCACCATTTACCCTAAGGCGAGCATGCCTCTCAACGCGGACGTCATCGGCGACATCCAGTTCGAGTACCGCGCCAACACCGATAAGATTACGCTCAACGATTACAACTTCCTCACGCCCTCCAATAGCCTGCTGGCCCATGTGTCGGGCAAGTACACCGAGGAAGTGTACGATTATCCCGGCCGCTACCTGACCGCGGCCCAAGGCGACACCGTGAGCCGCGTCCGCCTGGAGGAGCAGGAGGCCCCGCTCCTGGTGGGCATCGGTGAAAGCGTCTGCCGCGCCTTCACCAGCGGCTATAAGTTCGATCTCAAGGGCCACTATCGCACGGACCTGAACCAGACGTACTTCCTGCTCCGCCTCTCCTTCGACATGCGGACCAACAGCTACCGCTCCCAATCCGAGCAGGTCCGCTTCGATTACTCCAACCGCTTTGAGATGATCCCCATCTCGACGCCCTACCGGCCTCCGCGCCTCACCCGGAAAGGCCGCGTGCTCGGCACCCAGACCGCGCTCGTCGTCGGTCCGTCGGGCGAGGAGATCTACACCGACAAATACGGCCGCGTCAAAGTCCAGTTTTATTGGGACCGCATCGGGACGAAAGATCAGAACAGCTCCTGCTGGATCCGCGTCAGCCAGGAATGGGCCGGCAAGAACTGGGGATCGATTCACATCCCCCGCATCGGCCAGGAAGTCGTCGTCGACTTTCTCGAAGGCGACCCCGACCGCCCCATCATCACCGGCCGCGTTTACAACGCCGAGCAGATGCCGCCCTACACCCTGCCCGATAACATGACCCAGAGCGGCATCCAGACCCGGAGCTCGAAGGGAGGCGGGGCCGCCAACTACAATGAAATCCGCTTCGAGGATCTCAAGGGCTCCGAGCTCCTTCTCATCCATGCCGAAAAGGACAAGCAGGTGGAGGTGGAGCACGACCGCACCGAAACCGTAGGCAACGACGAGACCATCACCATCGGCCACAACCGCACCGAAGAGGTGAAGAACGACGAAAGCATCACCATCGACCACGACCGCACGGAGCTGGTCAAAAACAACGAGAGCATCACCATTAACAACAACCGGACCGAGGTGGTTCAGAACGACGAGAACATCACCATCAACGGCGGCCGCACCGAGCTGGTCCAGAAATCGGAAAACATCACCATCAATCAAAGCCGCACCGAGATGGTCGCCCAGTCGGAGACCATCACGATTGGCGAGAGCCGCACGGTGGAAATCGGCGAGTCCGAGACTGTCACCATTGGCGAGTCGCAAACCATGACCATTGGCGAGTCCCAGACCGCTACGATCGGCGAGTCGCAGACAGTCACGGTCGGCGAGTCAGTCACCATCATGGCCGGCGAGGAGATCACCCTGATGGCGGGCTCCAACATCATCAGCCTCGGCCCGTCGGGCATCTCCATCGTCAGCGGCGCCATGATCACCATCACCGCTCCCATGATCATGATCAACTAACAGGAGACACGCCCATGCCCATGCCCGCCGCGCGGCTTACCGATCTTCACGTCTGCCCCATGGTCACCGTTCTGGTGCCCCACGTCGGCGGCCCCATCACCGCGCCCGGCGCCCCCACCGTGCTCATCGGCGGCCTCCCCGCCGCTCGCCTCACCGACATCGCGATCTGCGTCGGCCCTCCCTCCATGATCGTCTTCGGCTCGCCCACGGTCATCATCGAAGGCCTTCCCGCGGCCCGCATCCTCGACCCCACCGAGCACGGCGGCGTGATCGTCCTCGGCGATTTCACCGTGATCATCGGCCCCTGACACCGAGCCCCAAAACGTACCCGTCCTCCAATGTTTCTATACTGGAAGAGGCGCGCTGTTCCGGACTGTCAATTATGAAGAATCTCCATCGCGTGGTCTGGTCAAGGGGAATGTTCCTCACCCCCCAGCACTTTCAATCCCAGGACCAATACCACGAAGACCAGCTTCAGTTTCGCGCTTCCGCCTCCTCGGCCCTCCAGTGGGGCCTCACCGGTCTTGCCGTAGACCAGGAGGGGCTGGCGAACGGCCTGTTCACCCTCCGCCAGTGCCGCGGCGTGCTGCCCGACGGCCTCACGTTCAGCATCCCCGACACCGACGACCCTCCGCCGGGCCGCGAGATCGCTGAGTACTTTCCCCCCACGCAACTCGAGCTCGACGTCTTTCTCACCATCCCCGAGCGCCGCGCCGGCGGACGCAATGTCACCATTGCCGGCCCCGATCCGGCCGAGGCCGCCCGCGCCGGCACGCGCTTCGTTTCCGAATCCGCCAACGTCCTCGATGAGACCGGAGGCACCGACGAAAAGCCCCTCCTCTACGCGCGCAAAAATTTCCGTCTGGCCTTCGGCGGCGAATCCTTCGACGGCAACTCCTCGGTCCGCATCGCCCAGGTCACTCGCGACTCCACCGGCGCCTACATCCTCAAGCGCGATTTCATTCCACCTTCCCTCAGCCTCGAATCGAGCGAATACCTCCTGCTCCTGCTTCGCCGCCAGGTCGAACTTCTTTCCGCCAAAGCCCAGGCGCTTTCCTCCATGCGCCGCCAGAAAGGCAGCAGCCTCGCCGATTTCGGCAGCGGCGACCTCGCCAATTTCTGGCTGCTCCATACCGTCAACTCTTACCTCCCCATCCTCAAGCACCTCTGGACGCTCCGCCGCGTCCACCCCGAACATCTTTACAGCGCCATGCTTTCGCTCGCCGGCGGCCTGTCCACGTTCTCCCTCGACGAGCACGCCCGCAACCTGCCCGACTACGATCACCACAACCTCGGCTCCTGCTTCACCATCCTGGACGAGAAAATCCGCGTTCTCCTGGAGACCGCCATCCCGTCCAAGTGCGTCTCGGTCCCGCTCGCGCTCACCGAGAAGTCCATCTGGTCCGGCGTCGTCGCCAAGGATGAGTATTTCAAAAAGTCGCAGTTCTTCCTGTCGGTCAGCGCCGCCCTCGGCGTCGACGACGTGGTCAAACAGGTGCCCAAGCAGTTGAAGGTTTCCCCGCCGGCCGAAGTCCACCGCCTCATCCGCAACGCCCTGCCCGGTCTCACGCTCCGCCACGCCCCCGTACCCCCGGGTGCTATCCCGGTGAAGTTGGGCAAGCAATACTTCAGCCTCAACCAGAGCGGTATCCTCTGGGACGGCATCGTCAAGAGCCAGCAGTTGAGCATCTTCGTTCCAGACGAATTCGAAAAGCCCGAGCTGGAAATGCTCATCGTCCTGGAATAACCCCAACCGGGGCTTATAATTGAGGTGATCCCCCGCCGGGCGGTTAGCTCAGCCGGTTAGAGCGCCTGCCTTACAAGCAGGAGGTCCGCGGTTCGAGCCCGCGACCGCCCACCAACCCCGTACCGTCTCCCCTCGGCTGCCGGAGAAATTCCCGTCATCCGCTTCACCTCCTTAACGAGATGATGTGGTCGTCGTCCGTCTCGTCGTGTGTCTCGATCTGCCTCCGGGATTGGCCCGGAACTCCCGGCCGGCGCCGCCCTCGGGCTCTCGCCGCCTTCGTCCTTCTCGCTGTCCTGGCCGGTGCGCCCAGCATGGCCAACACGCTCGCCCCATCGGGTCTCGGCCTCGCCCCTTTTTTTTTCCCCGGACGCTGCGGCGGAGCGTCCTGTTTCGCCGTCTGGTCGCCGTCTTATTCGGCGCGCGTGCTCCGCGGCGGAATTGTCTTTCGCGCCGGCAAGAGCCACGTCAGCCTGAGCTTTCCCGGCGCGAACCCGGACGCCCTCCCGGAAGGGGAGCGTGCGCTTCCGGCGAGCCTTCACTTCCTCCGCGGGGGCCCGTCCGCGGTTGACCGTCAGGACTTGTCCACCTTTGCCGCGGTTCGCTCGCCCGAACTCTATCCCGGCATCGATTGGGTGATTTCCGCGGGGTCCTCGCAGCTAAAGTCCGAATTCATCGTTTCACCCCATTCCCGTCCGGACCGCATCGCGCTTCGCTTCTCCGGCGCGGCGGTTTCCCTGCGCCACGACGGCGCAATCGTCCTCACAACCCCGGACTTCCAGGGCCTCGAGCCGCCGCCCGTTGCCTGGCAGAGCGTGGGAGGGCAGACCCGTCCCGTCGCCGTCGCCTTCCAGATTGCCGCCAACGGCGACGTACGATTCAAACTCTCGCACTATGATCCCGATGTTCCTCTTGTCATCGATCCCCCGCTTACCTACAGTTCCCTGATTGGCGGAGGCACCGACAACGCCGCCACCGCCATTGCCAGCGATCTCGCCGGCAACGTCTATATCGCCGGGTGGACCGACTCGGCCAATTTTCCGGTGGTTAACGCCCTCCAGGCTGCTTCGGGCGGAGGAAACGACGCCTTCGTGCTCAAGCTGAATCCCGCCGGGAACACGCTCCTCTACGCCACCTTTCTCGGGGGAAGCGGCGACGACCGCGCCTTCGGCATCGCCGTGGATTCAGCGGGTGAAGCTACCGTTGTCGGTTGGACGCAGTCCACCAACTTCCCTACCGCCTCCGCCGCCCAGTCCTCGCTCAGAGGCGGAAGCGGCCAGGACGCCTTCGTCGCGAAACTCAACTCCTCCGGCAGCGCCTTCGTCTTCTCCACCTACCTCGGTGGATCCGGCGCCGACGCGGCAAACGCCGTCGCGATTTCAACCCTGGGCGCCATTTGCGTTGTCGGCGACACGCTGTCGAGCGACTTTCCCACCCTCACCGCGCAACAGCCAAACTACGCCGGCGCCCAGGACGCCTTCGTCACTGTGTATTCCACCTCAGGCGCCCTCACCTATTCTTCTTTCCTCGGAGGTTCCGGCCAGGACCATGCCGCGGCCATCACCGTCGATAGTTCCGCCAACATCGTCGTCGCCGGGTCCACCTATTCCGTGAATTTCCCCGTAGCCAACCCGATTCAGGCCCGCAACAACGGCGGCCAGGACGCCTTCGTATCGAAATTCAGCCCCATCGGCGCACTTCTCTTCAGTTCCTATCTGGGCGGGTCCGGCGGAAGCCCGTCCTTTCCGGAGGGAGCCTCGGGCGTCGCCGTCGACGCCTCCGGCTACCTCTATCTCGCCGGAACCACCCCATCGCAAAACTTCCCCACCGTCGCGTCA
>DAIDHC010000063.1 GCA_027452065.1 Bryobacterales bacterium
CTCGGCTCCATGTGGGTTGTGTTGTCCCGCTGATGCAAGTACACCCGGCATCCCCGCTTGCCCAGCGCCAGCGCCAGGTTCCGGTTGACAATCGCCAGGCTGTAATCGGATTCGAACGGCCCCTCAAGCAACACCGCCGTCGCGCGCTCCGCGTGTTCCCGCTCCTCACGGCTCGTCGGATCGAGCAATTGCTCCCCCGCTAGAGCCATAAATACCCCAACTCCGACAGCCGCTTGGCGTAGCGCCGCCGGCAAGCCTCGACACTGTACTGCGAGCGGATCAACCGCTGCCCGGCGAGCGCCAGCCTCGATGCCGTTTGCCGGTCCTCGTACAGCTCGCGCATGTGCCTCGCCGCCGTCCCCAGGTTCGGCTCCGCCCACTCATACCGCCGGTCCGCGTCTACGTACGGATACTGCTCCGGCCTTACCTCAACCAGCCGGTAGTCCACCAGCCGCGCCGTTTCCGGCGTGCAGAAATCCGTTACTCCTGAGTACGCCGTCACGATCACCGGCTTGCCGTAATACATCGCTTCCGCCGGCGCTTGGCCGAATCCCTCCGACCGGTGCAGCGACACGTAACAGTCCGTCAGCATGTATAAAGCCGCCAGCGCGCCGCTCGAAAGCGTATCGCCCAGGATCCGGATTCGCGGATCCTGGCGTGCCCGCTCCAGCACTTTCCCCCAATGCCACCGGTCGCGCTGCGTGCAGAGTCCATCCGTGTTTCGAGTCTTAATCACCAATCCCGCCGCCTCGTCCCCTCGCGGAAACGCGCACTCAAACGCCTGAATCGTCCCCAGAGGATTTTTCCGCTCGACAATCGACCGGGCGTCAAAATTCATCAGGAACAAGTAATGCCCCTCGGGCAACCCGAATCTTGACCGATTCAGGTCCTCCCCGGCCGCCGCCGGCTGAACGGGATTGCCCATGTTCAACACCGGAGCCCCGCTCCGTCGCTGGTAGATCTGCCTCGCATAATCGCTCGCCACCCAGATCTCGTCCATCAGCCGGATCCCCTCGTCATGCACCGCCGACGTGTCCGACAGCTCCCAGAAAAAGCGGCCGATCATGGTGTCACTCTCTCCGAAGCGGCTGAAGTGATTGGCCACGCAGCGAAGCACGCTCTCCGGGTTTATCAGAAACAGGTGCAGCTTCCGCTTTGCATTGCTCGAGCACCACTTGTTGTACAGCCACTCGGAACGGTTGCGGTCGCGCGGCAGCGAATAATCGAGGTCCACGATCTGCGCCCCGCTCTGTCTCAATGCCTCAACCACCGCCGCCCCGGAGATTCCCAAGCCGCACACCGTCTTGCGGTCGCGATAGGAAACCACCAGGCGCGGCGCCGGGCGGAGCGACGGCCCCTGCGCCGCTCTCCTGCCGGAATCTCTCTGTTCGCCCATCATGCCGGTCACGTCTCCGCCCGGGCCCGTCTCCGGCGGCGGAGCCCACCGCGGCGTCGCCTCCCGCAGCATCTTCGTCACATAGCCCAGTCTCGTCTTGCCTCCGGGCGCAGGTGAACCCCAGAACGATGAGACGAAGCCGGGAACCAACCGCGGATCGCCGGTGCGCGCAACTTCCTTGAGACTCTCCAGGCACAGCGCGATCAACTCTGCTCCTCGAAGCTCCTTCATCACGCCGTCACTGCTCCGCCGCTTCCGGCGCGCAAACGCCAGCATCCCCACCGTCAGCGGCGTCTCGCTTCCGTCCGCCGGCGTGTTCAGAACCTCAATCACGCCGGCAGGCAGCAGCGCGGCCGGCAGTCCCCGCGCCGCCACGATGTCGGCGGCGAACCAGACGTAAAACTCCAGCAGGCCCGCCGGAGTCCCCACATCCGCCTTATGCTCGTACCTCGTTCGCGCATCTTCCATGAACCGCGTCAGGTATTTTCGCTTCCCGCACGGCACATCTCCCCTCAGACCCGGAACTCCCGCAACCTCCTCGCTGAGCTCGAACACCGGCGCATTCAACCATTCCAACAACGCCGGCGGAAGCGGCCATCCGTAAGGACGCCATGCCGGCACGTGCTTGTCCAGATACCAGAAAACAAATTTCGCCCGCTCTTCGGCCAGTGTCGAGTCGTGCTTCGGACGTCCGTTCGACAGCCACACATACCGCAGAAATCGCGTCAACGGCGGCCCGCCATCCGCGGGAATTCTCTCCTCGCTTTCCACAAATAACCGGGAAAGTAAAGACAACTTATCCGAAAAATCTCCCCGCCCTTCGTCCTGAATTGCCATACGTTTCCTCCCCGCAGGACGCTGCCGACGCCGGATATCGTCGTGGAATCCACGCCATAGAACTACCGGCCGCCCCAACCAATCCTTGAATTCTAGCGTCTCCGCCGAGGCCCCGCAACGCCATCCCCCTTGCCCGCCTCCCGCATCCGCGGCGGATCATAGGCCGTGCTGCGGTATCCTGTGAGAAATTCCGCGTCAATACTGCCCTAACTCCCCCCTATCCAATATGCTCCTCTCCGTCCTCGTCCCCCTCTACAACGAAGAAGAATGGATCACCGAATGCCTCACCCGCGTCCTCAATGCTCCCCTCCCCGACGGCCTCGACCGCGAAATCGTCGTCGTCGATGACGCCTCCACCGACGCCTCCGCCCAGCGCGTCCTCGATCTTCAACGTCTCCACCCCTCCGTCATCCGCCTCGTCCGCTCCCCCCGCAACCGCGGCAAAGGCGCCGCCATCCGCATCGCCATCGAGCACGCCTCCGGCGATTTCTGCCTCATCCAGGACGCCGACCTCGAATACTCGCCCACCGATTACCCCCAGCTCCTCCTTCCCCTCCTTCGCGGCGACGCCGACGCCGTCTTCGGCTCCCGCTTCCTCGCCGCCGGCGAACGCCGCGTCCTCTACTTCTGGCACTCCGTCGCCAATCGCCTCCTCACCCTCCTGTCCAACGCCATCTCCGGCCTCAACCTCACCGACATGGAGACCTGCTACAAGGCCTTCCGCACTTCGCTCATCAAAAGCATCCCGCTCCACAGCGAACGCTTCGGCATCGAGCCCGAAATCACCATCAAACTCGCCCAGCGCCAGATCAGTATCTTCGAAGTCCCCATCCGCTATCACGGCCGCACCTACGAGGAAGGAAAAAAGATCGGACTCAAAGACGCCTTCCAGGCCCTCTTCGTCATGTTCCGCTACGGCCTCATTCGCGACATCTATCTCGACAAAGGCCCCGAAATCCTCGACGTCCTCGCCAACGCCCCCAACTTCAACCGCTGGATGGCCGACACCGTCCGCCCCTTCCTCGGCCCCCGCGTCATCGAGTTCGGCGCCGGCATCGGCAACCTCAGCGTTCTGCTCTCCCGCGGCCGCGCCCGCTACATCGCCTCCGATATCGACGGCGAGCATCTCGCCCGCCTCCGCAACCGCCTCCAGTACCGCCAGGGCCTCGAAGTCCACCACTGCGACCTCCAGTCGCCCCTCGACTTTGCTCCCTTCGCCGGCTCACTCGACGCCGCAGTCTGCCTCAACGTCGTCGAACACGTCCCCGACGACCTCCTCGCCCTCGCCAATATCCGCGGCGTCCTGACGCCCGGCGGTCGCGCCATCATCCTCGTCCCCGAAGGCATGTCCGTCTACGGCACTCTCGATGAAGTCCTCGGCCACTTCCGCCGCTACTCGGAAGCCGAGCTCCGCGCCAAAATGGAGCAGGCAGGCTTCCGCGTCGACCGCATCCTCAAGTTCAATCGCATCACCCGCCCCGGCTGGTTCCTCAACGGCCGCATCCTCCGCCGCCGCACCTTCTCCCGCCTTCAACTTGCCGTCTTCGACTCCCTCGTCTGGCTCTGGCGCCGCATCGACGCGCTCCTCCCCTGGGGCCCGACTTCCATCATCGCCGTCGGCGTCCGTCCCGACTGACCCAACGCCCTCCCCGCCCGCTGTACTATCATGAATCCCTGCGGAGACCGCCGCGCCTCCGCCCTCGGAGTCCGATATGCGCTTCGCCCTTCTCTCGGTTCTTCTTCTTGCCGCTTCCCTTCCCTCGCGCGCCGCTCTGTCCGTCTCGCTCTCGCCCAATCCTCCCGGTCCGCAGCCCCTCGGAACCACCGTCGTCTGGACCGCAACAGCCTCCGGCGGCTCCGGCAGCTACCAATACCAGTTCAGCGACGCCCCCAGTGGCACCTCCGCCCAAGTCCGCCAGGACTACCGCCCCCTCGCCACCTGGTCCTGGACGCCAACGGACTTCGAAGGCCTCTTCACCGTATCCGTCACTGCCGTCGATACCATCACCGGCGTCTCCCAGTCCGTCTCCGCCTCCTACCAACTCACCTCAGCGCTCAACTCCGGCCTCGCCGCCGTCCATCCCACATCCCATCCCCTCGTCGCCCTCTACAGCGCCCCCTCCTGCCAGTCGCCCAATTCCATGCGCGTCCGCTTCCAGCAGGTCGCCGCGCTCACCTCCGCCACCACAAACCTCGTCCCCTGCCGCTACAATCCCCAAAACTCCTCCCCCGACACCACCAGCATGAATTTCCTCATCGCCGGCCTGTACCCTTCCTCCACTTACCAGATGTCCTGGGAAACCGTCTCCCCTGCCGGCGCCATCCTCCACACCGGCGCGAAACTCGCCTTCACCACCGGCGCTCTCCCCGCCAACGTCTTCTTCCCCGTCTACACCGTCCTCACCCCCGCCCCCGCCACCGATACCCAACAGCCAATACTCCTCATGGATCACATCAGCATCTCTACCCCGCAGGGCACACCCGTTCCCACCGCCACCGATCTGTCCGGCAATATCCTCTGGTATCTTCCCTATCCCGTCGGCTATCTCGGCCGCACCGAAATCGGTGGCCCCATGTTCGTCGTCGTCCCCAACTCCGCGCCCACCGCCAACGTTCTTCGTGAAGTTGACCTCGCCGGCCACACTCTTCTCGAAACCAATCTCGCCCGCATCAACCAGCAGCTCGCCGCCTATCCGTTCCCTTCCCAGTTAGTCAATCCCGACGGCGGCTCCACTCCCGCGCCTACTCCCACTTACATCACCGCCTTTAGCCACGAAGCCCGCCGCATCTACGCCCCCACCCCGGCCGCGCCCAACGGCTACATCATCGCCCTCGGCACCGAGGAGGTTTCCTCCACCGTCTATCAGGGCGGCACTCCTTCCCAGCCCGTCGATATCCTCGGCGATAAACTATTCGTTCTCGATCCGAATCTCCAGCTTGTCTGGGCCTGGAGCTCTTTCGATCACGACGATATTTCCCGCCCCGCCGTACTCGGCGAAGTCTGCTATCATTCCCAGCTCGGCTGTAAGCCATTTAGTAACTCCTTCACCAGCGCCAACGACTGGCTCCACTCCAACACCATTCAGTACACCGGCTGGGACGGCGACTTCATCATCAGCCAGCGCCATCAGGACTGGGTCATCAAAATCAATTACAACAACGGCCTCGGCGACGGCTCCATCGTCTGGTTTCTCGGCGGCAACCTCGCCAACACTCCCTACCAGCCGTCCTTCTCTCTTTCCACTCTCAACACCATCGGCCAGGCCGACATTGGATTCCCCTGGTTCTCCCATCAGCACGACTCCCAGTTCTGGTTGGGCGGCTCCCAAGTCAACGGCAGCTACGTCTTCATGGTCTTCGACGACGGCAACACCCGCCGCGCCAAATATAATCCCAACGCCGATAGCCGCTGCCAGCTCTATGCCGTCAATGAGACCGGCCACGGCGCCAATCTCAACTACAACGCCAATGTCGGCTCCTACTCCTTCGGCCTCGGCAGCGCCCAGCTCCTTACCAATGGCAACAAGTTCTGCGACTCCGGCGTCATCGGCGGCGGATTTTCCTCCTCCACTTATACGGAAAACACCGAGACCGACAAGAACGCCAACGTCGTCTTCAATCTCAAAGCCGGCGCTGACACCTACCGCAGTTTCCGCATGCGAGACCTCTACTCACCAGTGAATCCCTAGCCCTCCCCCGCATCCGTCCTCTTTTGCACACTTGCTTGCTCCGCCACGCAGCCGGCCTTTTCGCCGGATCTTCCCGCCCAATGGCCGCAATGAGTCCGTAACATGTTTTACAGCAATCTTTCGGTTTGCGTCTGAGAAAAATTCGGGTATTATTTGGAGACGGTAGATCGGCCCGATGGAGGTTCAGGCAAGACTGGTTCCCGTTTTTCGGTCCTCAGTCTGGCTTCACCATCAGGCGATCAACGAGTTGAGAAGAAGATTTTTCGTATTAGCAGTGATGAGGAGATGCTTATGAAACTGCAACTTCCCTTGATCCTTGGGTTAGCTGCTTTCGCCTCCAGTCCCCTGTCGGCTCAGATCGGCGTCAGTCTAACTCCCAACCTTCCCAGCCCACAACCAGTGGGTACTACCGTTTCCTGGACCGCAATTGCCACGGGTGGTACTGGTGCTTACGAATACCAGTTTAGTGCCGAAGGCGTCAGTCAGCCCCTCCAGGTTCGTCAAGATTACAGCCCGCTCAACACCTGGTCGTGGACGCCCAGCACGCTCGACGGTTCCTTCACAGTTACGGTCGCCGTCAAGGACACCTCGAACGACACCGGTAGCTCGTCGGTCACTTACAAACTGACTAGCCGCCTCAATGGTGGTCTCGCGGCCGTCAACCCGACCAATCATCCCCTGGTGGCCCTGTTCTCCGCTCCCGCCTGCCAATCGCCGAACTCCATGCGAGTCCGCTTCCAGCAGGTCAGCGCTCTCAGTTCCTTCACCACGAATAATCAGCCCTGCCGGTTTACTACGACGTCGCCCGACTTGAGCAGCATGAACTTCCTGGTCGCCGGCATGTATCCAACATCGACCTACATGATGCACTGGGAAACCGTCAGTCCCTCGGGAACCGTCCTGCACACCGGCGCCAATCTCTCCTTTACCACCGCCGCGCTCCCGTCGAACGTGTTCTTCCCGGTGTACAGCGTCATCATGCCGGCTCCCAGCGGCGACACGACCTACCCGATCGTGCTGAACGCCTTCCTTACCATTCCGCAGACCGGCGGGACTCCCGTTCCGACGGCCACCGACATGAATGGCAACATTCTTTGGTATTACCCGCACGGTATCTCCGAATTCGGCCGCACGGAATTCGGCGGGAATATGATGGGTAACATCGGCAGCGCCGATCCTACTAAGTACTACCTGCGCGAATGGGACCTCGCCGGCAATACCGTCATCGAGACGAACGTCGCCCGTCTCAACGAGCAGTTGGCCACTTACAACTTCCCGCCAATGCTCGAAAATCCAAATGGTGGCTCGACGCCGTATGCGACGCCGACTTACATCACCGGAACCCATCACGAAGCCAGGCGTATCTACACCCCAACGGGTGCGCTTCCCGACGGTTGGGTCCTGACTCTCGGTACGGAAGAAGTCATCTCTACTGCCTATCAGGGTGGAACGCCCAGCGCTCCCGTCGACATTCTGGGTGACAAGATCCTCGTCCTTGACCAGAACTTCCAGCTCAAGTGGGCCTGGAGTTCCTTCGACTGGCTCCCGCTCAGCCGCGCTGCCGTCCTGGGCGAAACTTGCAAACAGGGCACTGGCATTGCTCCCGGTTGCCAACCGTTCAATCCGCAGTTTAGTCTTGCCAACGACTGGCTGCACTCCAACTCGCTGCAGTACAACTGGTGGGACGGCAACATCATGATCAGCCAGCGCCACCAGGACTGGCTTCTCAAGGTCAAATTCTCCAATGGATCCGGTGACGGCCGCATCATCTGGTATCTCGGAGGCAACATACCAAGCAGCTTCCAGCCACAATTCAGCCTCACCACAAACGGCACCATCGGCCAGTACGAATTGTTGTATCCCTGGTTCTCGCACCAGCATGAAGTCGAGTTCGAACTGGGCGGCGCGCTGATCAACGGCGTACGCATCCTGAGCGCCTTCGACGACGGCAACACCCGCGTCGCCGGCCCGCCCTTCAGCCCGTACACCAGTGGAGACAGCCGCTGCCAGTTGTACGCCATTGATGGGGCCCATTTCACCGCCAATCTCAACTTTAATGCCGACCTCGGAAACTACTCGCTCGCCCTCGGCAGCGCTCAACTCCTGAGCAACGGCAACGTCCACTGCAATAACGGCTTAATCGGTGGGTTAGTAGCGGGCGCTTACGCTGAGTCGATCGAAACCTCCGCCACCGACGGCAGCATCGTTTACAATCTGAAGGCCACCGCGCCTTCCTACCGCAGCTTCCGCTTGAAGAACCTGTATACGCCGGATACGCCGTAGGCGGCTTCCACGACGCTGCGCCCCCGGACGGATCGTCTCCCTCCGGGGGCGCGCTTCATTTCGAGAACATCTTCAGTGGCATTTCCTCGAGAGCCCGCGCTTTCTCCATGTTCGCCGCCTCTCTCTGTCAGCCCCGGCATGCGCCTTCCGGCGCCCGGACGCTCGGCACGCCCAATCATTTCAAAGCCACCGTTTCCTGCGGCTCGACGATCAGCGGCAACGGTATTTGCAAAGTCTTCGACGACGGCAACACCCGCCGCGCCAAATATAATCCCAGCGCCGATAGCCGCTGCCAGCTCTATGCCGTCAATGAGACCGGCCACGGCGCCAATCTCAACTACAACGCCGATGTCGGTTCCTACTCCTTCGGCCTCGGCAGCGCCCAACTCCTCACCAACGGCAACAAGTTCTGCGACGCCGGCGTCATCGGCGGCGGATTTTCCTCTTCCACCTATACGGAAAACGCCGAGACCGGCAAGAACGCCAACGTCGTTATCCAACTTAAAGCCGGCGCTGACACCTACCGCAGTTTCCGCATGCGAGACCCTTACTCACCAGTGAATCCCTAATCGTGTCCCATCCTGATCCTCCCTGCCGGACCGCTTCCCTGCCTCGCCTCTCGTTCCTATTCCGGGTCTGCTCGGCTCATACTCACAAATGGCCCCTAACATGTTCTTAGAGTACTTTTAAGGTTTGCGATTGAGACAAAATCAGGTATTATTTGGAGACGGTAGATCGGCCCGATGGAGGTTCGGGCAAGACTGGCTCCCGTTTTCCGGCCCTCAGTCTAGCTACATCCTCAGGCGATCAACGAGTTGAGAAGAAGATTTTTCGTATTAGAAATGATGAGGAGATGTTCATGAAACTGCAACTTCCCTTGATCCTTGGGTTAGCTGCCATCGCCGTTCCCCTGTCGGCTCAGATCGGCGTCAACCTGACGCCCAACGTTGCCAGCCCACAACCCGTAGGTACTACGATTTCCTGGACGGCAACCGCCTCTGGTGGTACTGGTACTTACGAATACCAGTTTAGTGCCGAAGGCGTTTCTCAGCCCCTCCAGGTTCGTCAAGATTACAGCCCGCTCAACACCTGGTCGTGGACGCCGAACACGGTCGACGGCTCCTTCACTGTCAGCGTCGCGGTGAAAGACACTTCAAACAACACCGGCAGCTCTTCGGTCACCTACAAGCTCACCAGCCGCCTCAACGGCGGTCTCGCGGCGGTCAACCCGACCAATCATCCGCTGGTGGCCCTGTTCTCCGCTCCCCCCTGCCAGTCGCCGAACGCCATGCGCGTCCGCTTCCAGCAGGTCAGCGCGCTCACCTCCTTCACCACGAATAATCAGCCCTGCCGGTTTTCGACCACCACGCCCGACATCAGCAGCATGAACTTCCTGGTCGCCGGGATGTATGCCAGTTCCACTTATATGATGCATTGGGAAACCGTTAGCCCCACTGGCACCGTGCTTCACACCGGCACCAATCTCTCTTTCACCACCGGCGCGCTTCCCTCCAACGTGTTCTTCCCGGTTTACACGGTCAACATTCCAGCTCCCGCTGGTGACACCATGTATCCCATCCTGCTCAACGCGTTTCTGACCATCCCCCAGACCGGCGGAACGCCCGTCCCCACGGCCACCGATCTGAACGGCAACATACTCTGGTATTACCCCCAGGGCGTCTCCGAGTTCGGCCGCACGGAAATCGGCGGCAATATGATGGGTAACATCGCCAACCCCGATCCGACTAAGTACTACCTGCGCGAATGGGATCTCGCCGGCAATACCGTCGTCCAAACCAATGTCGCGCGCCTCAACGAACAGCTCGCCACTTACAATTTTCCGCCCATGCTCGAAAACCCCAACGGCGGCTCCTCCCCTTACCCGACGCCCACTTATATCACCGGCACCCATCATGAAGCCCGCCGCCTGTACACTCCCACCGGCGCTCTTCCCTCCGGCTGGGTCATGACCCTCGGCACCGAAGAAGTGAGCTCCACCGCCTACCAGGGTGGAACGCCCACCGCCCCCGTCGATATCCTCGGCGACAAAATCCTCGTTCTCGATCAGAACTTCCAGCTCAAGTGGGCCTGGAGTTCGCTCGATTGGATCCCCCTCAGCCGCTCCGCTGTCCTCGGCGAAACCTGCCATCAGAATAGCGGCGGCTGCCAGCCCTTCAACACGCAGTTCTCCGTCGCTAACGACTGGCTGCACTCCAATTCCCTCCAGTACAACTGGTGGGATGGCCACATCATCATCTCCGAGCGCCATCAGGACTGGGTCCTGAAGGTCAACTTCGCCAACGGCGCCGGCAGCGGAAGCATCGTCTGGTACCTCGGCGGCAATATCCAGAGCCAGTTCCAGCCTCAGTTCGCTCTCACCACCAACGGCACCGTCGGCCAGCATGAGATCGCCTATCCCTGGTTCTCTCACCAGCACGACGTCGAGTTTGAACTCGGTGGCGCCCAGATCGGCGGCAACCGCATCCTCAGCGTCTTCGACGACGGCAACACCCGCGTCGCCGGCCCGCCCTTCAGCACCTTCACCAGCGGAGACAGCCGCTGCCAGATGTACGCTATCAACGGCGCTGCTTTTGGCGCCAACCTGAATTTCAATGGCGACATCGGCAGCTACTCCTTCGCCCTCGGCAGCGCTCAGTTGCTGAAAGGCGGCACCATCCACTGCAACTCCGGTATCATCGGCGGCCTCGGACCGAGCGCTTACGCTCAGTCCACCGAAAATGATCTCACCACCGGCAACGTTGTTTACAACCTGAAGGCCGCCGCGGGCTCCTACCGCAGCTTCCGCCTCCAGAACCTCTATACGCCCGATACGCCGTAACCTGCTCCACCACCCCGCACCGCCGGACGGATCGCCTCCGCCCGGCGGTGCACAATTCTTCCTGCCCCATGTCTTGATAAGGAACTCATATGACCAGAAGCTCGCTCGCCCTCTTCGCTCTCGCTCTCTTCACGCTCCCCGTTCACGCCGCGCTCTCCGTCAGTCTCACCACCAGCCTCCCCTCGCCTCAGCCCCTCGGTACTCCCGTCACTCTCCACGCCACCGTCTCCGGCGGCTCTTCGTCCGACGCCTACGATTACCGCTTCGTCGTCGACCTCGGCTCCGCGCATCAGAACTACCGCGACTTCAACCTCGCCGACACCTTTACCTGGGTCCCCGCTCAGGTCGAGGGCTCCTACGTCCTCGCCGTCACCGTCCGCGACCGCACCACCAAGGCCTTCACTTACACCACCATTCCCTTCCAGGTCACTTCCCGCCTCAACAAGGGCCTCGCCGCCGTCACCCCCACCGCCAATTCCCTCGTCGCTCTCTTCAGCGCCCCGCCCTGCTCATCTCCCAACTCCATGCGCATCCGCTTCCAGAAGCTCAACGCCACCGCATCTCAAACCACGAATCTCAAACCCTGCAACGGCACAACCAGCATGAACTGGTACATCGCCGGCATGTACAACACCTCCACCTACCAGATGCATTACGAAGTCCTCGCCCCCAACGGGTCCCTCCTCCGCTCCGGCTCGACTCTCGACTTCACCACCGGCGCCCTCCCCTCCAATATCTCGTTCCCCGCCACCCAGGTCGTCACTCCCGCCCCCGCCCCCAATAACACTCTCTATCCGATCCTCCTCCACGGCTACCTCCCGCTCCACGCGAACGGATTCGTCACCCCCGCCGCCACCGACCTCTCCGGCAATGCCGTCTGGTATCTCCCCTACGCCGTCTCCCTCCTCACCCGCACCGAGACCGGCGGCAATCTCCTCATCATCTTCGCCGGAAGCTCCGATCCCCACGGCGACATCGTCCGCGAAGTCGATCTCGCCGGCAACATCATTAAGGAAACCAACGCCAGCCGCATCTCCGAACAGCTCGGCGCCTTCGGTGTTACCCACCCCACCAACTCCTTCCATCACGAGGCCCGCCTCCTGCCCAACGGCAACTACGCTGTCCTCGGCTCCGATGAAATGCTCTCCACCACCGCCCAGGGTGGCACCCAGCAGAACCCCGTCGATATCCTCGGCGCCCAAGTCCTTGTCCTCAACTCCGACTTCCAGCTCGCCTGGGTTTGGGATGCCTTCGACCATCTCGACATCAACCGCCCCGCCGTCCTCGGCGAAATCTGCACCGTCGGCAAAGTCGGCTGCCCCGAGTTCCATCTCGCAACCCAGGCCAACGACTGGCTCCATGCCAACTCCGTCCAGGAAGCCGCCGATAACAGCATCGTCGTCAGCCTCCGCCATCAGGACTGGGTCATCAAGATCAACTACGCCAACGGCACCGGCGACGGCGCCCTCGTCTGGACCATGGGTCTCGACGGCAATTTCGCCATCAACTCCACCGATCCCTATCCCTGGTTCTCCCACCAGCACGATGCCAACTTCCAGGACGCCAATCTGTCCGTACTCTCCTGTTACGACAACGGCAACACCCGCAAGGTCAAGTTCGACTCCAGCGCCCACAGCCGCGGCTATGTCCTCTCGGTCGACGAAACCAACATGCAGGTGACCACCACCATCCTCTCCGACCTCGGCGGCTTCTCCACCGGCCTCGGCTCCGCCCAACTCTTCCCCAACGGCAACTACCACTTCGAATCCGGTTACCTCGTCCCCTCCAACACCAGCGAATCGGTGGAAGTCGATCCCGCCGGCGCCATCGTCTACGGCATCACCGAGCAGGACACCACCTACCGCTCCTTCCGCATGCAGGACCTCTACACTCCCGTCCCGAATTAAACCCCTCCGTAACTTTTTCACCCCGGAGCGCGAAGAAACGATATTGTGACTCTCGCGCTCCTGGGCTACTCTAATTGTTCAGCCGCCCGCATGAGCCTGTCCTCGAGCACGAGTGCGTCACCCGCCCCGAGCCTGGAAACCCTCATGCTGGCCTACCAAAACGGCGACTCCACCGCCGCCAACGCCCTCATCGACGCCGTCAGCCCCGCCCTCTACCGCTTTTTTTCCATCCACTCCGGTGACCGCCGCCACGCCGCCGACCTCCTCCAGGAAGCCTGGATCCGCATCCACAAGGCCCGCCACACTTATCAGCCCGGCCAGCCCCTCATGCCCTGGCTCTACGCCATCGCCCGCCATGTCCGCATCGACGCCTTCCGCAAGCGCCGCGCCGAACGTCTCGAACAGCCGCTCGAATCCATCGCCGAGCCCGCCGTCGCGCCCACCGCCTCGCCCGGCGCCGCGCCCGACCTCCATGCCCTCCTCGCCCAACTCCCCGACAGCCAGCGCGAGGTTGTCTGCATGCTCAAACTCTCCGGCCTCAGCCTCGAGGAAGTAGCCCGCGCCACCTCCTCCAGCATCGGCTCGGTCAAACAGAAAGCCCATCGCGCCTACGAAAAACTCCGCGCCCTCCTCGCCTGTGCGCCCGCCGGAGAACCCGCCCCATGACCTGCCGCGAATTGGACGACCTCCTCGTTGCCGCTCCCGGAGCCCCGCTCCCCCAGGCCGCGCTTCACCATCTCGCCTCCTGCCCCGCCTGCCGCGCGCTCGTTTCCGCCGGCGCCGCCCCCGCCGAGCCCCTCGACCCCCAACTCCTCACCCGCCTCCGCAAAACCCTCCCGCCCGCTCTCGCCCCCGTGCGCCCTCTCGCTTCCACCTCCGTTCTCACCGTCCTCTTCTTCGCCGTCTTCGCCGCCGCTGCCGCCCTCGGCGCCGCCCGCTTCGGCGCCGCCGGTTACTTTGCCCTCGCCCCTTGGCAGCGCCTCGCCGTCTTCGCCCTCCTCGCCGCCCTCGCCCTCGCCGCCTCCTTCGCCGCCGCCCGCGACATGCGCCCCGCCGCCCCCTCCCTCTCCGCCCCCACCCTCCTGCTCGCCGGCATCGCCGCCCTCGAAATCCTCTTCTTCGCCCTCCTCCACGACTACAACCCCGCCCACTTCTTTCATGCCGGCGTCACCTGCTTCCGCTACGGCCTCTCCTGTGCCGCCCCCGCCGCGCTCCTGGCCTGGTTCATCGCCCGCCGCGGCTTCATCGTCGGACCCGTCTCCACCGGCGCCGCCATCGGAGCCGTCGCCGGCCTCGCCGGTGTCTGCGCCCAGGAACTCTACTGCCCCGTCCTCACCATCCCCCATACCGCCGTCTGGCACACCGCCCTCTTCGCCGCCAGCCTCGCCTCCGGCGCTCTCCTCGGCTGGCTCTCCCGCTTCCTGCCCCGCTCCGCTTCGCTATAATGAGGTTGCGTCCTGGACGCGTGGCCTCGCCCGCGCAGCCGCTGGCCATCCGGCCCGTGTCAATCGCGCCCGTCCCGCCCGGGCTCCCGAATCCGATCGAGAGGAGCAATGCGCATTCCCATGCCGAACGCCCGTTTCGCCCCCATTTTTGCCGTCTTTCTCGTCCCCACTCTCTTCGCCCAAAGCGTAATCTTCCAGCCCAACAGCACCACACCCCTCGAACAACTCAGCGGAGAATCCTTCCAGATCTTCTCGAGCGGCACTTATTTTTACGACTACACCCTCAGCCGCACCACCAGCCGGTCCGGCCTGTTCGGCTGTGACCTCGGCTACCCCGTCGTCTACTCCGACAAAATCCTCCTCCTCTACGGCGACACACTCAGCACCTACACCAACTCCAGCGGCCAACTTGTCCTCAGCTCCGGCTCCGGCGGCGACGACAACATCAGCTTCATCCCCAACACCGACCTCAGCCAGTGCCACTACATCGGCGACGTCGATGCCCAACTTTCCACCGGCATCCAGAAGCCGTCGGTCAGCTACGGCGCCTGCCCCGTCCTCCAAACCTATCTCAACCCCAACGCCGGCCCCACCAGTCACAAGTTCCAAACCACCACCATCTACGGCCTCACCGCCGGTGAAGCCACCGGCCCCGACGAAACCCCCAGCGGCGCCTTCGATCTCAACGGCACGCTCTACATGTTCTACATCGTCCAGGTCCAGATCCCCGGCGTCGGACCCCACTTCGCTCTCGAGTCCATCCTCGCCAAGGCCAACGAACCCACCTCCGCCTTCTCCAATAGCTCACCCCCCACCTTCACCAAGCTCTTCCAGGTTTCCTTCCATCCCACTATCGCCAACCCCAGCAACCCTCCCTCCGAGTACAACGACTACGGCAAGTTCATGTTCAACCCCGTCAGCGTCCTCGATCACGCCACCATCGCCTCCGCCGGCTTTCTCCCCAGCCTCCCGCCCGCTCTCCAGTCCGCCCAGCAGGTCGTCTTCGTCTTCGGCAGCTCCTGGGAATACAACCGCAGCAATCTCTATCTCGCCGCCTTCGACATCGCCAACGCCGAGGCCGGCACCGCAAGCTGGTATTACTATTCCGGCCAGAACGGCTCCAACCAGTGGACCTCCAACGAGAGCCTCGCCACTCCCCTCTTCCCCATCTCCGCCGCCCCCAACATCGGCAACCACTCCGTCCTCTGGAACAACACCCTCCGCCGCTTCGTCCTCATGTGGGGCAACGTCCAGGCCGCCTACTCCGCCACCCCCTGGGGCCCCTGGACCAACACCACCCTCATCTTCGATCCCAACTCCGGCTGGGGCCCCAAGCTCATCCACCGCTCCGGCTCCAGCCCCATCGCCCGCACTTCCCCTCTGGTCACCATCTATAGATCCGACGGCACCGTCGCCAACCTCAACAGCGGCGACACCGGCTTCCCCTACAGCCCCGACCAGATCGACCGCCCCACCGTCAACTCCGACGGCTCGGTCTCCATCTACTACACGATGTCCACCTGGAACCCCTACGAAACCTTCCTCATGAAGAGCACCTTCGCCGTCGGCCCGCTCCATTCCGGTCCCGTCGTCTCCGGCGCCAGCTACGATTCTTCCGGCATCGCCATCGGCTCCATCGCCAGCATCTTCGGCCAGAATCTCGCCGGCGGCGTCTACCCCGCCCCCACCGCCCAGCTTCCCAACACCCTCGGAAACCGCCAGGTCGAAATCCAGGACTCCTCCGGCCAGAGTTACTTCGCCAATCTCTACTTCGTCGCCCCCGGCCAGATCAACTTCGTCGTGCCATCCGCCGTCGCCCCCGGCCCGGCCATCGTCAGCGTCATCGCCGGCACCAGCCTCATCGCCTCCGCCACCACCACCATCGTCCCCACCGCCCCCGCCCTGTTTTCCGCCAAGGCCAATGGCTCAGGCGTCGCCTCCGCCTTCCTCGTCACCATCGATGGGAACAACAATAAATCCGTCCAGCCCGCCTTCGCCTGCTCCAACGGCTCCTGCACCGCCAACCCGCTCGATCTCTCCAACGCCCCCAACGGCGCTTTCCTCGAACTCTACGGCACCGGCATCCGCAACAACGGCGGCTCCGGCTCGCTCGGCGCCGCCGTCGGCCCCGCCAACACCCCCATCACCTACGCCGGCGCCCAGCCCCAGTACGAAGGCATGGATCAGGTGAATCTCAAAATCCCCACCTCGCTCGCCGGCGCCGGCTCTGTCCCCATCACGCTCTTAATCGACGGCCTCCCCGCCAACACCGTCACCGTCTCGTTCAAATAGCCGCCCCTCAAGGCTCCGGCAGCACCGCCAGCACCGCCGTGTTCACCGCCGCCGCGTCGTCCCGCAACTTGAGATACAGCAGCGTCCCGTTCGGCCGCGGCACGCTCAGGCTCGTCCCGCTGAACCCCTCCGGCACCGCCACCGCGGTCTGAAACCGCGGATCGGCCGCCACCGAGTCGATCAGAAACAGCTCCGTCCCCACCAGCTCGCACGGCTTGTCCGCGCTGTCCGGACACCGCACTTCCTTCAACTCCGGCAGCCGCACCAGCGTCGCCAGCCCCTGCCACTCCCCTTCCACTCCATCCCCTCGCACCGCCCGGAACCGCAGCGGCCCGAATCCCGACGCCCCAAAGCTCTTCATCGGGTCCAGCACTCCCCTCACCGTCGAGGCGTCCTGCATCACCAGGCTCCCGTCGCCCACTCCCAGCATCACCCGCAGCGCCCCGTCCTCTGTCCCCACTTCAATCTTCTCCGTCCGCGCAAACGGCGCCCCCTCCGACTTCACGAAAAACGTCAGCTTCCCGCTCAGCGGCAACTCCTCGCTGTCCCCCAGCCGGATCGCCTGCCCCGCTCCCGCTCGGTCCACGCTCTTGCTCAACAGCTTCAACCTCGGCCGCGCCTCGCCCACAACCGCCGGCGCCTCTTCCGTCCGCCCGTCCTTCAGCGTCGCCTGTGCCGTCAGCCCCGTCTCCGGCCCCAGTCCTCCCGCCGTCCCCTCCGCCGCCATCTTCAGTTCATCCTCGCCCCCCACCCGCTCCAGAACACCCGGCCGGAACTCTACTCCCTTCAACTCCAGCCGCGCCACCTCGTCCAGCCGCGTACCCTCCAGCACCCCCACCCTGTCCCCCGCGTGCAGCGTGAACTGCTTCAGCTTCCCCGCCTCCGCATACGCCCGCAGACGCACCTCATCGGCTTCCTTCAGCCCGTACTGCTTCACCTCCACCGTCACCGGCCCCGGCGCCATGTCCTTCAGCTTCGCCTCCACATCAATCCCCTCGCCCTCCGCCGCCCTCCACGTCGTGCCGATCGCCTTCCCCGCCCCGTCCTTCAGCTCCACCCTCTCCACGCACGCCGCCCCCGCCCCCTCCAGCCGCAGCGTGTCCGTCCGCCCCACCACCAGCGCCGTCTTGTCCTTCACCGTCCACCCTCCCGCCTGCGCGCTCCGCAGCCGGAAGCTCGGCCCTTCAAACTCCTCGTATCCCCAGCTTCCTTTCAGCACCCCGCCGACGCCCGCGTCCACTCCCCCGCCCGGCAGCCCCTTCGTGTCAATCGCAAACCCTCCCTTGCCCGGCTCCGGCTTCGCCGGCAGCTCCACCGTCTGCCCCGTTTTCATCTGCACCCGCAGCATGAAGTCGTGTCCCATCTCCGTCCCATACACCAGCGGCGCTCCCTCCACCGGCAGCACCAGCTCCGGCTTGTCCATGCAGTACTCCCGCTTGCCCTCCGGCGCCCGCATCACCGGTAGCCCCCGGTCCCCCACCGGCGGCAGCGCCGCCGCCAGCACCGTCTCCGGCTTCCGGAACGACGGAGCGTTGTTCAACCTCAGCCCCAGCTTGTCCCCCTCCGCCAGCCCCAGCGCCGGCGAATACTGATACTGCGCCGTCCGGAAGCTGTCCAGCAGCCGCGCCAGGTCGATGAACGCCCCCACGTACGGGCTGAAATATCCCGCCCCCGCCGTCGGCGTCACCGTCAACTGCGTTATCAGGTCCGACGCCGCCCCTGAGGTCAGCGACGCCACCATCGTCTGATGCTGCCCGTCGTCCAGCACCATCTGGTCCAGGTTCTGCATCAGGCACGGCGCCTGCTGCTCGCTCGGTTTATCGAAGCACTGCGAGTCCAGCTTGATGTTCAGGCTCCGCGCCGTCAGCACCGCCCTCTCGTGCAGCGCCTTCTCGTCCTCGCCCGCGCCCTTCTTCAGCTCGCTCAGATACCGGTTCAGCCGCATCCGGTCCCGGCTGGCCTGGTTCAGATCCTGCGACACCCGCACGAACACTCCCGGCTTTCCCCGCACCGTCGCCCGCAGCGTCCGGAAATCTCCCCCCGTCTCCGGCGCCAGAAACAACAGCGCCTGCTGCGCCCCCTCCGGCACCGTCACCGTAACTCCGTGCGCCCGCACCTCCTTGTTCCAGCATTCCGCGCGCGTGAACCAGTCCTCCGGCGGCGGATTCGTCGGCCCCTGCAAAAACACCGTCACCAGCAGATACCGCGCCGACTGCCCCTCCGGCATCACCGGCCGCAGCCACACCCTGTCCCCCGCCTCCAGCTCCGGCGCCTCCGCCACCGGCAGTGTCCTGCCTCCGCGCGTCACTTTCACTTCCACCGCCGGCCCCGCCAGGTCGAACGCCGCCGTGTCCCCCTTCAGCCCGGCCGCCATCACCAATGCCATCGCCGCGCCGCCCGCCCGCCATCGCACACTCATACTTTCATTCTAAGAGCCCCGCGCACACTAAGTGCTCCGGCGCGCCGCTCGACACTCCATTCACCGATCGGGATTCTGATTATATGAACTTATACTCGCCCGGTACCGGGAACGCCGTCCCCTGCCATTTCATGTCGTAGTTGTAGTCGCCCTTCGGAAACAGGTTCTGCTGCGAGTCCATGATCATGTCCCAGGTGATCAACTGCCCCGAGTACGCCGCTTCCCGCCCCATAATGCAAGTCATCGTGCTCTCGGCCACCGTCATCGCCTCGTTCACGTAAGGCCCTTCGCCCCGGATCGACTTCATCAGCTTGGTGTGCTCGTTCCGGTATCCCGGCGCGCCCTTGGTCTGCGTCCACGTCATCCGGTCCCGGTCCGTAGTTACGATCTCATTTACTCTCTGGTAGCTATGCTCGTACTGCCGGCAGTAACTCGACATCCGCACGCCGCTGGCATACTCGTAGTCCACCGCGAAGTGGTCGTAGATGTTGCCGTAAATCTCCGTGCCCTTCGGCCGCCACGCCGCCCCGCCGCTGCCCCAGCAGCGCACCGGATGCGTGCCCATGATCCAGTTGCACGCGTCGATGTTATGTAAGTGCTGCTCCACAATCTGATCCCCGCACAGCCATAAGTTCGAGTACCAGTTCCGGTGCTGCCACTCAAAATCCCCCCACGCCGGCTTCCGTCCGTCCTTCTGCTGGATCACCGGCGTGCCCACCCAGTACGCGTTCAGCGCGATCACCTTCCCCAGATCGCCCTGGTGCAGCTTGTCCATCTGTTCCAGATAAAACGGATCGCTCCGCCGCTGCGCCCCCGACACCACCGTCAGCTTCTTCTCCTCCGATTTCTTCGCCGCCGCCATGAATCGCCTTACGTTCACCGGATCGGTGCCGAACGGCTTCTCGCAAAACACGTGCTTGTTGGCTTCGATCACCGCCTCGAAGTGTATCGGCCGCCACCCCGGAGGCGTCGCCAGAAACACAACATCCACCGGCGAGGCGATCAGCTTCTGGTACGCATCGAAGCCCGTGAACCTCATCTCCGGTGAAACCTGTATCCGGTCCTGATACGGCTGCATGTCCGCGCGCGAGCGCAGCGTCCGCAGGCTCCCCTCCAGGTGATCCTCAAACAGGTCGGCCATGGCGACAACCTCGGTCCCCCCATCCCCCTGCATGTTGTCCACGATGGCCTGCGTCCCCCGCCCCCCGCAGCCGATCAGCCCGATCTTCAGCTTCTCCGATCCGGCGCCCCGCGCCTCCCCGGGACGAATCATCTGATACGCCGCCGCGGCGGCGGGCACGGCCAGGAACGACCGGCGCGTTGGTTGGCTCGACGAAGAATCCATAATCTTCCACTACCTCCCCGCCGTCATTCTATCTGGAACTGGACCGCTCGGTTTATTCCCCTCGCCCGCGCCCACGGAAAACCCACCGCCCGCGCCGCGCCGGTTTATAGTGAGATCGGAGCCCCTTTCGTCCCGCTCCCTCTTTCCGCCATGCCACGCCGCGATGTTCCCTTCCTCCGCTCCCAGTCCCGCGCCCGCACCCGCATCCTTCTCACCCTCGGCTTCGGCGGCCTCCTCCTCCTCATGGCCGGCGCCGGCTTCGACGCCATCGAAGTCCTCCGCCAAATCCAGGCCCGCAACGATCTTATCCGCCGCAACTTCCTCGGCCGCAACCGCCTCCTCAATCAGATCCGCTCCGACCTCTACCTCTCCGGCACCTACGTCCGCGACTACATACTCGAACCTCAACCCGATCGCGCCGAAAGCCACCGCCTCAGCCTCGACCGCACCCGCTCGGAAATGAACTCCGCCCTCGACGCCTACCGCCTCCTCGCCGGCGCCCACGAAATCACTCCCTTCCTCTCCCTCCGCCGCGAGCTCGACGAATACTGGAGCCTCCTCGAGCCCGCTCTCGCCTGGAGCGCGGAACAGCGCCGCGACCGCGGCTACTATTTCCTCAGCCAGGAAGTCTTTCCCCGCCGCACCGCCATGCTCAGCATCGCCGACCAGATCGCCTTCATCAATGAACAGCAGCTCACCGCCGGCGACGACCAGGTCGCCGCCCTCTTCGCCGGCTTCCGCATGCGTCTCGGCCTCACTCTCGCCGGCACCCTCGCCCTCGGCCTCGCCCTCGCCGCCTTCAGCATGCACCGCCTCCTCACCCTTGAAACCGAGTCCGCCGCCCGCTTCCACGAGATCGCCCACGCCCGCGAGGAGCTCAAGGAACTCTCCGCCCGCCTCGTCGCCGCCCAGGAATCCGAGCGCCGCGCCATCTCCCGCGAGCTGCACGATCAGGTCGGCCAATCCCTCTCCGCCCTCCTCCTCAGCCTCGGCAATCTCTCCGCCGCCATCCCCGCCCCCATCGCCCCCGCTCTCGAAGGCCACATCGCCGCCATCCGCAAGCTCGCCGAAACCACCGTCGCCGACGTTCGCAACATGGCCCTCCTCCTCCGTCCCTCCATGCTCGACGATCTCGGCCTCATCCCCGCCCTCCAGTGGCAGGCCCGCGAGGTCGCCAAACGCACCGGTATGCGCATCAACGTCGCCGCCGACGGCGTCCCCGACGACCTCTCCGAAGAGCACAAAACCAGCATCTACCGCATCGTCCAGGAAGCCCTTCACAACTGCACCCGCCACGCCGAAGCCCACACCGTCCGCATCACCGTCCGCCAGGAGCGCGGCTCCCTCCTGCTCACCGTTCAGGACGACGGCAAGGGCTTTCAGCCCAAACTCGAACGCGGCCTCGGCTTGATCGGCATCGAAGAGCGCGTCGCCCACCTCGGCGGCTCCCTCCAGATCGAGTCCGAGCCCGGCCGCGGCACCCTCCTCGCCGTCGTTCTTCCGCTCTCCCAGCCCGCTCCCGCCCCCACCCCCGCCAACGCCCTCGCCTGAAAATTCTTTCTCATGAACCCCATCCGAATCCTCCTCGCCGACGACCACACCGTCATGCGCACCGGACTCCGCCTCCTGCTCGAACGCAACCCCGGCTTCCAGGTCGTCGGCGAAGCCGCCAACGGCCGTGAAGCCATCGACGCCGCCGCCGCCCTCAACCCCGATGTCGTCGTCATGGATGTCGCCATGCCGGTACTGAACGGCATCGACGCCGTCAGCCAGATCTCCGCCCGCTTCCCCAAAATCGCCGCCGTCGTCCTCAGCATGCACTCCGACGAAAGCTATCTCCTCCGCGCCCTCAAGGCCGGCGCCCGCGGCTACCTCCTCAAGGACTCCGCCGAAAGCGACCTCGTCCACGCCATCCGCGCCGTCAGCGAAGGCAAGGCCTTCTTCAGCCCCGCCATCAGCCGCATGTTGATCGACGACTACATCCGCCAACTACAACAGCGCGGCGGTGAAGACAGCTACGAGCTCTTAACCATGCGCGAGCGCGAAATCTTCCAGCTCCTCGCCGAAGGCCGCTCCTCCAAGGATGTCGCCGCCGTCCTCAACCTCAGCCCCTACACAGTCGAAACCCACCGCGGCAACATCATGCAGAAGCTCAACCTCCACAGCCTCCCCGAGCTCATCCTCTACGCCGTCCGCAAAGGCATCATCTCCTGACCCCCTCCGGCAGCGCAAACGCCATCCTCAACCCCGCCCGCCGCAATCCCAGACGGCTAGAACCGCCCGCGGACCGGCCTCAGCTATTTCTACACTCGCTGTGCAACCATGATCTGTTTCACAAAGGCCGCGCCCCGGCTATTTTCGATAATCTTGTAGGCGGGCGTGTTCATCAGGCTGTGCATGTAGCAGTGATGCACCGTGAGCACGAGATCCTGAAGCCTTTGGTCCTGCTCGATCGCCTTGACATTGAGACCGATTCGCTTGCACTCGTCGAAGTCAATGTGCCGGTCGTGGGTCTTGTTTCCGGTGTAATCAGTCAGCCGCCGGACGACTTCCCTCGCCTTCCTCGATGCTCCGGGCCTGCCCTTAAACATTACCGTGCGGAGCTGATTTGTTACGAACCGGTTTGACCACTTAATCGCATTCTCACATTGGCTAAGGTAGGTCGGTGGATACTGCCCGATGATCGCCTGCCACACGGGTATCGCACTCGGGTTGGCCTCGATTTCCTCGACCGCCCGTTTGAATTCCTGGATCACACCGTAGGCCGGGAATCCATTGAGATGAGGGTCTATCGGCCCGAGGTTGGAATGTTTCTCTGACATCCAGATCTCCTGGCCGCAGCACGCCATAATGGCCCCGCCGACATCGCAATCTGAGGCACAACGATCCGAATATCGGACCGGAACATCTTCTGCAGGTACAGGATGATCGACTGCGTCGCCGCAATCCCGCCCCCAGGAGTGTGCAGAATCAGGTCGAGTCCGATCGAACGATCGAGGCCGTGAATGGCCATCATGAAGCCATTCTTGTCCTCGTCGTTGATGTCAGACTGGATGTCCGGCTTGGAGAGAAACGCGGAATAGTACGCAATGACGTTTCGCCCGACGTGCGCCATCAGCTCCGAGATATATTTCCTGCGAATTACGTCAATCGCCCCGACGCCGCGAGCCTGGAGCGCCTGAACCTCCGAGAGCACCTCACCCCAGTTGGGCATGCTCTAGCAGGCCCCTGAAAAAGTAGGTTTTCGGAAGACCGTATCTCTTGCCAGTAGGTTCTGGGGCTTATAGGGAGGCCGATACGGCTTCGTCGTGGGGAGATATGCGGCCTAAACGCTCTGTGTTTTCGCGTCCAGACAC